>CAYPFH010000018.1:0-6382 GCA_964409825.1 uncultured Desulfobacterales bacterium | reverse complement strand
GAATTTCGAATTTGTTTCGGATTTCGATATTCGGATTTCGAGTTTTACTCCCGATCTCGTCGGAGCTGTGAAACCTTCCGAGGCCTTCCATTATTGTACGGCAATAGGGGCTATCTTATGAAGCCTATCTCCGGTTGGTCGCTGATCAAGCTCTACACGCTGCTCATCTACGTGTGGATGTTTACGCCGATCGTAGCGGTGGTCCTGCTCTCGTTCAACCCCCAGCAGTTCGGATCGTTTCCCATGGAAGGGTTCAGCTTCCGGTGGTACTCAAAGCTGGCCGGAAACGCGACCATTTTAAATGCTTTTCAAAATTCGATTGTGCTCGGATCGCTCACGGCCGTTTTGACCACGGCCATCGGCATTCCGGCCGCCATGGCCTTTGTCCGGTATCGGTTCCCGGGAAAAGAGACGCTGAACACCTTGCTGCTGGCCCCGATCATGATCCCGGAGGTGGTGCTGGGCGTAGCGCTGCTGATTTTCATCCGGTGGCTCCAGCAGCCGAAGAGCTTTGCGCTGCTTCTCATCGGGCATGTGGTGCTCACCCTGCCCTACGTGCTTTTAGTGGTCCAGGCCCGGCTGGTGGGCATCAAAAAAGAGTATGAAGAGGCCGCCCAGACCCTGGGAGCAAGCCCGTTTCAGACCTTCCGGTCGATCACCTTCCCGCTTCTTGCGCCGGCCATCTTCGCAGGGATGCTCTTTTCCTTTACGATTTCCTTCGACGACGTTACGGCGACGCTTTTCTGGGCCACGGCGCAAAACCAGACCGTTCCGGTGAAGATCTTCGGGATGCTGAGAAACTCCATCAGTCCGGAAATCAACGCACTGGGAACCGTAATGATCGTTTTAACCGTGTCGATCCCCCTGCTGGCGGGCTATATCTCGCGGCGGTTTGCCCGCGGAAGCGGAGCCTGAGTCAAGGGCGGCATCACATCACAACGAGGGCCGGCGTGTTATTCTTTCACCGATAACGTCTCAATGAACCAAAGGAGGTTTGATGATGGAAAAGCAAATGGAGCGAAAACTGGACGAAATGATCGACCGCTATCGGCAAGGAAAAATCTCCAGGCGCGCTTTTATGAAGTATCTCGGCATCGCAGCCGCGGCGGCCGGCATCGCCGGCGGCCCCTTCGGCCTGGCTCGAAGCGCTTTTGCAGCAAAATCGATTACGTTTCACAGTTGGGGCGGCTCCACCTCCGAGGCCCTGCGCAAATATGCGTTCGATCCGTTTACCAAAGAGACCGGAATCGAGGTGGTCGACGCCGCCTTTACCGGCATGGATGCCTTTCTCACCCAGGTCAAGGCCTCCTATCCGCCGGGCGGAGAGTTCAATCTCGCCCACTTGAGCGCCGTATACGATTATGCACGGTATAAAAATCTCGGCTTCAACTCCGTGCTGGACGAAGGCAAGATTCCGAACCTGAAAAATGTGCTGCCAAAAATGATCAGCACCCTGCGGGCGATCACAGACGGCAAACTTTCCGCCGTCCCCTACGACTACGGCCAGACCGGCATCGCTTACAACACCAAGTACATCAGCAAGGAAACGGCCGAAAAGCTCGGTGCCTCGCTGCTCTGGGACAAAAGCCTCAAGGGCAAGCTTGGCAGCTGGGAGGGCGACTTCCGGACCAATATGTGGTACGCAGCCCTTTACACCGGCCAGAGCCCCAACAACATCACCCGCTTAAACGATGTCTGGGACGCGCTGCGCGAACAGCGGGAGCTGATGAAAAAATACTGGGCCTCGGGCTCAGAGCTGATGAGCCTGCTGGCCAACGACGAAGTCTATGCCACCGTGGCCTGGTCCGGCCGGGTGGCCAATCTCCAGGCCGAGGGTCATCCCATCGGATACCTGGCCCCGAACAATACCTACTCCTGGATGGAGTACATGTACGTCCTCAGGGGCACCGACATGGCGGTAGCCCAGAAGCTGCTCAACTTCATGCTGGAGCCGGAACCGGCCATCGCCGTGGCCGAAGGCCAGAAGTATCCGCCGAGCCTCGATCCCCGGAAAGTTTCCCTGCCCGAGTCGGTCAAGAAGCTGCCGGCCTTCGATCCGACCGGGACCCTGGACGGGTATCTGTTCGCCGATCCCGAGTACTGGAACAGCCACCAGCTCGAGTGGACCGAAAAGTGGGATCGGATCAAGGCGGGAGCTTAACAGCAGAATACAGAACTCAGAACACAGAATAAGGCCAGACGGTGCCAGCCAGCTTCCGATGGATCCTGAGTTCTGGGTTCTGAGTTCTTTGTTCTTTTATGGAGATCAACACCTTGGGCAAAGAAGAAAAAAATCCCAAGTTCGTCCACTTCCGGGGAATCGTCAAGCGCTTCGGCAGCGTAACCGCCGTGGAAAAAATGGACTTGGACATCCCCGAAGGATCCCTGGTCACCCTCCTGGGTCCTTCCGGATGCGGAAAGACGACCCTGCTCAGGATGCTCGCCGGCCTCGAAGAGCCGACCGAAGGGGACATCTTTGTCAACGGCAAGCGAATCAACGACACGCCCATCCACAAGCGAAACCTGGGGATGATCTTCCAGAACTACGCCCTGTTTCCCCACAAGAGCATCTTTGACAACGTCGCTTTCGGGCTCAAATATCGGAGCATGCCCAAAGCGCAGATCAAGGAAAAAGTCACGCGCGCGCTGGAAATGGTGCGCCTTCCCGGCGTGGAAAACCGCAAACCCGCCCAGCTTTCCGGCGGCCAGCAGCAGCGCATCGCCCTTGCGCGGGCCATCGTCATCGAACCCGACGTCTTGCTCATGGACGAGCCGCTTTCGGCCCTGGACGAAAATCTTCGCGAAGACATGCGCCGGGAGGTGGACAACCTTCAGCGGGTACTCGGGGTGACCACCATCTTCGTCACCCACGACCAGCGCGAGGCGCTGAGCATGTCAGACAAGATTGTGGTGATGAGAGACGGCCTCACCCTCCAAGAGGGTCCCCCCGAAGAGGTTTACAACCGGCCGGCCAATCACTTCGTGGCAGACTTTCTGGGTCATTCCAACTTTCTTCCCGGCGAAATCGTCGACCAGGACAAGGAAAACATCCGGGTCAAGATCGAAACCGGAGACGTGCTCCTGGCCAAGCAGCGCGGCGCGTGGAAAAAAGGCGACGCCGTGGAAATCGTGGTTCGGGCCCAGCGCTTCGAGGTACACCGCAAGGAGGATCTTGCGCCGGACGAAGGGATGAACCATTTTGCGGGCCGCATCAAGGACAGAAGCTACATGGGCGGAGAGGTCAGCTACTTCATCGAACTGCCCTCCGAAAGGGAAATCCACGTCATCAGCATGATGCGAACCCACACCTACGATTACGGAGACGACGTTTTCGTGCAGGTTTCCCCGTACCACTGCCACCTGATCGCCGCCGAATGACGGCTTCGCAAAAAGCCCGATATCTGCGTTCCCCTTCATCCCTCGTCATTGCGGCGTACTTTAAGCACGCCTCATTCCTCGGAATTTCGGAACGTCATTTTGCCAAGCGCTCCAGGACATCAGCATGGATTTATCCCGAATCATAAACACCTTCCACCAGCGATTCCCAGACCGGATTCTTGTCGTCGACTCCCACACCCAGGGCGAAGCGACGCGCCTTGTTGTCGGCGGAGTCGGCCCCCTGCCGGGGAAAACGATGACGGAAAAGTGCGAATATTTCCAAACGCACTTCGATTCGATCCGTCTGCTGCTCACCCGAGAACCCCGGGGACACCGGGACTTGTTGGCAGCAGTGGTCACCGAGCCGGTTTCGCCCGATGGCGATTTCGGGCTTTTTTACATGGACGCCAGAAGATACCCCTACCTGTGCGGCCACGCCACCATCGGCGCCGTCGCCACCCTGGTCGAGCTGGGCCGGCTTCCCGCAGAAGACGGGGAAAAAACTTTCGTTGTGGACACTCCTTCAGGACCTCTGGAGGCCAGAACCCGGATTCAAAACGGATCGGCGATGTCGGTTTCCATCCGCATGGTGCCTTCTTTCGTCTACGCCGTAGACCGGGTCGTCGAGGTGCCGGAACTGGGCCGTATTTCCGTCGATCTGGTGTGCGTGGGCGGATTTTTTGCCATGGTCGACGCCGGCAGGGCCGGAATCGATCTTGCGACGGAAACCGGACAGCGGCTTATCTCCCTTGGCATGGCCGTCATCGATGCGGCCAATGCGGCGTTTGCCGTGCGGCACCCGGAGAGGCCGGAGGTGTGCACCGTGGACGTTGCCGAATTTTACACCGAATTTCCCGGGCGAAAGTTCAGCGGAAAAAGCGCGGTGATCTACGGTGAGTCTCACATCGACCGCTCGCCCTGCGGCACGGGGACCACCGCCAAGATGACCCTGCTGCATCACCGGGACCGGCTTTCCCTGCATCAAATCTACCAAAACGCCGGCCTTCTCGATACCGTTTTCACCGGACGCCTGGTGGAAGAAACTACCGTGGGGGACCTGCCGGCGGTGATCGGAGAAGTCAGCGGCAGCGCCCAGATCACCGGCACCAGCGAGTTTGTCGTCGATCCGAACGATCCCTTTCCGGAAGGGTTTCTGATATGACCGGCACTAAAGCGGCGGCGGATCTGATTCTATACAACGGGAGGGTGAACACCCTCGATCCTTCCCGGCCGTCGGCGGAGGCGGTCGCCTGCATCCGGGGCCGAATTGCCGCGGTCGGCTCCGACGATCGGGTCCGCACCCTGGCCGGCCCGGCCACCGAGTGGATCGACCTGAAACAAAGGCTTATGCTGCCCGGATTTACCGATGTTCACATCCACTTTTATGAATGGGCAATGAAGCGGCAGGACTTGAACCTGGCCGATCTTCCCTCCCTGCAGGCACTTGCTGAAATCGTCCGGAAAGCCTCGGAAAGCGCCCCCGCCGGCAAATGGATTCTCGGTCAGGGATGGAACGAAACCGACTGGGCAGCGCCGCAAATGCCGAGCCGCGACGTGCTGGATGAAGCCGCGCCCGATCATCCCGTGCTCTTGTGGCGCTGCGACCTTCACCTGGCTGCGGCCAACTCCGCGGCTCTGGCCGCAGCGGGCATCGGACCGGAGACGGCCGATCCGCCCGAAGGCCGCATCGAGCGCGACAAGAACGGACGCCCCACCGGGATCCTCCGGGAGCTGGCCGTCAACCGGGTCCGGCAAGCCATTCCGAGTCCTTCTTCCGAAGAAGTTCACAGCGCCTTTCTGAACGGGGTTTCCGCCCTCCACCGCCTGGGGATCACCAGCATCCACGACATCCGCCTGATGAGCGACCCCGACGGGGAGACGGCGCTTACAGCCTTTTCCGATCTTCACCGGCGGGGACGGCTGCAGCTTCGCTGCTGGGTGACCCTGCCCGCACACCGGATGTCTGACGCCATCGACCGGGGTCTTCGCACCGGCATGGGCGACGACCGGCTCCGGATCGGCCACGTCAAATTTTTTTACGACGGAGGCGTGGGCGCCCGGACAGCCTGGATGACCGAACCGTATCTGGACGGCGGAATCGGGATGCCGACGATGCCCGTCGAAGAACTCGCCGGGGCCGTTCAAACCGCCGAGGCCGCCGGCCTTTCGGTGATGATCCACGCCGTAGGAGATCGGGCAAACCAGGACCTGATCGAACTGTTTTCAGATCTTTCCCAGCGGCGGCAAAGGCGCCTCCGCGTCCCCCACCGGATCGAACACATGCAGGTGGTCCGTCCCGAGGACGCCCAACGGCTGTCCGGTCTGGATATCGCCGTGTCGGTCACCCCTCCGAACATGATCCTCGATATCAATTTGATCAATGCGGTCATGGCAGAGCGGGGCAGATGGGCATATGCATTCCGGCGGCTGATCGACACCGGAGCCCCGATCATGTTCAGCTCGGACTGCCCGGTCTGCGACCCCAACCCGATGGTGGGCATCCACGCCGCCGTGACCCGGCAGCGAATCGACGGCACACCCGCCGGCGGATGGTACCCGGAGCAGCGGGTGGGCGTAGATGAGGCGGTCAGGGCGTACACTCTGACGCCGGCCCGGATCCACGGCCTTGGAAGCGAGCTTGGCAGCATCTCGGAAGGAAAGCGTGCGGACCTGGTCGTCCTGGAAGAAGACATCTACACTGCGGATCCGGCCCGTATCGCCGGCGTGAAGGTGCACCTGACGGTCTTTGACGGCAAAGTGGTGTTCAGGCGGCAGGAGGCCGGGTAAAACTTCGAATTTACGGACGTCGCCCCCATGGTCTGGGTTTGCACCCGGTCGCGCCTTTGCAGCGAGGTAAGATGGCGAAATACGCAAACCGGCGGGCTAAAAAAATCCCAAGCACCAAATTCCAAACAAGATACTTTAGAAAAGCTTTTGTCCTTGTTTGGATATTGTGATTTGGTGCTTGGTGCTTGTTTGAAATTTGGGATTTGGTGCTTGGGAT
>CAYPFH010000017.1:0-29503 GCA_964409825.1 uncultured Desulfobacterales bacterium | reverse complement strand
TTGTTTGGGATTTGGTGCTTGGGATTTGGAAATTTTCTTCCCTGTGCATTTGCCTTCGGGTGAAGTTTCATACGAGCCCCGCCGCTGACCGCGAGTCGGTCAGTTTGATCAAGAGTTAAACTATGCCATTTTGGCCTAGTTTCACATAAGCGGTTTTGCCGCTGCGACAATTTGAACATGGAGGCATGTCATGTCAACAAAACCGAACATCGCGATGATCGGCACCGGTCTCATGGGCCGGCCCATGGCAGAGCGGATTCTGAAGGCGGGCTTTCCAACGACGGCATGGAACCGGACACCCGAAAAGGCCGCTCCCCTGGCCGGGCTCGGGGCAACCGTCGCCGGGAGCGCGGCGGATGCGATTTCAGGGGCCGACTGCGTTGTCCTGATGCTCGCAGACCACCCGACCATCGAAAATGTCCTCTTCGATGCCGAGGCTCCGGCGGCGCTTTCCGGCAAAACGGTCATCCAGATGGGAACGATCTCACCGGAGCAGAGCGCCGGGTTGAAAAGGCGGATCGAAGTCGGCGGCGGGGACTATTTCGAAGCGCCGGTGCTTGGAAGCCTTCCCGAGGCCCGGGAGGGAAAGCTGATCGTGATGGTGGGGGCCTCGGCCGAACAGATGCGCAGGTGGTCCGGGCTTTTGGCGTCCTTCGGCCCAGCCCCGCTTCTGATCGGTGACGTCGGCAGGGCCGCCGCCTTGAAGCTTGCGATGAACCAGCTCATCGCAAGCCTTACCGCGGCGTTTTGCCTCAGCCTTGCCCTGGTGCAGCAAAACGGGATCTCGACAGACCGGTTCATGGACATCCTGCGCAAAAGCGCCCTTTATGCCCCGACTTTCGACAAGAAGCTGGAGCGCATGCTGGAGCGGAATTTCTCCGATCCGAATTTTCCCACCCGGCATCTGGCCAAAGACGTCGGGCTGGCCCTTTCTGCGGCGGCAGCCTCGAACCTGGATACCGCCGGCCTCGACGGGGTCAGGCGAATCGTGCAGAAAGCAATCGACAGGGGGCTCGGCGATGCGGACTACTCCGCCATATACAGCGTCATCTGCCCGCAACGATAGAGAAAATCAGGTCCCGCCCCGGCGAAAGCTTTTTCTGTTTGCGCCCACGGGGAGCACTTCTTCGAATCCCGTCACGGGTCGAATCCTGTATTTTGATGTTCCAAGCGGCGGGTCCGCCAGCCCTCCTACCCAGCGGCCGGTCGTTGACGAGCTGCCGGGAGATCGTATGTTTTGATAAGTGGATCGTCCAAATACCGGTGCCTGGCACCGCCGGCCGGACAATGCCGGTGCGCGAAGAGACACTCGATGGGAAAAACTGAAGCAAAAGAGAGGTTCGCCATGAATATCGCAGTGATCGGTGCCTCCGGCACCATTGGAAAGGCCGTGGCCAGGCTGCTCTCCGACCGGGGCCACGACGTGATCCCGGTCTCCCGAAGCACCTGGCCGGGGGTGGACATCGACGACCCGGCATCCATCGACGCCTTTTACGCTGCAATAGGCCGGATCGACGCCGTGGTCTGCGCCGCCGGGGCCGCTGCTTTTGCGCCTCTGGCCGATCTTACCGAAAAACAGGTCCGGCTGGGGATCGAAAGCAAGCTTTTAGGCCAGGTAACTCTGGTGAGAAAGGGCCTTTCCGTCCTGAAGGCCGGCAGCGTCTTCGTACTCACCGGGGGCATGCTGGCCTACTCACCCTGGGCCGGCACCGCGGCCGTGGCTCTGGTCAACGCAGGCCTGGAAGGCTTTGTCCGCGCCGCCGCCCTCGATCTGGACCAGGGCCGGCGGATCGTGGTCGTCCATCCCCCCCTGGTCGCCGAGACCGCCTCAACCATGGGGATGGATCCGGCCCCCTGGCCGGCCGCCGCGACAGTCGCAGAAGCCTACCTTACCGCCCTGGAAGGGAAACTCACCGGCAAGCCGGTCTTTGTGGCAGGATACGGGCCGCCCTGACAATGCGCCGACTCAAATCCGTTTATCAGCAGCGAGGATATAGAGCGCCGGCTTGTCGACAATCGTTTGCAAGGCCAGGCCGCACGGCGCCAACAGCCGTTTGGCCTCACATCTTTCCGGAAAATCGTCGAGGGGAAACGGAGAAGTCTTTTTCAGGGAGTCGATGAACCGTTTGCCTAGCGGGTGGCTGATGACCAACCGGCCGCCGGATGTCATCATCCGGGATATATTGGCAAACGCACCTGCTTTGTCGGCGATATTGGGGTAGCATGCATTGATGAACACCACGTCGAGGCTGGCATCGGGCAGGGTCAAATCCCGCACGTCCGCAAGGAGGGTGATGACACCGGGATAGTTCTTCTGCAGCTGGTCGAGCATCTTTTGAGAAAGATCGCAGGCATATATTCGTTTCGGACAGTATTGCCGGATGATCGGCACCAGGATGCCGGTGCCGGTGCCCACGTCCAGCACCGTCTGTCCTGTCTCGATGCCGGCAGCGGAGACGATCTGTTCCAACCGCTCGGGCACGCCTTCGGGCAGCGGAGGTTCGAACACGTGCACGATCCCGTCGAACAACTCCTGCTGCTGCCGGTTGATCCGTTCGATTTCCTTGTCGCCCCGCCTGCAAAAGGCCATGGCACCGCTCTCTCCGACAGCCGCTGTCGCTGAAATCAGATGACAATCGACTGCTGTTGTCAGTATATCATAAAGTGGACGCAAGGCCACGGGATTGATCGACGGAAAGCGCTGACGGCAGCGTTTGCCGCTGACAAAAAGTGGTGTATGGATGCTCTGTTTCAATAAAAAACCGGCCAGACGGCTCTTTGCCGTCTTTATCGGGGCAATGGTGTTGCTGGCCGCCGTTGGTGAACCCCTCGCCAAGGATTTTGCGGATCAAATCGCATCCGGCGGCCATGTGCTGATGCTCCGCCACGCCTATGCACCCGGAAGCGGGGACCCTGCCGGTTTTGTCCTCGGCGACTGCGCCACCCAGCGCAATTTAAACGAGCAGGGACGCAGCCAGGCCCGGGTGATCGGAGCGTGGCTGCGCGCCCGGGGCGTGGCCCCTGCCCGGGTCTATTCGAGCCAGTGGTGCCGGTGCCTGGAAACGGCCAAGCTTATCGGCCTCGGCCCCGTGACCGAACTGCCGGCCCTGAACTCTTTTTTCCAGCGGCCGAAGGACCGCGAGCCAAACCTGACCGCTCTGCGGGCGTTTATGGCCGAACAACCCGCTGACGGGGAGCTGATCGTGCTGGTGACCCATTTTGTGACCATCTCGGGCATGACCGGAGAAGGCGTCTCCTCCGGGGAAGGAGTGGTGCTGAAGCTGGACGGCAAGGGCGGCTTTGATGCTATCGGACGGATCGGGTTCGATTCCTGATCCGGCCGGCGGCACAGGCGTTTCAACGGGTGCGACAGATTCTTTGGGGCAACCGTCTCCGGTTATTCGATTTTCCGGTTCTCTATAAAGCTCAAGCAACCTCCGGAGCCGGTGGAGGGAAGCGCTCCGTCGCGTCCGCGTTGCCGTTAACGATCAAATCCCGGCCACGACAGAGCGTGGCCCTCCAAGTCCAAAACCCACGGTTTCCGGCTCCCCAAACTGGGACTTGAGGATTCCGGATAAGCGCCTTCGATTTTTTCTTCTCTCCCCCAATCAGGCGGCGAATTTTATCAAATCCGCCCTTTCTGGTATCATAAGACAGCGATCAATCCGATAAACGATGATAGGCGCAATGCGCCGAACCATTTGCACCCAGAAAGGATGGGAGAGTCGCCATGAATTCCTCGGCCAAACGGAAAGCAATTGTCAGCGTCATCCTTGTGGCGGTCCTGGCGTTGTCGGCAACGAACGTGCTCGATTCTTTTTGCCGCAACACCATCGACCAAAGCGGTGAAACCTATCTGAACGAGACATTGAAAAAAGCCCTGTACACGTATGGAATTGCCAGGCTCTCCAACGGCATCATCTCCGTCTTTCAATCGGCCACCGCCGGGGTGGGCGTGACTGTCGGCTTCGGTGAATTTCTCGACCCGTTCAACGATCTGATCGAGCGGTTCTCGTTTGTCATGCTGCTCAGCACCGCCTCATTGGGCATCCAGAAGGTGTTGATGGAAATCGGCTCATGGCTCGGCCTGAAGATTTTGCTCTCTGTTTCGATGCTGTTTCTGCTCATCGGCACGTGGCTGCCGCGCCTGTTCAACATCGACCTGTCCGGCATCGGTGCGAAAATGCTGCTGATTGCCCTGTTTGTCCGGTTCCTGATTCCGGTCGTCGGCGTTGCCGGAAACACGATCGACGGCCTCTTTTTGGAAACCCGCTACGAAGAATCGATCCAGGCGGCAAAAGAGATCAACGAAAGCCTCGACATGGAGGAAATCACGGGCGGAAAATTCAGCGCCGAAGGAAGGGAAGAGGCCGGGTTTTTTGATAAATTTCTCCAGATGACCGATACGGCCGCTTTGAAGGCAAGATTCGGGGCCATCAAGGAAAACTTGGCGGATCTGGTCCCCAGGCTGATCGATTTGGTCGTCGTGTTCGTGATACAAACCATTCTCCTGCCGTTGATCGTTCTTTGGATCATGGTATCCTTGTTCAGGGCCATCAGCGGCAAATTTACCGCACCTGCGTATCCGGTGCGAAGATTTGCGGTGTAAAGGGCCCGAGGTCGGATGTCGGAGATCAGCTCCGCCGCCGGCCGGCAGGATTCATGGTTTCAGGTTCAAGATTCAAGCCGGAAACCGACCTGCAGCCGAAACGAAAATACACTTAATCGTCATCCCATACGGGTATCTGTTTGAAAGGAAACCGTCCATGAACGTCGTTTTTCTCTCCCCGTATTTTCCGCCCCATTACTTCCGGTTCTGTCTCCATCTGCAGAAGGCCGGGGCCACCGTACTCGGCATTGGCGACGAATCCTATGAGAACCTGGCCCGGGAGGTGCGGGCCGCGTTGACCGAGTACTATCGCGTCGAGGATATGCACAACTACGACGCCCTGGTCCGGGCGCTCGGCTTTTTTACCCACCGCTACGGCAAAATCGACCGGATAGACTCTCTCAACGAATACTGGCTGGCCGCCGAAGCCCGCCTGAGGGAGGATTTCAACATTTTCGGGGTGCGCGGCAGCGACATCGATTTCATCCGGCGCAAATCCTGCATGAAGGACAAGTTCCGGGAGGCCGGCGTGCCGGTGGCCCGCGGGCAGATCGTTAAAACCGCGGCAGAGGCCGAGGACTTTATCCGCGAAACCGGGTATCCGGTCATCGCCAAGCCCGACGGCGGTGTGGGCGCCATCGCCACCTACCGCCTCGACAACGAAAAGGATCTTGGCGATTTTTTCAAGGAAAAGCCGGCCATTGATTATATCATGGAAGAATTCATCTCCGGCACGATCGTTTCATTCGACGGGCTGGCGGACAAAAACGGCGCCCCCCTGTTTCACACCGCCCACATCTTCAGCCAGGGCATCATGGAAACCGTCAACGAGGCGCGCCATCTCTACTACTATAACCTCGTAGACATCCCCGCCGATCTGGAAAAAATCGGCCGTGCGTGTCTGAAGGCATTCGACGTGAAGGAACGGTTCTTTCACATGGAATTTTTCCGGACCGACGCCGACCGGTACGTCGCGTTGGAAGTCAACATGCGGCCGCCGGGCGGCTATACCACCGACATGTTCAACTATTCTTGCGACATCGACATCTACCGGATCTGGGCCGATCTGCTGGTCCACAACCAGACGGCCGTCGATTACACGCGCAAATACCACTGCTGCTATGCCAGCCGGAAGTTCAACCGGCGCTATGTCCACAGCCACGAGGAGATCCTTGCGCGGTACGACACCTTCATGGTCCAGGTCGAAAGCGTCCCGGGAGTTTTCAGCAGCGCTTTGGGCGACATCGGGTATATTTTTCGGACCCAGGACCTGGATAAAATGATGGAGATCGTCGGGTTCATCCACCGGATAGAGGAGAAGTAACCGATGTCAGATGTCAGCCCTGCCGCTGGAGCGGCGTTCAAGGTTCAGGGTTCAAGGGTTGCCGGAAGAGATTCTCAAGAAATTTTTAGGCATTCGCCGCCAGTTTGATCAAGGATGAAACTTTTCATGAATCCTCTGCCCACGTAGGAAACGGCCTCCGCGTGCCAGGACGAAGACAAGAGGCGCCGGTCGAAGGGTATTTCTGTTTTTACACTTTGCGCCATGCCCCATGCGCTATGCAGCGTCAGCTCAGCAGCTTGGGGTAGGAAAGCGATTAGATTGCACGAAGGAGGCCGCACCCATGCACACCGAACACCACAGCTGGTGGAGCCCCAGCCTGAGCCGCGAGATGGCCCTGAAGGTCTACGGGCACTGGGGCAAACCGTTCATCGTCTTTCCCTGCTCCCGGGGGCGCTATTTCGATTACGAGGGAATGGGGATGATCGAGGCGATCGCCGGCTTCATCGACGCCGGCAAGATCAAGCTGTTTTGCGTGGACAGCGTCGATGAAGAAAGCTGGTTCAACTTTGCGGTCTCTGCGTCGGATCGAAACGGCCGGCACGAATGCTACGACCGGTATATCATCGAAGAGGTGGTCCCGTTTGTCCGCACCCACTGCCGCATAGCGCAGGAACGGGTCATGGCCAACGGCTGCAGCATGGGGGCATATCATGCCGTCAATTTTTTTCTGAAGCATCCGGACGTCTTTGAAGGAACCATCGCCCTGAGCGGCCTGTACCGCCTGGATCGCCCCGAATTTCAGATAACCCAAGACGACCTTGCCGCGGTCTATTTCAACTCTCCCATCAGCTACCTGCCCGGATTGACCGATCCGGGCCTTCTGGCGCAGTACCGGCGGAGTCGGATCGTCGTCTGTGTGGGCCGGGGCGCCTGGGAGGAGGATACCATGGAAAACACCCGCCGCCTCGATTCGCTGTTGAAAGAAAAGGCAGCCCCTGCCTGGATCGACTTCTGGGGACCCGACGTGAATCACGACTGGCCCTGGTGGTACCGGCAAATGAATTATTTCCTGGGTCTCGGCGGTGAGCGTCCTTTGATCTGAGGTACGTCACCGAAATCATGCCATCGAGCACCAAGCGCGTTGGCGCTGCTCGAAGGGTGTTTTCAACCGGAGTTCTTGACGCCGCCGATTGCCGAGGCAGGCACCCGCTTGCCGTAGCCGCCCACCACCTGCTGGGCCACCCCGATCACGATGAAGGCGTCCGGATCCACCATGCGGATGGCGTATTTCAGGTCGGCCACCCGGGAGCGCAGCACCGTGCAAAACACCATGGTTCGGCTGGTTTTCGAATATCCCCCTTCGATGGGCCACAGGCTGACCCCGCGCCGGAGCTTATAGAGGATCGCCCAGCGCACATCTTCCGGCTTTTTGGTCACGATGGTGGCCGTGCGCACCTTGCTGACCCCTTCCAGCACGTAGTCGGAAAAAATCCCCGTCAGCACCAGGGTCAGGGCTGCCAAAAGCGCCACCTCCCAGCGGAAGACCAGCCCGGCCAGGAGAATGACCGCTCCGTCGGTGAACAGATAGGACTGGGCCATGGGAAAACCGGTGCGCTCGTACAGGATTCGGGCCGGGATGGACGTGCCGCCCACCGTCCCCCCTGCCCGCTGGATGATGCCCATGCCGACCCCGAAAAGCACCCCCGCGTAGATGGACGCCAGCAGCAGGTCGCCGGTGATGGGCCAGGTTTGGTTCATCCGGGGCAGATAGACGTTGAAAAAGTCGATACCGAAGGAAAAGCACAGCACCGCCACCACCGTGGACACCAGAAAGCGCCAGCGTCCGAGCTGATAAAACCCCAGCACCAGCAGCGGCACGTTCAGGACCAGGACGGTGAGGCCGATCGGAAACCCGGTGAAGTGATTGAAAATGATGCCCAACCCCGAAACCCCGCCGGCGGCCAGATTGAAGGGCACCTGAAACAGGGAAAACCCCAGGGCCGCCATGAGGCTGCCGAGCACGATCCGGCTCTGGCGCCAGAGCATCCGCCGGATCAGGATGCCGGAGGGGTGGTCGAATTTTTTTCGGATGTCCCGGGGGACTCTCATCCGATCTGATTTGCGGGGCATTGCGCCTGCCTTTTCGTTCTGGCGAAAATTCATGATGCATCCTTTGGATACTGGGTTCACTTGGGGATTCGCTGTCGGACAGATAAATCCTGCAGGCGATTTGATCAAGGCCAATAGGGATTGTCATAATTTCGCTCCGTTTGAGATCGCTCGAAATGGTTTGGCGCAAGGGAATCTCAGGATTCTGGAACGGAATTGGAGGGGATCGGCGCTTGGAGAGGCAAAACAAAAAGCAGCGCGGGCGAAAGAAGGCTCGCCCGCGCCGTTGGGGCGGATGGAAAGGGTCGCGTCACCGGGATCGTTCTGCCGGTGGGCGCTATCGAGTTTCACCGAAGCAGAGCCTCGGCAAATCCATCAATGGGGTGCGCTGCCCCATTCAACTAAATGGAACTGAAAAGATTCGTTTTATTTCCGGGAGTCGGTGGAGGCGCCGAAGAGAAGTGATTCGCTGGTGCGCAAACCTGGTGGCAGCGCAAGATCGTAAAGAGCATTCCATATAAATTAAAGCTATCAGCGCCAAGCGGCACTGTCAATTGGAACCTGAACGGACAATCGAAAATACAGTCAATCCATCATGCGCCGCTTTGATGAAGGACAAACTGCGTGCCGGCCGCGCCGGAAACCCCGGCTTCGATCTCTGCCACCGAAGCGATCACGGCCCGCTTGCCGGTGCGCCGGACGAACCGGACGGCGGCTTCCACTTTGGGCTTCATGGAGCCCGTGCCGAAATGGCCTTCCCGCGCATAGCCCTCGGCCTCGTCGACGGTCAGCTCGGCGAGCATTTCCTGGTCCGGATCGCCGAACCGAAGCATCACCCCGGGCACGTCGGTGGCCGATAAAAAGAGCTCCGCTCCGACTTCCTCGGCCAGCAGGGCGCTTACCAGATCCTTGTCGATCACCGCATCGACGCCGCTGAACGCCCTTCCCTCCCGGATCACCGGGATGCCGCCGCCGCCGCAGGCAATGACGATGAAATCCATTTCCAGCAGTTTTCGAATTTCCCGCCGCTCGACGATGGTGACCGGCGCGGGCGAAGCCACCACCCGGCGGTATCCCTTTGGGGTGTCGATGGTCGGATACGGCAGCCGCGCAGCCGCCGCCCGGCTGTAGGCCGGGCCGATCGGCTTGGTGGGGCGGCGAAAGGAAGGGTCGTCTTTGTCTACCACCACGTAGGTGATCAAGGTGACCAGCGGCCTGAATTCGATCCCCCTTTCCATCAGCACCTCATCCAAAGTGGATTCGATCATATACCCGATCTGGCCCTCGGTCAGCGACGAGGATCTCCAGAGGCAGTGGGGGCACCGCTTTGCAGGCCTCCTGCTGGAGAAGCAGATTGCCCACCTGGGGGCCGTTGCCGTGGGTAATGATCAGTCGGTAGCGCTCGGCGAGCACGGCGATCTGCCGCATGGGAAGGTGCAGGTTGTCGAACTGCTCCTCGATGGTGCCGCGCTGGCCCTTCCGGATCAGGGCGTTTCCGCCCAGGGCGACCAGAAGGATCGGTTTGCCTTTCCCGGGTCTGGTCATGGGATCCTTTCTTTGAGCCTCTCCGCTGGCCGATCCGAGGCTGACCGGCCTGATCAAGACCGAAACTTTATCTCGAAGCCTCTGCCGGTGGAGGGACGCGCTCTGTCGCGTCCGTATTGCCGCCAAGGAACAAACGCCGGCCACGACAGAGCGCAGCCCTTCAACCGCCAAAACCCAAGACGGGGGCAGGTCGGTGTTTACCGCCGGCTTCGGCCGAAGTTTCACATAAGATGCCCGGCAACATCACCTGCCGTGGGGACGCGGTGGGTTGTCCGGCGGCCGGCCGGGATCATCCCGGCATGCGCTCTTGAATGACCTGCGCCAGGGTCGGCTTGCCGTGGTCCTTGTAGCCATAGCGAATCCGGAGGCTGGGCTTGTTGAAGGTCATCAGCCGGGTCAAGTCCACAGGTGTGGCCACCAGCACCAGGTCGCACCGGGTGCGGTTGATGGTCTCTTGAAGGTCCTTCATCTGCCGCCGCCCGTATCCCATGGCAGGCAGCAGCGGCCCGATGCCCGGATAGGCCGCAAAGGTCTTCTGGATGGAACCGGCCAGGTAAGGCCTCGGGTCGACCAGTTCGGCCGCACCGAATCGCCGGGCCGCAATCACCCCGGCGCCGTAAGCCATTTCGCCATGAGTGAGAGTGGGGCCGTCTTCGACCACCAGCACCTTTTTCCCTTGGATCTGCAGGCCGCCTTCAACGGTGAGCTCCGAATCGGCCAGAACGATCTGCGCCTTGGGGTTGTTTGATTCGATGGCGCTGCGCACTTTTTCCACATTTTCCGGATCTGCACTGTCGACCTTGTTGATCACCGCCACATCGGCCATGATCAGATTGGTCTCGCCGGGATGATAGGCGGTTTCATGGCCGGGACGGTGTGGATCAAATACCACCACATGAATGTCGGTCTTGAAAAACGGCGTGTCGTTGTTGCCGCCGTCCCAGACGATGACATCGGCCTCGGCCTCGGCTTGCCGGAGAATCTTTTCATAGTCGACCCCACTGTAGACGACGGCGCCCATGTTGATGTAGGGCTCGTATTCTTCCCGCTCTTCTATGGTGCAATCGTGCCTGTCGAAATCCTCGTAGTCGGCAAATCGCTGCACAACCTGCTTGGTGAGATCGCCGTAGGGCATGGGATGCCGCACCGCGACCGCCTTCTTGCCCGCTTCTGTGAGAATTTCGACGATTTTCCGGCTCGTCTGGGACTTTCCGCACCCGGTGCGTACGGCACATACCGAGACCACGGGCCTGCTCGAAGCAAGCATGGTGTAGAGAGCGCCGATGATGATAAAATCAGCGCCGGCCGCTGTGACGATCGAGGCCTTGTGCATCACCTCCGTATGGGGAACATCGCTGTAGGAAAAGGCCACCAGATCCACACGATGCTCCTTGACCATGTCAAACACCCGGTCGTCTGCATGGATCGGGATGCCTTCCGGGTAAAGCTCTCCGGCCAGCGCCGCCGGATACCTGCGCCCTTCGATGTCCGGGATCTGGGTGGCGGTAAAACAGACCACGCGATACCGTTCGTTGCCCCTGAAATAGACATTGAAATTGTGAAAATCCCGGCCGGCCGCCCCCATGATGATGACGTTTTCCATTGTTTCCATCATCCTCCTGCAAGCATGGCGGTGTAGCCTTGCCTGCGAACCTCGTCCAAAATCGTTTGCCGGTGATCGCCCTGGATGAGCACCGCTCCTTCTTTGACCGACCCGCCGGCCCCGCAGCGGCGCTTCAACATCTTTGCTATGATAATTCGGTCATTTGAAATTCGGAAACGCGGGTTCACTGCTATGGGGCACTGCTCATGGGGGTGCACACTCCAAACACGACATAGGCCACACCGGCGCCCGAGGCGGACAGCACCGATTTGCCGCTTTTCCTGGATATCGCCAGACTCCAGGCCAGGCCGTCGTCAACCCCGTCCACCCCTTCGTCGACCCCCTGCAACGCGATCATGTCCTCGATGTCCGCGGCCGAAACCGGGCCGGTGGACAGGAGCAGGCTGACGAAAGCTGCCAGAGCCATTTTCTTCATGGTCGCCTCGTTCTTTATTCGCCGGTTCCCGCCAGGAAGTCATCCACTTTCTCGGAAACGGCGGACAGCACCTTTCCGGCGGACGCTTCGATCCGCACATCGGAGATGTCGTCGCAGGGCGTTTCTGAGAGGTTGACGATGGCCAGAAAGGCTCCGCTGTTCTTGGCGTAAAAGGGCATGTGAGAGGCGGGCTGCACCAACAAGGTGGATCCCACGACCAGGAAAAAATCGCAGCCGCGGGAAAGCATCACGGCCCGGTCGACTTCTGCGGCCGGCATGGCCTGGCCAAAGGAGATGGTGTCCGGCTTCAGATAGCCGCCGCAGACGCATTCCGGTGCATTATCGCCTGCGGCCAGACGCTTCCAGACGCTTTCTGTGGGAATGATCTGCCGGCAGTGCATGCAGCGGATTCGGCGGGTGTTTCCGTGCAGTTCGACGATCTTTTCCGGAGCCACCCCCGAGGCCTGGTGAAGGCCGTCCACGTTCTGGGTGATGACCGCATCGACAAAGCCGATGTCGCACAGTTTGGCCACCGCCGCGTGGGCCGGGTTGGGTGCGGCCTCTCGAAGGCCCCCGTAGAGCGCCACCCAACGGCGCCAGTATTCCTCCCTGGATTTTCCGGAGCTCATGAACTCGTTGAAATAGACCGGACGGAACCGGTCCCAGATGCCGCCCTGGCTCCGGTAGTCGGGGATGCCGCTTTCGGTGGAAATCCCCGCCCCGGTAAAAACGATGTTTTTCCCGCCTTCGACGATCTTCTCCGCGATCTTGGCGACTTTTTTTTCCATTTGGGGGCACCGCTGTCTTGTTGTAATTCCAGTCGAGTCAAGATCCGGAGCCAGCGGATCCGGCTTTGATATGAGCCCAGAAGGCATGTAAATTATGTAGTACATCTATCGGAACCGATCAAGCACCGCCGGTATCCATAAAAAAAGGACAAGAGAGGAGGCCTCTTCGAAGGTGCCGGTCTTTTCACCCCGACGAGGCCGGACAAGGGTTCCTCTCTTGCCCTGGAAGCAACACCCGTTTCCGAAGCACGATCTGTGCCGGAACACCATTGAGACTCTAACTGACCTGAATCTTTACGGATCAGAATTTTACAGTGAAGGACAGAGGAGAAGAGCCGCAGCGCAAATTGGGCAGCCGTGCACAGAAGATGCTGCACCCGGCATTGCACCTATCCTTCGAATCCCTCGGGATCGAAGGATAGGCCCAATGCGGCATGATGCCCAGTGATGGCATGCTTGACACGCCGCTGCTTGCGGCGGGGTCCGTTCATCGCAGACAACAAAATCGCTCACGCGATTTTATTTTGCCGTGATCCGGTCGTAAACGGTCTGAGACTTTTCCGTGGGGCTGCATGCCGGGGATATAGACGGAACTGCCCGGGCCGCAGATCTCCCGCTGCACGATTTCATCGGTATCCGGATCGAATTCCCAGCACTCGAACTCGCCCTCGAGAATGTACATGGTCTGGTCGTAGGCATGATTGTGGGCGGGGATCTCCCCGCCCGGCTGGATGATGAAAAGCCGCAGTCCATATGACGGATTGCCGTGGCCGTCATCGCCGTTTTTCGAAAGCCAGCGAATGCTGGTGCCGATCACGTCGTGGTTCTTTTCCCGATAGGAAATTTTCTCGACCGGGGTTTGCCTGCAATCCTTCCAGTGCATGACTTCCATGGGGTTTCCTTTCCGGGGCTATTTGTCCCGCAGCGCTTCGATGGTAATCAAAATATCCACCTCTTTACCGACCACCCCCATTTCATAAAACTTTCCGGAGCCCACGCGATATTGGAGGCGGTCGATGGTCATGCGCGCTTCGAAACCGGCCACCAGCTGCTTGGGGTTGAAGGGATTGGGCGTGGTGCCGAAATAGGTGAAGGGGACCGTAATGGTGCGGCCGACGTCCTTGACCGTCAGGGTCCCTTCCACGGAATACTCGTCTCCCCCCAGGTGTCTGACCTCAGCGCTCTTGAACGTCATTTCAGGATATTTGCCGGCGTCGAAAAAATCCCCCGAGAGCAGGTGGTTGTCTCGCTTGGTGATGTTGGTGTCGATGCTTTTCACCTGAACCGTAAAATCAAACCGGCTGTCGCCGAGATTGTCCGGATCGAAGCGGATATCCCCGGAAAAATCGTTGAAATCCCCCTTGACCGTGGAATAGATATGCTGAATGCCGAAGTAGATGTTTGAATGGGCCTTGTCCACGCTCCAGGACGGGGCGGCCGCCTGGGCACTGAAGGCAACCAGCATGACCGCGACAGCGGCGAAACCAACATAAAATGTTTTTCTCATGGCGTTTCTCCTATTTTCCCTATAATCCGAACACTTCCTGTTTGATCGAACCGGCGGCAAATCCCAGCTGCCTTACCGCCGCGCAAACCTCCCGGACCATTTCCGGCGGTCCGCAGACATACACGGCCGCGCTTCGAGCGGTGTCTGCAAGAAGACGTTCCAGCAAAGACCGGTCCACCCGTGCGAAATGACCGAAGCTTGCCTGTCTACGGGTGAAGGTAGGAATCCATGTAAAGTGTGTCAATTTTTCCTGCATCTCGTCGAGCTCCCGCCGGCAAAAGAGGTATTCTTCTGCGCGGTTGCTCCAAATCAGGGTGACGGGGCGGGAATCTTCGGCGTCTTTCATGTAGCGCAGCATGCTCAACATCGGCGTGACGCCGATGCCGCCGGCAACCATTACGATCTCGCGGCCGGGGGTCTCGACCAGATGGGTGAATCGCCCGAAGGGCCCCTGGATATAGACGGTGTCGCCTTCTTCAACTGCGCCGACGCGGTCGGTCCAGTCGCCGCAGCGGCGCACGGTGATCTGCAGCGCCCCTGTCCGCGTCGGCGTCGAAGAAAGGGTAAACGGATGCGCTTCTTTGGAAATCCGCGGCGAGTGAAAAGAAAAAAACGCAAATTGCCCGGGGGCGTACACAAAAGGCCGGGGGCTGGACAGGGCAAGGTCTACGGCATAGGCGTCTTTTCCGGCGGTGGTCACCGAAGAGACGGTGCAAGGAAGGCTTCCGACACGGCTGGATTGCAGCCGGACCCAACTCCACAGCAGCGCCCAGCCGCCGGCCAGGATAAAAACAGCCGTGCGGGGAGGCCCGCCGCTTTCAAAGGTCTCGCTGACATACAGGACGTGAACCGCCAGGGCAGCGACCACGGCGACCCCGGCCAGCCGATGGATCCACAGCCACCGGTGATACCGGATCGAAAACACGCGCCGAAACCGGCTAAAGACCGCTTGGGCAATAACGAGAAACAGCAGCCCTGCCCCTACCCACTCGGGCCAGTACCTGGCCTGGAAAGGAATCATGTACATATCGTCGGGGACGAGCACCAAGGCGGGATGAACCAGGGCCAGCAAGGCAATTCCGTATGCGGCAAACCGGTGGACCCGGTAAAGGGCCGGCAGAGAAAAGACCCGATCCAGGGCCTTGAGTCGTCCGGCCAGCAGCAGTTGAAAAAACAGGAGCAGAGCCGCGGTCAGGCCGACTAATTTTCCTGCGCGCAGCAGCAGCTTGTCGACGCCGAACTTGTAGTACATGGACGGCGATTCGAATTTGAAGGGGACGACGAGGGCGGCTGCAATCAGCAAAAGCGCCGCGGCAACCAAGATGGCCCCCCAGGCGTACCGGGCCGGTCGCGTCATCAAGCCGGCACCGGCAGCATGTTGAACGGGCATGACGATGTACCCCTTTTAAGATTTCAAAGCGCGAGACGTTCGTAAAATCAGACGCGGATCAATCCGCTTTCAGGATGGCGCCTTCGGCGGCCGAAGAGGCCAGCCGCGAATACATCGATTTCCTTTCATGGCTGTGGGCAAAAAAGATTCATGGGCACGCTACGTACATGTGGGCGTGATTATGGTCACGATGCGTTCATCGCGCTAGGAAGGTCCTCGGGGCTTCTTTGACGGCTCGGCCGCAAGGCCGCTTTCCAATTGCTCCCAGCGCCGGTACAGCTGATCGACTTTCAGCCGGGCCGCCTCTTCCTCGGCATAGATCTGCGCCAGCCGGGCGGCGTCTGAGGTGATCGCCGGATCATACAATTGCTGCTTCAGGCTGTCGGCAATCGCTTCCGCCTTTTCGATCTGTCTTTCGACCCGGGAAAGCTCCTTTTTGTCTTCGTGGGCCGGCTTCTTCGGCTTGCTGTTCGGGGATCGCTGCGCGGGCGCAGCGGTTTGGCGCCGGTCGGTTCGCTTCTGTTTCCGGTACTGGAGCCACTGGTGGTAGTCTGCGAAATATTGCGCGCCGCCATCCCCGTCCAGGTAAAGAAGCAGGTCACAAAGGCGCTCCATGAGAAACCGGTCGTGGGTGATGAGAACGACGGCGCCGGCAAACTGCTCCAAGCTTTCTTCGAGCACCTGAAGCGTGGGGATGTCCAGATCGTTGGTGGGCTCGTCCAGCAAAAGGATATCGGCCGGCTGCAGCATCAGGTTTGCGATCAGCACCCGGGCCTTTTCTCCGCCGGAAAGCTCGGAAACCGGCATGCCCAGCTGATCTGCCTCGAAGAGAAACCGCTTGGCCCAGGCGGTCACATGAAAGGGCCTGCCTGCATAGATGACCGTCTCTCCTTCCGGGGCCAGGGCGCGCCTCAGGCTCCGGCCCCCGTCTGCCAGCCCTCTTTGCTGGTCCAGCATCAGGATCTTTGCCCCGTCGGCCGTCTTTAAAAAGCCGGCATCCGAGGCCATTCGGCCGCCGAGAATCTGCATGAGGGTGCTTTTCCCCGTACCGTTTCGCCCCATGACCCCAACCACCATGCCGGGGGAAAGCTTCAGGCTGAGACGATCGAAAAGAAGCCGCCCTCCTATTGACTTTCCCACATCCTTTGCCTCCAGGAGCGTTTTCGTTTTTCGTCCTGTGCCGTCAAAGGCGATGCCGATGCTCCTGTCTTGCGCGTTGCGGTCCTTTACCGCTTCGAGATCTTCCTGGAGCCGATTCGCCTTTCCGACCCGATATTTCGCCTTGGTGGTTCTCGCCTTGGGGCCTCGGCGAAGCCATTCGATCTCCCTGCGGACTTTATTGGAAAGAACGGTTTGACGTTTTTCCTGCTCCTGGATATAGGTCTCCCGCTTTTCCACAAATGCGCTGTAATTGCCCTCCACCTTGATAAACCCGGCAGGATACCGGCGGTTGAGCTCCACGATCCGGTTTGTCGTATGTTCCAGAAAGAACCGGTCGTGGCTCACCAGGACAAAGGCAAAGGAGGCTTCTTTCAACCGTTGCTCCAGCCACAGGATCCATTCCAGGTCCAGATGATTGGTGGGTTCGTCCATGAGGAGCAAATCCGGCTGTTGAAACAGGGCCTGGCCCAGGGCCATCTTTTTTCGCCACCCGCCGGAAAGGGTTTTCACCTTGCCGCCGGTGTCGTCCAGTTCCATGACGTCGATGATTTCCTGCCGGCGCTTGTCGATCTGCCATGGCTCGAGCCCTGCCGGAACGGTCTGAAACAGGGTTTCCTCGATGGTTTTTTCCGGGTCAAGAACGTCTTCCTGGGCGAGAACCATCGTGCGCGTGTTTCTCTTCCGGGAGATCTTGCCGAAATCGACCGGTTCGGTGCCGGCGAGAATCTTTAAAAGCGTGGATTTTCCGGCGCCGTTTGGGCCGATCAGGCCCATGCGCTCGTTTTCCCGGACCTGAAGGGAGATATCGGTAAACAGGGGCTTTGCCCCGAAGGATTTGCAGATGAAATGGGTGCTGATCAGGATGTTTAAAGACATCTGGTATTTTTCCTGCCATACGTCATCGATGAAGCGCCCCCGTCTGATCAAGGCGCTCTTTTTTTCGGCACGGTTGCCTGTACCTAAAAAGACTCGGGCAGAACTACCCTCACGCCGATTCCTGGGCGTCTTTCCGGTCGAAGGGAAACGCGAAATCGCCTTTCGGTGGGCGCCTATACCCCTATGGCGCTGCTTCGCGGATCAGGCGGGAGAGCCGGGATGGCAAAGCACCCCCGGCCGCATCAGCCGGGCATGGATCGGTCTGCTTGTTGCAGGTATTTCGCATACACCTGCTGGGCTTTTCTTTTGAGCCGCTTGACCGACTCGGACTGGGCCTGGCTGGCCCACCGCGGGGTTTTTACAGCGTAGACCGCTTCGGTCAACTCGTCGATGACCTCCTCCACCGATTGGCACCACTCATTGGTGCAGGCCGAGGGAACCGAAATCGACTCCTCGATGCTTTTCTCCATCTGGACCAGGGCATGCTCCAGGGTGTAGATGTAGGACGACCACGAGGCCATCGTACTTTCTTCAATCGATTTTTTCGTTTTTTCCATGGTTTTTCCGCTCCTTTTTCGATCCGCGCGGTGATGATCGTTTCGCCGGAACTCTTGTTTACTATGAGAAATAAACTCGGCCTGTATCCATCGCAAGGGCAATCACATCGCGGCAGAGGACGCCTGGAAGGTGACCGCCGCCGGGCGCGGGACAAACTCGCCGGCGATGACCCGGGCATGGACTACGGCAAACGGTTTGATCAGGCCCAGCATCAGGATGCCCAAACCCAGCCACAGAAGGTTCGAAGAAACGCCGTCGCGCAAGCTGCCGGCCGAAATGACGATCAAGCCAGCCGCACTGATCTCGAGCAGCGCGGTAACGACGCCTAAAAACGGCTGCCGGAGGTAAAAATACCCGCCTCCGGGCAGCAGGATCGCAAACCAGGTGGCCGCGGTGGCGGTCTTGAACTTGAGTCCGCACGCCCCGCAGCTGGAAATCGAGCTGTACAGGGTTTCGGCACACTGCGGGCAAAGATGGACCCTGCGGGAGACACCTCTTTGCGGACCGTCAAAGGAGACGATCGTCAGCAGCTCCCGGATCTTTTTCTTCTCCCGGCCGCAAAGGCAGGGAAATTTTTCCGTCTCCTTTCCGTCCTTGTACTCGACCACCAGGCTGGCGCGCTTCATCTGGATCGATTCACAGGATGCATACGGGATCTGGGTGATCGAATTGCGGTATCGGTAGGAGGACGTGGTGGGAACGTGAAAGATGCGCCGATCGGTGAAGATCAGCAGCGATCGCTTCAGGTAAAGAAACAACCAGCCGATGCCCAGCTTTTCAAGCACGGTAGGGGGCGAATGGCCCGTGGTGACCAGCAAAATTGTTTCGTCCGGTTCCAGAAAGGGCCGGATAAACGAGATTTGGGTGATCAGCTTCCGCTGGCGTTTTTCGACACGGGGTTTGTATTTTTCCTTGTGGTTGGAGAACATGAACTCCCGGTCCACGAGCAGTCCGAACACTTTCGTCTGCCCGATCCCGGTCCCGGGAACCTTGCCGCGCGTTGTCGAGGTCGTCACCGCCCCACTCCTTTCCACTGAACTTGCTTTTTGATTCAAGACCGATACCGTGCCGCAGAAGCGTGCCCGACCGCCCGACGCAAATGATCATGGTTTACATATAATTGCCGATATTTTCAAGTTGACGCCAAATCGTGTCCGCAGCCTCCAGGGTAGCGGGCCGGAAACAAACCCGAAAGGTTCTTGACCCCGCCGATTGGAGCATGAGAATCTGCGATATGGATTGACCGCGTTTATCGTGGCCCGAGGATGTCGGGTGCCCTGATCAATGACCGGTTTTTTGATTGATGGCAGCGGCCGGCAATCATGCATGGGGCTTATGCCGCCGGACAGGATGATCGGTAAGCAAAAAAAGGAGAATCTATGAAATTCGACCCGACCGTTTTGGACGTCAAAAAAACCTATGAAATCATGAGCTATTCTGTCATTCCCCGGCCGATCGCATGGGTATCGACCGTAAGTTCAGACGGCATCAACAACCTCGCCCCGTATTCCTACTTTACGCCGATCTGCAATATGCCGATGATTGTCGGCTTTTCCCTGGGCCGGAAAGGGAAAGGAAAGAAAAAAGACACGCTGGTCAATATCGAAAGCACCAAGGGGTTTGTGATCAACATGGTCACCGAAAATCTGGCCGAAGCCATGAACAAGACGGCGACGGCCTATCCGCCCGACATCGATGAATTTGAAAAGGCCAATCTGACCCCGGCCAAATCCGAGATCGTCTCCCCGCCGAGGGTGGGAGAATCCCCCATTTGCATGGAATGCCGGTTGAAACAGATCCTGGAGTTCGGCGAGGGCACCAGATTCCATAATTTTGTGGTCGGAGAGGTCCTCATGGTTCACGTCAAGGACGACCTCGTTTCAGATGTCCGGATACAGGCGGGCAGGCTGGACATCATCGGACGGCTGGGAAGCAGGGAAAATCTATATTGCCGCACCACGGATATGTTTAAAATTTTTAGTTGAAAAAACATCGCTGAATTCATTATTTGCCGCAGCATTTTTTGAATTTTTTGCCGCTTCCGCAGGGGCAGGGATCGTTTCTGCCGACTTTTTCTTCGGCGATCTTTGTTTTGACCGGATTCAGCAGGATTTCCAGGGCCGTGATATCCTCGGGCTTGTCCGGCTCCAGTTCGATGGCGTATTTCCAACCGTTTTTCTTGAATACGGCTTCTACTTCCTTCATTCTTTTTTTGGTTTTGACATGGACCACAGCGGGATTGCTTTCCGTACCCAGCTTCCCCTCTTTTATTCCATCGAATATTTTTTTCATCTGTTCACCATTCCTTGATTTTTTATAAAAGATACCACAGATGGATCCGGTTGCAAAGTTGGCTCGCTCCGGTTTCCCGGCCTGTCGAACAAAGCCGGTTTTCCTAAAATAAAATTCAGTTGCCTTGAATCTATTCCAGTGCAAGGCACGATTCGTGCTATACTGTTTTTGGTTTCCCCGGCTGCACGGCCGCTGCCCTGGCCTCGGCCGGCGGCGAAACCTGTCTCATGGAAGACAAGCAAACCGGGATGCCGCCTGGGCATCCCCACCCGAAAGGAGCACCCCATGTCCCTCGAAAAAGCATTGACCAATTTGAAAAATGCGGTGGGCGATCTGACCAGCCTGGAAGTCCAGACCTATGTCGGTGAGATCGACGTGGTGATCGACGGCATCACCGGGTCCACAGACTTTGAAAAATCGCTCCAGCAGGCCAAACAGGCGGGGAAAATCCAGCTGCAGCTGGTTACCAAGATCAATTTCGACGGCGACGGCATCGTGCTGGTGCCTTCCAGCGCCCCGGCCGATTATGTCCAGCAGGCCCACGACACCGCATTGCAGGCGGGAATCGACGTCCGCCAGGGCCTGATCTCCCTGTTTTCCGACGTGATCGGACTCAAAGCGAGCAAATAGGGACCCGGCGGCGGCCGGAATCTTTCGCCGCATGAACTTGCCGCCCCTTGCCCGGAGAAAAGACCGTGAACGACGATTTCGAAAAGGAAATGGCCCGATTTGCCGCGGCAGTCGAACCGGACGAAGCCGGACCGGTCCCTGCCGATCGGGTTATCGCAATGGTCGGCGCTGCGGAGGCCGATGCATCGAAAGCCGAAGAAAGGGGGTTTTTCGTTCCACTGCCGCAAAGCGAACCGAGCGTGTCAAAAGACACGTCCCGTATCAAAACGATTCGCAACCGCCTGTTCATCCTGGGGTACCTTGCAGAAGACACCGGCCGTGGAAACCTGGATCCTGTGCTGTCGGAGGCCGTCCGGGCCTTTCAGGAAGAAGCCGGGCTGGAGACGGACGGATGGGTGGGAGAAGAAGAAACCTGGCCGGCGCTCCAGGAACTGGTCAGCTTCGAAACGCCCATCGACCTGGCCAAATGGTTTTCCGACGGCAAGCCCTGTCCTGCCCTGCGCCGGGCCGTGGCGCTGCGCCTGTTCGTATTCGGGCTGCTTAAAAAGCGTCCCGATTCGGCGGACGTGGCCGTCGAAGAAGGGCTGAAAGCGTTTGCCGGAATCTGGGGGCTGTTGTTTGCCGACGCACCACAGACCGTCCCGGGCTTTTCTCCGGAGTGGGTGAACCTTCTGTTCGACATGGACGGCATCACCCGGCGGCTGTCGCAGATCAGCGCCGAACTGGGAAAAGAGCAGATGAACCGGTGCCATCCGTTCATTCTCAATGCGGCCAAGGTCGAGCTCTGGCTGATGGGATACACGGTTCGGCCGGGCGGATACGACCTGGTGGAAAAAAAGATCCCCGATTCGGACAAAAACGGGGAGCTCACCGGCACAGATGTCTGGATGAGATCGGCCACCCTCTCCCAGTACAACAAAATCAAGAAAAACCTGTTGTTTTACAAGGCGCTTCACGCCTTCTGGCTCGATCAGGGGGAGGACGACGCAGGCGCCGATCAAAAAAGCGTTGAATTTTTGGCGTTTTTTCAGGATTTTTTCAAGGTCGCGGCAGATGCCATCCAGAGCGCCGACGCCATGGATACCGCCGCGCGGCAGGTCAACCTGGAAACGTTCATCCTGGACCGAAAAGACCAGATCCCCGCGATCTGGGAGACGGTAAAACGCCTCGGCGCCCGGATCTGGGACGGGGTGAAAAGAATCTGGGGCTGGTTTGTCCGGATGCTGAAACGGGTCAAGGAAAGGGCGCTCAAGATCGGCACCAATCTTTCCCGACTCATCTACGATTTTGCCCTGAACTCCTTTACGGTGGTTTCCCGGGTGTTCGACAGCCTCGCCACGATGGTGCGCTGGGTGGCAGAGCCGAAGCTGCCCGGTTCGGATGACGCCAACATCCTTTTCTACCGCGACAACGACAGCGACATGTACGCAGTCACCGCCGGAAACGCCGATCCCGATCGCGTCTTGTCCGCCTGCACGCAACTTGCCGCCGCCACCGGCAAATTCTCCTTCGGCTGCCTGGTCGTGGGCACCTTTGTCTTTCTTTTGCGAAAGGCCATCAGCTCCGCCTGGAAAGGCTACTTCGGGCTGGTGCTCGCCCTGGTCCAGCTAAGAAGCCTCAGGTACCGTCTCCAGGAATTGACCGAAGCCTACCAAGCGGTCTATGTAACCGCCTGATCGACAAGCTGCAGGCTTGCCACACCGTCTACGCGGGCCGCGGCATCTTTGCCCTTTCGGTCTTGATTGCCGCCGGCCGGCCCAAAGAAAAAAACAAGGAGGCAAAATGGATTCGAAAATCGCAGCAGCATTGCATCTCAAGTATAGTCCGGTTGCCGTGCTACGCGCCGATGAAAAGCCGGAAAAGGCCCTTCAGTTCACACCGGGCAAGTGGGGCTGTGTGATGTTCATGTTCGCCAACGCGGCAAGGGGCAAAACCGCGGCGTTCGATGCAAAGACCTATGGGTGCTGGGGCGGCGGCGTCGGGCTCGGGTTCGGCAACGCCTACCTGGATTTTCCAGGCGGCGTCGACTGCTTTGCCCACTTTCTTTCCTCCGGCAACGAGCAGTGGGAAACGGGCCGGCAGGTGGCCGCCGGCGTGGAAAAAAACGCTGGAAAGGAATTCGCCGAGGATTTTCTCAGCGGTGAACGATACGTGAAAGGTCCCGAGCTGGTGAAGCAGTGGATCGACGAGCTTCCCATCACGGAACCCGAGTCCCGGTACGTACTGTTCAAACCGCTCGCAGACGTGGATCCGACACATGAAACGCCGGCCGCCGTGGTGTTCGTTGCCGATGCGGACCAGATCTCTGCGCTGGTGATCCTTGCCAACTACGCCCGGCAGGGCATGGAAAACGTGACCATCCCCTGGGCGGCAGGCTGCCAGACGATCGGGCTGCTGCCGTTCCGGGAAGGCAACTCGGAAAATCCCCGGGCGGTGGTGGGGCTTACGGACATCTCTGCCAGAAAATACGTGCGAAAACTCCTTGGGGCCCAATACCTTTCCTTTGCCATGCCCTGGCCCCTGTTTCAGGAAATGGAAGATCACGTGGAGGGAAGCTTCCTCGATCGGCCGACCTGGCTCAGCCTTCAGGCCCCGGAGAAGTAGACCGCAATTGCCCCGAGATTGCGGTAGGCTTCAACCCTATTTGTCGGCCTGTTTGGCCTCTTCCTTTTTTTGCTCGTTGACGGCCTCTTCGTGTTCGGCCTCGCCCTGAAGGCCGACCCGCCGCTCATCGAGGTTTTTCAGGGTTTTCGCCCTTCCGTACAAGATGAGGATGTCTTCGGGATAGATCCGGGTGTCGGCCAGGGGGGCGCATAGGTGCCGTCTTCGCGATAGATGCCCAGGATCAGCACCCCCTCGTCGTGCAGGCGGCACTCTTGGACCTGCTTGTCTGCGAGCCAGTCCGTGGGATCGAGCTTGATTTCCCGGACCGTGTATTCGCCGGTGAGCTTCAACAGCTCCGTGTAGTCCCGGACTTCCAGCTCGGTCCACCGGTTCAGGGCCTTTTCGATGATCCTTCCCATGGCCCGATCCACCGCGTCGGACCGGGCCAGAATCCAGAGAACCGCAACGCCGGCCACCAGCCACCCCAGTCGCAGGAGCCTCGTCACATCGGCTTCCCCGGCGTTGCCGAAAGAGAGGATCAAGGAAATGAGAATCGACACCAACCCCGCGCTGCGGGCGATCATCAGCCACATGATCACCTTGCGGCGCACCGGATGATCGACCACCCGTTCGGCCTCGGCGGTGGTAAAGCCGGTGCCGGTAAACGCGGAACGGGCCTGAAATTTGGCGGCTTCCCACGACAGGCCGGTCAGGCTCAGAGCGGTGGTGGCGATCCGGGGGATCACCAAAGACAACCCCAGCACGGTCAACGAGGCGATGATGCCGATAATGCCGATCAAAGCGCACCCTCCTTGTTAGGGTCCGTGTCCTTCAGAAATATCGGGCTCGATCGTCGAAATTCAAAGTTCCTGGCTCTGGGGAAAATTTATCGCACTGACCGGGTCAGGAATCGATCAAATCGATGGGGAAAAGTGCCATGTGCTTGTCGACACTGGTCAAAGAGAGTTTTTCGATCCTGGTCTGGGAGGCAAGCATTCGATCGAACGGATCGCGGTGGTCGACATCCCAGAGCCCCGCCAGCTGTGCATGCTCCGGACTCATGTGCAAGGGAATAAAGCCGGCCCGCCGTATCCACGGCGGCACATTTTCCGCCACCGCAGCGGCCTGGGGCAATTTTCCCAGACGGTACTTCGTGGCGATCTCCCATACCGAGGCAGCGCTCACGAACGCCTCGTTTTCGACGTTTTTCAGCAGTTCCCGGATCCGTTTCGGCATGGCCGGATCGTCGAAGAGCCACCACAAGAAAATGTGGGTGTCCAGAAGCAGTCTCATATCATCGCTCCTGCAATGGCGGGAACGTTTGCCGGCCCGCAAAAGATGACAAACTTTCCATCAGTCACGACTCCCATTTTTCGATCTCCGATTCAGGCAGCGGCTCGAAAAAGGCATCGGTCACGGCGCCATCGGCAATTCCCGGAACCCTTTCTTTCATCTCGCGTCCCAGGGGAACCAATTTGGCATAGGGTTTTCCGGCCTTGGCGATAATGATTTCCTCTCCTGAATGAACCCGTTCCAAAAGCTTCGAAAAATGGGTTTTGGCCTCGTGGACGTTGACGGTTTCCATGGAACCTCCCGGCGAAAATGTTCGCCATCCTTCTTAATAGACTAAGTCAGATGACTTAGTCTAAAAAGAAACAGGGTAGAAAGCAAGCATAAACAAAATCGTGAGATGATTTGATAGGACACGACAATGTCACTCTGGGGCGAATGGCTGAGTTCAAAAGCGGCAGGAGACCGTCAATCCGGTTTCAAGCGTGGTGTTGGCCGGCTCCCAGCCGATGCCGATGATCGATCCAGCAAAAGAGACCGTGTTGACCTCCGAATCGCCGATGTCCCAATACCGGATAAAGGGTTCGAAGGAGAGACTCCCCCAGGGGAGGATGTATTCCACTCCCAAAGCGGCGCGAACCCCGTAGCCGCTGTTCTGATTGCTGGTAACATCCCCGTAGGCAGGGTTTACGTCGCTCAGGTAGCTCTCCTGCCTTCCCTTCCAGAAGTAGTCGTATTCGAGAAGAAAAGAGAGCCGCCACTTTTCCGAGATCAGCGTCACCGTTTCGATGCCGATAGGCGAGTAAAAGTAGTTGGACTCCCTGCGATAGCCCCAATGGCCGGTGGTGGTCCGCCTGCCCGCGGAATCGTCTTCCAGGTACCGGTAGCCAAAGCCGAAAAAGACGGTCATGGCGCTGACATCGGACAGCACCGCGTCGTATCCCAAAAGCAGCCTGGTTTCCAGAAGCGCATCATCGATACCCGACATGCTGCCGGTATTGCGGCTGGTGTAGTCCACCTGCCCCTGGGCGAGGCGAAGCTCGGCCCTGAACATCCACCGGTCGTGATAGGCATAGGATCCTGCCAGTCCGCCCATCACCCCGGTCTGCTTCATGAGGCCGGGCTCTTCGTAGGTAACGGTGTATACCTCCGCCCCCACTTCCCATCCGTGACGGTCGAAAAAGGGGGCCGGCTGCTCGCCCGGGCCGCCCGCGACCGCATCTCCCGCCTGCGCCAGCGGCTCTTCCTTGAAAGTGTAGACGTCTCCAAATGCCCGGATGACCGTCTCTTTATCCAGGGTCTCGATGACGACCTCCCGGGTGTTGAGCTTCAGGATGGTCCCTTTGATCACGGTCCCGTCCTTCATGATGACCACATCGACGCCCGGCTCTTCGGCGAGACAGACGGCAGTAAAAGACAGACAGGCGATCACCAGCAGTGCGGCACCCAAAAAAGAGACGACTTTCACAGCCGACCTCCCTCCCATGGGGTCAATGAAAAAGGACTGACTACGGACGAAGACCGAAAGATTCTTATAAATCTCCCGTCGGAGAATCTTGAATCTTGAATCTGGAATTTTGAATCCCGGCGCGGCCGGCAGCGGGGCTGTCTTCCGGCCCTTTGACCTATGCGCTATGCTCCATGCGGCGCACAGCACCTATAGGGTCACCGACTCCTTGCCGCCGAAATATCGCATGAACTGAGCCCGCTCGTAAACGGCCGGATCGGTGCTGCGCTCCTGGCTCAGCCGCCCCTTAAAGTCGTCCAGGTCGTCGAACTTCTTTTTCTCCATCCACTGCTTGAGCCCCTCTAAGAGCGTTTCCAGGTAGGACGGCCCGTTTTTATACAGGCACGAGGCCACCTGGACAGCATCGGCCCCGGCCAGGAGCTGTTTGATGACCGCTGTGCTGTCATGCACGCCGGTAGAAGCCGCCAGACTGCAGTCGACCTTGTTGGCCATCACGGCGACCCAGCGAAGCGACAGGGCCAGTTCGGCCGGGGTGCTGAACACGAACGACGGCTTGACCTTCATTTGGTCGATATCGAAATCCGGGCTGAAAAAGCGGTTGAACAATACGATCCCCTTGATGCCGGTCTTGGACAGCTCCTGGATCATAGGTCCCAGGTCGGTGAAATAGGGGCTGATTTTCAGGGCCACGGGAATGGAGACCGCCTTTGTCACCTTTTCAGTGATCTCGAAATACAGGGCGACTTTTTCTTCCCGGGAATGCTTGAAATCCGTGGGGGGAAAGAACATGTTCAGCTCCAGGGCGTCGGCGCCGGCCTGCTCCAGGTTCACGGCGTAGGAGAGCCACTCCACCGAGTAAAAAAAGCAGTTGATGCTGGCCATCACCGGAATGGAGACCGCCTTTTTGCACGATTCGACCAGGGCGATGTTTTTTTGCAGGTTTTCTTCGCGGATGACGTAATCGTAGTATTCGATGGGGCTGCGCTGGCCCTCGTAGTCGAAGTACTTGGGGTCGCCGAACTTTTTCTTGGCCTTTTTCATGAAATCCGCATATTCATAGGAGACCTCTTCTTCGAAAATCGATTTGAGCACCACTGCCCCGGCGCCGTGGGCCTCCAGTGCTTTGACTTTGTCAACCGAGCTGGTCATCCCCGAGCTTCCCGCGATGATCGGACTTTTCAGGGAAAGCCCCATGTAAGTGGTGGAAAGATCCATGAATTCCTCCTTTGGTTCGGTGTCTCGCTTGTATTTGGATTGTCGGGTCGCGATTGTCCGTTGGCCCGAGCCGCAGCAGGCGCAAAAGGATCGCCAATCGCCTGCCGCTCTCAGACCTCAGCCCAAATTATCAGGCTTGGATAGGAAGTAAAGGCAATTTTGCAAAGGAGATCGATCATGCCGTACGTCAACATCAAGATCACCAACGAAAATGTCACAAAGGCGCAAAAAGAACGACTCATCGAGGGGGCCACGAAGCTGCTGGTCGACGTGCTCGGCAAGAATCCGGCCACCACCGTGGTGGTCATCGATGAAATCGACACCGACAACTGGGGCATCGGCGGCGAGTGCGTCTCCGCGCTGCGCGGGCGATGCAAGTGACATGGGACAGATGTCAGAGGTCGGATATCCGATCTTATGCGACCATCCCCTATTTCAGCCAAGATTCGATCTGTTTTGGGTGGTAGCGCATGTAGCGCAAGGCTTTTTCTCCGGGATACATGCCTTCGTCTTCCTTGATCCAGATCATCAGCTGCTCGATCTCCTCGGTCTTCCAATGAAAATTGTCCAGGAACCGGTACACCTCAGGCATGTCCGCTTTCAATCCCGCGCGGACGACGGTGTGGATGGCTTCCTTGTCGCCGTAGATATTTTTGGGATCGTCGAGGAACCGCAGCTTCCACCGGCCGAACATCCAGTGGGGCTCCCAGCCGGTCACCACGATCCATTTCTGCTTTCGGACCGCGTTGGACAGCTCTGCCGTCATGGACACTTCGCTGCCCCTGATCAGCTCGTAGTTGTACAGACCGTATTCGCGCATGGCCTCCCGGGTCTTTTTCATGATCCCCGCTTCGGCATCGATGCCGATGATTCTTCGATGGAATTTGTCCGGATATTGTTTCAGGTCTTCGATGGAAACAGCCTTGATATAAGGCTCGTTTCTCTGGCCGGAGCCGGCCGTCTGGCGCCCGACGGTGACGTCCGGCACCACCAGCCCGATCTGGGTGCCGACCAGGTTCGGGCCCAGGTCCACGATCTGATTCTTGTACTGCTCGTAGTAATGCCCGTGAGTGGTAGGAAGCCATGCCGCCACCATGCCGTCTACCGTGCCGGCGGCCACGGCGGCCCACATGCGGTCTGCAGCCATGGAAACGATTTCGCACTCGAGGCCCAGTTTTTCCTGGATCACGGTTTTGACCATGTTTGTGGCGGCCACCGTCTCGGACCACTCCACATACGCCAGGCGAACCGTTTTCTGGGCAGCGGCCATTGGCACGGCAACGACCGCGGCCGCCGCATAGAAAATGCTACCCATCGCTGCCGCACGGAGAATGAACCTCTTCTTTGTCATGACTATCTCCTATGGCGATTCCGGCTGCATCGACCGCCTCTGCAGATCAATTGCCGGCAAAAGAATGGGGAAAATAATGTCATGTGTCTGTTTGAACGAATCAAAGTCCCATTTCACAGAACTCGAACCCGACATGGTTCCGCGATGAAACGGGTTCTTTCTTTTCACTTTTTTACTGTTTCGCGGCACGTGAACCCAGTAATCCAAGCGCGCCAGCGATTGGATTACAGCGATTCGATCACTCGTAGCCGTGTTTTTTGTAGTGGTCGATCAGCCCCTTGACCACCGCAAAGCACATCAGAAACATCACGATGGCAAAGGGAAGGCCGGTGCTGATAGCCGCGGTCTGCAGGGCCACCATGCCTCCGCCCAGCAGAAGAACCGCCGCGACGGCACCTTCCAGGATGGCCCAGAACAGCCGCTGGGGCTTGGGCGGATCCGGGTTGCCGCCGGCGGTGATGATGTCGATGACCATGGAGCCCGAATCAGAAGAGGTCACAAAAAAGAAGATCACCACGACCATGGCCAAAATGGAGGTCACCCAGCTCAGGGGAAAACTTTCCAAAAAAACGAACAAAGAGACCGGGATGTTTTCCTGGACCGCCTTGGCCATCCCGCCGCTGCCGTAGCGCTCGATGTAAATGGCGCTGTTGCCGAACACGGTCATCCAGGTGAAAGTGACCAGGGTGGGGACCACCAGCACGCAGGCCAGGTATTCGCGCAGGCTCCGGCCGTAGGAAACCCGGGCGATGAACATCCCCACAAAGGGGCACCAGGCGATCCACC
>CAYPFH010000016.1:0-30194 GCA_964409825.1 uncultured Desulfobacterales bacterium | reverse complement strand
CCGGCGACATCAACGACATCATGAACGCCCACAACCTGGCCATGGTGGCCCTGACGTCCCGGATGCAGCACGAAAGAAACTACAACGACGAGCAGCTTGCCCGACTGACCGGCATGCGGCGCCTGGACATCGATCCCACCCGGGTGGAGATGGGATGGATCATCGACTTCTGCGCCCAGGCCCTGAGAAACATCATCATCGGCCTGGGAGGCCGCTTTGACGGCTTCACCATGCAGTCGAAGTTCGGCATCGCCGTAGGTTCCGAGTGTATGGCCATTCTGGCGGTCATCCGGAACCTGGCCGACCTCAAAGAACGCCTCAACAACATCACCGTGGCCTTCGACAAGAGCGGCAAACCGGTGACCACCGGAGACCTCGAGGTGGGCAACGCCATGACCGCCTTTATGCGGAACACCATCAACCCGACCCTGATGTGCACCGCCGAATACAACCCGTGCATGGTGCACGCCGGCCCCTTTGCCAACATCGCCGTGGGCCAGAGCTCGATCATCGCAGACCGGGTCGGTCTGAAGCTGTTCGACTACCACGTCACCGAGTCGGGCTTTGCCGCCGACATCGGCTTTGAAAAATTCTGGAACGTCAAGTGCCGCTTCTCGGGCTTAAAGCCCCACGTGTCGGTGCTCACCACCACCATCCGGGCGCTGAAGATGCACGGCGGCGGCCCCAAGGTGGTGCCCGGCATCGCCCTGCCAGACGAATACAAGAAGGAAAACCTGGACCTGGTGGAAAAGGGGACCGAGAACATGGTCCACCTGATCAACGTGATCCGCAAGGCCGGCATCAACCCGGTGGTCTGCATCAACCGCTTCTATACGGACACCGACGAAGAGTGCAAGGTCGTCCGCAAGATCGCAGAAGCGGCCGGGGCCCGGTGCGCCGAGTCCAAGCACTGGGAGCTGGGCGGCGAAGGCGCCCTGGAGTTTGCCGACGCGGTCATCGACGCCTGCAACGAGGAAAACCAGTTCGACTTCCTCTATCCGGTAGAAATGAAGCTGCGCGACCGGGTGGACTTGATCGCCAAGGAGGTCTACGGCGCCGACGGCGTCGACTGGTCACCGGAAGCCACCCAGAAGGCCAAGATGCTCGAAGACGATCCCAAGTACGCCGACTTTGCCACCATGATGGTCAAGACCCACCTGTCTTTGAGCCACGATCCGACCCTCAAGGGCGTGCCCAAGGGATGGCGGCTGCCGATCCGCGACGTGCTCATCTATTCGGGAGCCAAGTTTTTGTGCCCCTGCGCCGGCACCATCAGCCTGATGCCCGGCACCGGCTCCAACCCGGCATTCCGCCGCATCGACGTGGACACCGAGACCGGCAAGGTCTCCGGCCTGTTCTAAGGCAAAACGCGCATCGAATCTTCAAGGCCCGGAGGCTTGCCTCCGGGCCTTTTTACTAAAAGCCATTCTGACAAGCTGCTGACGGTATAGCGCGCTTTGTTGACATCCGGAACTGCAGATACTACAGCTATTTCAGTTGCCATTTCCATCGCCAGCCCCAAGTCTTCCACGCCGAAGAAAGGAGCTGCCATGCTGCCTGAAATCAAAAAGATTCTTTACCCCACAGACCTTTCCGACACCGCCAAGCACGCATTCGGCTATGCCGCAAGCCTCGCTCAGTGTTACGGGGCGACCCTCACGATCCTTCACGTCGTTGAAGAACTGTCCCAAAACACCTCCATGCTGCTCACGTCGATGCTTGGCGAAGCGCGCTGGCAGGAGATCAGGGACAAAAGCACCGAAGACTTTTTCGCCCTGATCCGTGAAAGGCTCGAACGGTTCTCCCGGGACATGGCAAAAGAACATTCCGAGTCCACCGTTGCCGTAGCACAGATCCTGGTCAGGCAGGGAAGAGCGGTACATGCCATTACCGAGGAGGCCGAAAAAGGGGGCTACGATCTGGTAGTCATGGGCTCCCACGGCCAGGGAGGGATCGTCGATGCCGTAATGGGCAGTACCGCCAGGCGAGTGACGCGACGATCGAGCGTGCCGGTTATGGTGGTCCGGCTGCCAGAATAAAAATAAAAAATGCGGTTATCCAGAAGGATCCAGGGTGGACGCCGACGGCTGGATGCAAATGGAGTTTGATGATGAACCGCTTTAAAAAAAATCGGTTGACGGGTCTTCATTTCGGAAAGACACGCTGATGTCTGTTCGCTACCCGAATCTGCTGTCACCGCTGGAGCTGGGATTTACCACCCTCAAAAACCGGGTATTGATGGGGTCCATGCATACCGGGTTAGAAGAAGCACCCGGCGGATTTGACCGGCTTGCCGCGTATTTTGCCCAAAGAGCCGCAGGCGGGGTGGGGTTGATCGTCACCGGCGGTGTCTCCCCGAACCCGGAAGGGGTGGTCGCCCCGGGGGCCATCCAGCTCGCAGCCGAAAGCGAGGCTGCCGAGCATCAAAAGGTGACCCGTGCCGTCCACCGCGCCGGGGCAAAGATCGCCCTCCAGATCCTTCACACCGGCCGGTACGGGTTTCATGAGCAGATTGTCGCCCCCTCCCCCCTTCAGGCGCCCATCAATTTTTTCAAGCCCCGCGAGCTTGACGAGGCCGGCATCGAGAAGCAGATTGCAGACTATGTCCGGTGTGCGTCGCTGGCCCGTCATGCCGGCTACGACGGGGTCGAGGTAATGGGCTCGGAAGGCTACCTGATCAACCAGTTCATCGCGGAAGAAACCAATCGACGGCAGGATCGATGGGGAGGGAGCTTCGACAATCGGATCCGATTTCCCATAGAGGTGGTGCGCGGAATCCGCCGGGCCGTCGGCGAAGACTTTATTTTGATCTACCGGCTTTCGATGCTTGACCTGATCCGGGGAGGCAGCCGGTGGGAAGAAATCGTCGCGCTTGCGGCGGCCGTAACCTCTGCCGGCGCCACCATCATCAATACCGGCATCGGCTGGCACGAAGCCCGGATCCCGACCATCGCCGCCATGGTCCCCCGGGCCGCCTTCACCTGGGTCACGGCAAAGCTCAGGGCCGAGGTGGGCGTACCGCTGGTCACCAGCAACCGGATCAACACCCCGGAGGTGGCGGAACAGGTTCTTGCGGCCGGCGAAGCCGACATGATTTCCATGGCCCGCCCCTTTCTGGCCGATCCGGAATTCGTCCGAAAAGCCATAGAAAACCGTACCGATGAGATCAACACCTGCATCGGCTGCAACCAGGCCTGCCTGGATCGCATCTTCGAGGGGAAAATCGCATCGTGTCTGGTCAACCCGAGAGCCTGCCGGGAGACCGAGCTTCAGATCCGCCTTTCCAAGACGCCGAAAAAGGTGGCCGTTGTCGGCGCCGGCCCGGCAGGGCTCTCCTGCGCCGTCACTGCCGCCGCCTGCGGACACACGGTGCATCTTTACGAGGCCGAAAAACGAATCGGAGGTCAGCTGAACATGGCCGTCCGAGTCCCGGGAAAGGAGGAGTTCGCCGAGACGTTGCGATACTTTCAAAGGCAAATCGACCTGTCAGGCGTGGTCTTGTACCTGGGCACCCGAGCCGAGGCCCGCTTGCTGGTCGAAAAGGGCTACGATGCCGTCGTGGCGGCCACGGGAGTGGTCCCCCGGATTCCGGAGATCGAAGGAATCAGCCACCCCCGGGTCCTCACCTATGTCGAAGTGCTGAACCGAAAAAAAAAGGTGGGCAAGCGAGCGGCCGTGATCGGCGCCGGCGGCATCGGTTTCGACGTTGCCGCGTTTCTTCTCCACCAAGGGCCGCCGGCCAGCCTGGACAGGGAAGTCTTTTTAAGGCAGTGGGGGATCGATCCGGAATACAGGTCGCCGGGCGGCCTGTCTCAAACCGGCCCGGCGTTTCCGGCCTCGAGACGGGATGTGTTCCTGCTTCAGCGAAAATCGAGCAAGATGGGAAAGGATCTGGGAAAGACCACCGGCTGGATTCATCGGGCCGGTTTGAAAATGCAGGGTGCTGTCATGATCAACGGGGTGACCTACCGGCGGATCGATGACCAGGGACTTCACATCGCCGCCGACGGAGAAGAAAAGCTGCTTTCCGTGGATCATGTGGTTGTCTGCACCGGGCAGCTTTCGTGCCGTGACCTTTCGGTTGAACTCAAAGACGCCGGGATCTTGGTCCACCTGATCGGCGGAGCCATACGGGCCGCTGAACTCGACGCCGAGCGGGCCATCGAGGAGGGTTTTCGTCTGGCGCTCTCGCTGTAACGACGATGAGGAGGTCGGACATGAAATGGAATCTGTTTTTTCGCGCCGTGTCGGCGCTGCTTTTTGCCGCAGTGTTTTTCTATGGCTGCGCCGGACCGAGAGTGACTCTTTTCCCCGACGCCGGCGACCCGCTTCGGGAATTTACTCTTTCAGGGAAAGATAAAGGCAAACTGCTGGTCATTTCGGTCAAAGGCATGATCGATGACGACCCCAAAAGACGGCTCATCCGCTCCGAGCCTTCGGCAGTAGAAGAGATCGTCTCCCAGCTTCGACTGGCCGAAGAAGACGAAGAAATCCAAACCGGCTTTTACTACCTGTGGCCGATGGCGGTGGGGTAGCAATAGGCTGGGAGGCCTGGAGGCTGGAAAGCGGGGAAGCCAAACAAGTAATCCACCGCTTTAGGGTTCTGCGTTTTCAAGACCGGTGTCCCCGTTGTGCTGCATTTTGTACAGCTTGCAGTACTCGCCCTCCTGGCACAGCAGCTCGGCATGGGTCCCTTGCTCCACGATCCGGCCGTCGACGATCACCACGATCCGGTCGGCGTATCCGGCGGTGGCCAGCCGGTGGGCGATCACAAACGTGGTGCGTCCTTTCATCAGATTTTCCAGCGCCTTTTGCACCAGGTGTTCGGATTCCGCATCCAGAGACGAGGTGGCCTCGTCGAGGATGAGGATGGGTGCATCCTTTAAAAGTGCGCGGGCGATGCAGATTCGCTGTTTTTCTCCGCCGGAGAGCCGTCCGCCGAGCTCGCCGATGCCGGTTTCGAACCCGCCGGCAAAGCCCTGGATAAAATCGTAGGCATAGGCGGCCCGGGCGACGCGCTCGATTTCCGCTACAGAGGCATCCGGGCGGCCATAGGCGATGTTGTTCCGAACCGAATCGTTGAACAGGATCGGTTCCTGGGTCACTACCGCAATCTGCTCCCGCAGCGAAGCGATGGAAATGTCCCGGACGTCGATGCCGTCGATGGTCACCGCCCCTTCCGTTACGTCGTAGAACCGGGGGATCAGATTGACCAGGGATGTTTTGCCCCCCCCGCTCATGCCGACCAGCGCCAGCACCTCTCCGGCTTTCACCTTCAGGTCGATGTGCTTGAGGACCGGGTCTTCGTCGTAGCCGAAAGAGACTCTGTCGAACGCCACCTCGTGGGATGTGCGCTTGAGCACGACCGGGTTTTGTGCTTCCCGAATGTCGGAAGGCCGTTCGATGATGTCGAAGATCCGGTCGGTGGCGGCCAGCCCCTGCTGAATGGCGTTGTTCAGGTGGCTCAGCTTCTTGACCGGATCGTAGAGCATGATCACCGCGGCCATGAACGAAAAAAATGTGCCCGGGGTCGAAGCCCCGGTGATGACCTTGTAGCCTCCGTACCAGATCACGAAAGCGATCCCCAGCCCGCCGAGAAATTCCATGACCGGCGAAGACAGGGCTCGGGCGACGACGGCCTTCATCTCCAGACGGAAATAATCCCGGGTCTTGGCAAAGAAGCGCTTCTTCTCGTAGTTCTCCATGCCGAAGGCCTTGACAATCTTGCTGCCGGCGAACGTCTCGTGGAGAAACGTGTTCAGTTCAGCCATGGCTTCCTGGCAGCCGGTGGACACCCGCCGCACCCGCCGGCCGAACTCCACCACCGGATAAAAGGCGAGCGGCAGGACACAGAACGCAATCAGGGCCATCTTCCAGTCCTGGTAGAAAATGACCCCGGTCAGCCCGATGATGGTGAAAAAATCCCGCAGCGTTCCGGTCACCGCCGTCGAGACCATCGCCTTGACGATGTTTACATCATTGGTGATGCGGGACATGAGCACGCCGGTTTTCTCTTCATGAAAAAATGAAAGAGGCAGGTCCTGGATGCGGTCGTACAGGCTGTTTCGAAGCCGCATGATGATGTCTTCACCGACATAGTTCATCCAGAACGACTGGCCGTACATGCCGATTCCCCGCAGGAGATAGACAAATACGACGATCAGGGGGATCAGTTTGAGCATCTTCAGGTCCCCCTTGAAAAAAATGTCGTCGATGGCCGGCTTGATCAGGTAGGCCGATGCGGCGGTCGTGGCCGACACGACAAGGCTGCTGAGCATGGCCAGCAGGAACCTGAATCGATTCTCCTTGATCATGGCCAGCAGCCGGCGGTGACGGGGCTCGATATTTGGTCTTTTCAGGGATTTCATCATCACTGGATTATTGGGCTGGAAGGCTGGGATGCTCGGAAGGCTTGGATGCCGGAAGGCACCGCAACAATGCGGACCTTTTCTGCATGCTCAGCCTGGACCAGCCTTGTCAGCGTCCTGCCGGGTAAATCAAGATCAGCGTTTATTCTTACCATCATATCGGAGGTGTCGCGCTGTGTTCTAGACGCTGAATCCGAACAATTCAACCTTAGGGACGTGCCTGCATCCCCACGATTCAGCGGCGCGAGGCGCCCAGCATGTCCACGGCGATATCGGCAACCCGGCCCGAAGCGCCCGGCCGTCCCATCCGAAGCCGAATCCGGGAGAGCTCGCTTCTCATCCGTTCGAGGGTTTCCGAAGAAAAAACGATCTGTTCGACGGTCCTGGCGATTCGATCCGCGTTGGCCTCTTTCTGGATCAGCTCGGGCATGACCTGCCGGCCGGCGATCAGGTTTGCCAGGCCGATGAATGGCACCCGGATCAGGGTCCGTCCCGCCCAGTAGCTCAGGGCGGAAACCCGGTAGACGATAACCGTCGGCGTTCGGGCAAGGGCCGCCTGCAAGGTGACGGTCCCCGACACCGCCACGGCCATCGTGCAGATTGAAAAAAGCGCTTCCACCGGCGCTTCGGTCACGGTGAGCGCAGCCGGCATTGAAAAAGGCCGCGCGGTGAGAATCTCTTCGACCGTTTTTCGACGCACCGACGGCGCCACCGAAACGGCAAACCGAAGTTCGGGGTGCCGGCGCGCCAGCCGGTCTGCGGCGTCGATCATCGCCGGCAGATGCCCTGCCACCTCCCTCTCCCTGGAGCCGGGCAAGAACGCCACCAGCGGCCCTTTTGCCTCCGTCTCCGGCCAAAGGCTTTCCGCAGCCGACGTCTTCGGTGGTTCGTCGTCCAAAAGCGGGTGGCCGACATAGGTGGCCGCAATGCCGTGGTGCCGAAAAAAACTCGCCTCGAACGGCAAAATGACCGCGGCATGGTCGATCCGCCGCTTCATGATCCGCACCCGCCCCTTGCGCCAGGCCCAGACCTGGGGGGCGATGTAGTAAAGGACCGGGACGCCTATCCGCTTTGCCGTTGCGGCCAGGTGAAGATTGAAGTCGGGAAAATCGATCAGGATCAGCAGGTCCGGACGAACGTCTCGCAGCAGATTCTTTGCCGTGTTCATCCCTGCCAGGATCCAGGGAAGCCGGGGAAGCACTTCGGTGAGGCCCACCACGGCAAGGGTGTTGCAGTCGACGGCAAGGCGAACCCCTGCCTTCCGAAGGGCCTTGCCCCCGATCCCCCAGAAGCTGGTGCCGGGGGCGCGGGCCCGGATCTCGTTGACCAGCCTGGCCCCGTGAAGATCCCCGGAAGCCTCCCCGGCAACGATCATTACCCGCTTTTGTGCGGTTCCCCTATGATTCACAAAAAACCCCGGTCAAAAACCGTCTTGCCCGCCTCCGAAGGCGCCGATCCCATGAAGCTTGCGCCCTGCTTAGTACGGCATCAACACCTTACATGGGCATCGATCTGCGCCATGACGCTAAGGGCGACCCGCAGTGCATCCCGGCCCATCTTCCCTGTCACGATCGGCTCCATTCGGTTTCGGACCGATGAAACAAATGAGCGAAGCTCCGCATCCAGGGCGTCGCCGCCGTCGAAGCTGCGCCGGGTCATCTCCATGCCGGGAATCGGGCAGACGGTTTCGGGTGAATCTCCGGGCCGGAGGACCGCAATCGAACGGGCCGCAAAATCGACGGTAAAAAGCGCATCCTGCTGGTACAGGTGAATGGTCCGCTCGTTTTTCAGCGATACCCGGCTGGCGGTGACATTGGCCACGGCGCCGCCGGCAAACGCCAGCCGGGCGTTGGCGATGTCCACCTGGCTGCCGATCACCGGAAGTCCCGCGGCATGGATGTCGATCGGCTTTGAACGCACCAGGTTCATCACGATGTCGATGTCATGAATCATCAAGTCGAGAACGACGCTGACATCCGTTCCCCGACCCTTGTAACCGCTCAACCTGTTCGATTCGATGAACAGCGGCGTTAACGCCTCCTTTTCCAGGGCCAGCAGCGCCGGATTGAACCGCTCCAGGTGCCCTGCCTGAATCAAAAGCCCCCGGGCTTCGGCAATCCGAATCAGTTCATCCGCCTCTTCCAGGGTTGCCGTTATCGGCTTTTCGATCAGAACGTCGGCGCCGTTCTCCAGAAAATCCCGGCTGATCGGAAAGTGCAGAGAGGTCGGCACGACGATGCTGACGGCGTCGACCCGCCCAAGAAGCGTTCGATAATCGGTGCCGGCGGCGGCGCCGAATTTTTCTGCCGTCCGTCGGGCAGCGGCTTCGTCTACGTCGATCACCGCCACCAGTTCTACATCCGCCATCCGCGCGTATTTTTCGGCGTGGAACCGCCCCAGGTATCCCGCGCCGATGACCCCGACCTTGAGTTTATCCATACAGTACCCTGTAAAAATCTGGTTATGCTGCAGGCAACATGGAAACACAAATTCGAAATCCGAAGCCCGAAATCCGAAACAAATTCAAATGACCAAAATTCAAATTTCGAATTTCGTGCTTTTTGTTCCCTCCGGCCGGCATAATTGAAATATCCGGGTCCTCCAACAGATGCAAATCGTTGGGTCCGCCGCTAAACTGGCTCTTTGATGGCCACCACGGCGATTCCGAGCCGGTCGGCCTCGGCGACCATTTCCTCTATATCGAACACCACCGATTTTTCCGCTTCCAGCGCAAGGGCGCTGACGCCGGCCTCGGCCATGGTACGGATGGTTTCCACCCCCATCGCCGGCATATCGAACCGGGTGTCCTGGGCCGGCTTGCAGATTTTAACGACCACCGCATTTCCATCGGCCAGCTTCCCACCGCGCAGAATCGTGGCGTCGGTGCCGTCGATGGCCTCCACGGCGGTCACGGAGCCGCCGGCGACCACCACGCATTGGCCGATATCGAGGCGTCCGATCTCTTTGGCCACCGACCATCCAAAGCGGATGTCGGCCGTCTCCGCACGGTTCGGTTTGCGCCGGGTCCAGCATCCTTCCGGGGCGATCATCTCCGGCAGCAGAAACGTCGCCGGCCTGATGCGGATTCCTTCCTTTTCCAAAAGAGCGGCAAAGGCGCTCAGCACCCCGTCGTCGTGGGTGCTGGCCATGGCTCCCATCAGGGCGATGGCCTTGATGTCCGGCCGGACGTCGGTAAACATCCTCGTTTTTTTGATCGTCCCCATCATCACGGCCTCTGTGACCCCGTGACGCTTGAAAAACTTCAGGATCCGCTTCACCTGGCCCAAGTGCACCCACTGGATGGCTTCGGCGTAATCGGCCAGGGAGGGATCGGACTCCCGCAGGTGGGCAGCGGTGAACAAGGCGTATCCGCGGCTGCGCGCTTTTTGCGAAAACAAAATCGGGAACTTGCCGCCGCCGGCGATCATCCCGATCCGGCGATGTGTCGTGGCCGCCGAATCATCCGCGGCGCCGGCCGATTTTCTTGGGCAATCCATCATGGGTGTTGAATGTTCTTTTCGCGAAGCGAACCGGTAATCAAATCGCGAAAGCGATTTGATTACCGGGTAATCCCCCGGCTCGAGGACTGAATAAATTCGATGAAGGTGACCACCTCCGGAACCTGCTCCACTTCTGCCTTGACCCGTTCGATCGCCTCGTTGAGGGTCAAACCGATGCGGAATATGATTCGATAGGTCTTTTTCAGGGCTGTCAGGCTTTGCTGGGAAAATCCGTGACGCTTGAGACCCACCGAGTTGAGCCCGTGGAGCCTCACCCGGTCTCCGGCGGCGATCACGTAAGGCGGCACGTCCTTGACCACCGCCGACTTGCCGCCGATAAAGGCGTATTCGCCGATTCTCACGAACTGATGCACGGCGACCAGCCCGCCGATGGTGGCATGATCGCCGATGGTGATATGACCGGCCAGGGTGGCGTTGTTGGCCATCATCACCTTCCGCCCGGTTCGGCAGTCGTGGGCCACGTGGGTGTAGGCCATCAGATAGTTTTCTTCGCCGATCTCGGTGATGCCCCCGCCGAATCCGGTGCCCCGGTGAACAGTGACGAACTCCCGCAGCACCGTGCCGCGTCCGATCTTGACGAAGGTTTTTTCGCCCTCGAACTTGACCGACTGAGGAACGGCGCCCAGCGCCGCATACTGAAAAATCTGGCAGTCCGGCCCGACGGTCACGTATGGTTCGATGACCACATGGGATCCGATCCGCACCCCGGAACCGATATGGACATCGCCGCGGATCACGCTGAAGGGGCCGATTTCTACGCTTGAATCGATCTCCGCCTTGGCGTCGACCAGGGCTGTCGGATGGATCATGAAGGATCTCCCATGGAGGCCATCATTTCGGCCTCGGCTACGATTTGTTCCTGCACCTTCGCGGTGCCGGCAAGCTTGACCGCCTTGGCGCGCTGCTTGAGCACTTCGATATCGAAAATCAACTGGTCGCCCGGAACCACCGGCTTCCGGAATCGGACCTTGTCGATGGCCATGAAATAAATCAGCTTTCGGGGCGCCTCCTCCGGGGCCGAAGCAAAAACCAGAACCCCGCCGGCCTGGGCCATGGCCTCGACGATCAGCACGCCGGGCATCACCGGCGCCGCCGGAAAATGCCCCTGGAAAAACGGCTCGTTGATGGTCACGTTTTTCAGGGCCTGGATCCGCTTTTTCGGCTCCAGCGCCAGCACCCGATCCACCATCAAAAAAGGGTAGCGATGGGGAATCAGCGACATGATCTTTTCAATGTCCAGAATCGTTTCCATGGTTTCACTCCGCAGGGGCGTTTTTGCCGTCTTCTTCTTCCGATGTTGCCGGAGGCGATGTTTCCAAGGCTTCCAAACGCCTTCTCAACCGGGCGATTTCCTTGGCCAGATCGGGCAGTCTGGGTAAGATTCGATGGACCTTGAGCCAGGTTCTGTGGGGCATGGCCGGAGAACCGGTGACGATGTCTCCGGCATCGACGTCCTTGGCCAAGCCGCTTTGAGGGCCCACGATGGCGCCGTCGCCGATATGCAGATGCTGGGAGATGCCGACCTGGCCTGCGAGGATCGCCCGGGTGCCGATGGTCACGCTGCCTGAGATTCCGGCCTGGGCCACCAGCAGGGTTCCTTCCCCCACCTTCACGTTGTGGGCGATGTGCACCAGGTTGTCGGTTTTTACCCCCCGCTGAATCCATGTCCTGCCGAAAGTCGCTCGATCGACGGCGTTGCAGCTGCCGATCTCGACGTCGTCGTCGATCTGCACGATGCCGCGGTGGGCGATCTTGTGGTGCTCCTTTCCGTCGGAGGCGTACCCGAAGCCGTCCGCGCCGATGACGGTTCCCGAGTGGACGATCACCCGGGCGCCGACGACACAGCCGTCCAGTATCGTCACGTTCGGATGGATCATCGTTTCAGCACCGATCCGGACGCGGTCTCCGATATAGCATCCTGCGCCGATGCAAACCCGATCTTCGAGCATCACCTGCTCTCCTATCACGGCGCATTCTCCCACGGCTACGTCCTTGCCGCAGGTCAACCCGGCGCCGATCCGCGCCGAAGATCGGATCCCCGGTTCGGGACGAGGCCGCGGATGGAGCAGGGCCAAAAGCTTTGCAAAGGCCACCTCGGGGTATGCCGTCCGGATCAGGTCTTTTTCATCGGTCTCGAACTCCGGGGGAACGATCACCGCACCGGCCCCGGTTTCATGAATGCGGCGGCAGAATTTGGCGCTGCCGGCATAGGTGATCTGATCGGGTCCGGCAAGTTCAAAAGGAGCTGCCCCGGAAACGACCCGATCCGGGTTTCCGGCCAGCTCGCCGCCGACCGCCTCTGCCAGTTCTTTCAGCCTGTAGCCCATATCTTCGCCTGTTCGGCCTTTCATTCAGCGCCGGCTGGGGTTTGATCGTAGCGCCGAATCAGCTCTTCGGTGATATTATAGCGCGGATCGTGGTAGAGGGCAGCCGACTCTCTTTTTTCCAGGATGAGTGAAAACCCCTGCTCTTTGCCGATTTTCTCGGCCAGGGCGAAGGTCTCTTCCTGGATCTGCCGAATCAGGGCCTGCTCCCGGCCCTTGAACTCGGCAGCATATTTCTGCTGGAGCGTCTTGAAGTCATTGATCAGGATGCGGATCTCCCGCTCTTTTTCTTCCCGCATCTCTTTTCCCATCACCAGGGTTTCCCGCTCGAAATTTCTTTGCTTCTCCTCGATGGCTTCCTTTCGTTTCTGCAGTTCGGCCTCCATCTCTTTTCCGGCCTGGTTGATCTTTTCCTGCGCCGCCATGCCGGCCTTGGATTGCTGCAAAACCATCTGAAAATCGAGGATGCCGATCTTGATCGGCTCAGCCGCCGCAGCCACTGCGGCAAACACCCCCAGATAGAGAAAACAGACGCCGATCGCGGTCAGTCTGTGCATGTCGTCCCCCTTTGCTCTCGTCAATTGTCTGCAAATCGGTCTTCCTGCTGCATGTATCGGACAGGCGGGCACCTGCGGCTTTACCGCCGGTTTCCGGCCCGATCGGCCCGCCTTCTGCAGAATCCATTTTCTATACCACATTCGGCTTAGAAAACCGACCCCATGGAAAATTCCCACTGCCCGCCGCTGTCTTCTCCGGGCAGCGCATCGAGGCGATGACCGTACTCCAGGCGGATGGGACCCACCGGGGAGTACCATCGAACGCCGAAGCCGGCGCTTTCACGCGTATTTCCCAGATCCATATTCTCGTCTCTTCCGTAGACGTTTCCGATGTCGAAAAACACCACCCCGACGATTCCGGCATCCTTGAACAGCGGGATTTGATACTCGACGTTTCCCTGGATATACTTGTCGCCGCCGATCTCGTCTCCGTTTTCGTCCGTGGCATGGATCTCCTGCCAGTCAAAGCCCCGGATACTGTTCATCCCCCCGAGGTAGAAACGCTCGTAGTCCGGCAGAAGCCCGTCTTCGTTTTCAAAGATCCATCCACCTTCGCCGCGGATGAAAAAGACGTGGTCCCACCAGAGGGGAAGGTACCATCCGGCTTCGGCCAGGGTCTTGACAAAACCGATGTCGCCGCCCAGGACGCCGCCCGCGTATTCGAAAGAAAGTTTGTGCTTCGATCCGCGGGTGGTGTTAAACAGCTTGTCTCTGGAATCGTAGAGCAGCTCCGGGATGATGCTGCTGGTCGAATTTTTCCCCTCCAGTTCCTGGATGGACCGGGCCGCATCGGCTTCGATGTTTGTCACCTCGGACACATCATAGCGATAGGACAGATACGCCCTGGTATTTTTCCAGACCGGGTAGCTTGCACGCAGTCTGCCGCCGACGCTTTCTTTGTCGTAATCGTCGTACTGGTATATCCAGTTGTAGACGTCGAACCCGGCCGCCAGGGGAATGTCGAACAGCCAGGGCTCGGTAAACTTGAGCGATACCCGCTGGGTTCTCCCCCCCACCTGGGCATCCAGGCTCAGGATCTGCCCCTTGCCGAACAGGTTCCGCTGCTGAAGGCCGCCGCTGATGAAAAAGTCCTCCACGGTGCTGTATCCGCCCCCGAACTGAAAGGATCCGGTGGATTTGTCGGTGACGTCGATGTTTAACACCATCTGATCGTCTGCCGACCCCTTGGGGGTGTCGACCCTCACGTCTTCGAAATAATCGAGCCGGTAAAGCCTCTGGATGCTGCCCTTGAGGCGGGTCTCGCTGAAGAGCTCCTTTTCGTAGACCCTCAACTCCCGGCGGATCACCTTGTCTCGGGTTTTTCGGTTGCCGGTGATGTTGATCCGCTCGAAGTACACGAGGCTGCCCTTGTCGATGGTGTAGGCGATGTCGACCTTTCTGTTTTCTTCGTCCCGGTCGATGCGGGGGGTGATGTCGGCATAGGCATAGCCTTGGTCGGCATACAGGGTCTTGAGGCGCAGCACGTCGCTGCGGATCATTTCCCGGTTATAGAACACTTCCTGGCTGATGGTCAGTTTCTCCAGAAGGCGGTCTTTGGGCAGAATCAGGTCTCCTTCGATATCGATCTCACCGAAGCGAAACCGAAGCCCCTCTTCCACCTTGATGGAAACTTCGATCCAATCGTCTCCGATGACGACCTCCGGATCGCTGACCCTGGCCTGGATGTAGCCGTTGTTCTGATAAAACGCGCTCAAGGCGGCCACATCGCGATCGAGGTCCTCCCGATTCAACTCCCCCGACTTGGTGATAAAGGAAAAAAACCCTTTTTCCGAGGTCTTCATCAGATCTTTGAGTTCTTTATCGCTGTATGCACTGTTTCCTTCGATGCCGATCCGCCGGATTTTAACCTTTTCCCCCTCGTCGATGACAAATTCCAGATCGGCCTGGTTGTTTTTCAGGGGGATCACGTTGTAGTCGACATTGACATTGTGAAAATTTTTTTCCTTGTACATCGACAGGATGCGCTGCATGTTGCGCTGAACCTTGAAAATGTTCAGGATCGATCCGGTTTGAATGTCGAGGTTTTCCCTGATTTCTTTTTCATCGTATCCGCGGCCGGCCCCTTCGATGCGGATCACGCGGATCGTAGGCTTCTCGGTGACTTTAAATGTCACGATCCGGCCGTCCGGGTGCTGATCGGTTTCCACCCGGATGTCTTCAAAATAACCCATCCGGTAGATCGACCGAATGTCTCGGGAAATCTGCTCATTGGAGAGGATGTCACCCGGTTCGGTCCGGATGACCCGCCGGATGGCGTCGGTTTCGATTCGCTGATTGCCCGCAATGGCGACTTCGGCGACCGTTTCCCGCTGGAAAATCTCGACTTCCAGTTCTCTGGCGACCTTGCGAAGCGCGCCGAGAAGATTTTCGATTCCTTCTCCTGCCACGAATACCGACCTTGGCGGCGCCGTCTGTCCGGTACCCAGATACCGGGCGTCGATGCTGAACCGGGCTCCGAGCACGGTCAGACTTCCCCAGACCGCGCCGTCGGCCCCGATCCGTGCAGCGGCCCGGCGGGCCTCTTCCGGCGTCCACGGCCGGGGCGAGCGCCCTTCTTCCAGAATCGCCGCGCCGGCTCCCCGCAGGTGGTCGCTCAACACGCGGGAAACGTCGTCGGTAAGGTAGGTAAACTCCTCGGGGGCGTTGACCTCGAAGGGAAACACGGCAAGGCGCACCATTTCTTTTGCGGAAACGGAGCGGGCCGGAACCAGGAAAACGGCAGCCAACAGCACAGCCAGGATCTGCAGCCACCATCGATCAGGCCGCATCGACGAGCCTGCCTTCCACGATGGTCACCTGTCTTGAGAGCATCGCGGCCAATTCCGGATTATGGGTGACCACCACCACCGTCATTCCGAACTCCTCGTTCAGCGACATGAGCAGTTCGTGAACCTGATCGCTGTTTTTCCGGTCAAGGTTTCCCGTGGGCTCGTCGGCCATCAACAGCGGGGGGTTGAGTACCAGCGCCCGAGCCAGGGCCACCCGCTGCTGTTCTCCGCCGGAAAGTTCTCCCACCCGATGACCGAGGCGGTCTTTCAGCCCGACCCGGACCAGAAGCTGTTCGGCGGCCGATGCCGCAGCGCTGCGATCTTCTCCGGCGATCAACACCGGCATCATCGCATTTTCAAGGGCGCTGAACTCCGGCAAAAGATGATGGAACTGGAACACGAAACCGATTCGGCGGTTCCGAATCCGTGCCAAACGGTCGTTGCCGTAGGCGAAGATGTCCTGGCCGTTCAGCAGGACCTGGCCGGCATCGGGCCGCTCGAGGGTGCCGAGAATGTGAAGCAGGGTCGATTTGCCGATTCCCGACGCCCCCACCACCGCCAGCGTTTCCCCGGCGGCAAGGGTCAGGTCGACCCCCTTTAGGATTTCCAGACGGCTGCCTGTGGTATCGAACCATTTGCAGAGGCCGACCACCCGAACAAGGGGCTCGGCAGCTGAATCGATCCTATCCATACCGGATCGCCTCCACCGGATCCATTCGCGCTGCCTGGCGCGCCGGATACAGCGTCGCAAGAAAACAGATCCCCAGTGCGGCCGCGGCGATCGCGGCCACATCGAGTATTTCCATCCGCACCGGCAGCGTGGTGATATAATAGACGTCGCCGGGCAGTTCGATGAACTTGTACCGGTCCAACAGGAAACAGGCCAAAAATCCGAGGGCGACGCCCAGCGTCGTTCCCACCGCCCCGATGATCATTCCATTGAAGACAAAAATGCGGCGGATGCTTTTGTTCTTGGCCCCCATCGTCTTTAAAATAGCGATATCCCTTGTCTTTTCCATGACCATCATGATCAGGGTGCTGGCGATATTGAAGGCGGCCACCAGGACGATGAGCACCAGGATGATGAACATGACGGTTTTTTCGAGCTTCAGGGCGGAAAACAGGTTCCGGTTCATCTGCATCCAGTCGCGGGTCCAGAAGGGAAACCCCAGTTTTTCGGCAATCTGTTTTCCGATGCGATCGGCGCGATAGATATCGTCGAGCCGGATTTCGATGCCGGTCACCGCTTCTCCCATGCGAAGCAGCCGCTGCGCCTCGGCGATGTGAACATAGGCCAGGGTCCCGTCGTATTCATACATGCCGGAGGAAAACAGCCCGGCAACGACGAATCGCTTCATCGCCGGCACATGCCCGGCCGGAGACAAAAAACCGCGGGGGGAAATGACGTAGATGCTGTCGCCCTCGACCACGCCGAGGCTGCGCGCCAGCTCCTTTCCCAGCACGACGGCGGGTTCCGCTTCTCGACCGTCCCGGGTCTGGTCGATCACCTCCGGGTCGATGTTGCGGATCACCCGGCCTGCGCTTTCCGGATCGATGCCCCTGAGGACGGCCCCCGAGGCCCCGCTGGCAGACCGGAGCATCACCTGGCTGTATATAAAGGGGGTGGCGGCCTCCACCTCGGGCTCCTCTTCGATCTGTTGAAGAACCGTCCGATGGTCGGTAAACGGGCCGTGCCGAAGCACCACAAGATGGGATTCGACGCCGAGAATTCGGTTTTTCAGGTCGGCCTCGAAGCCGGTCATCACGGCGATCACAACGATCAGCGCCATGACGCCGACCGTGACGCCGGCCACGGAAAGCAGCGTGATCAAAGAGATAAATACCTGCTTTCGCTTGGCGCGCAGGTATCGTCTGCCGATAAAAAACTCGAAACCCATAGCACTTCCGGCGGTCACTAAATGCTCGATGGCATCATTTCAGTGGCGGTTCTCAGATCAAAAAAACTCACCGCCGAGACGCAGAGGACGCAGAGGATGCCCAGAGAAGATGATGAAGATTTTCTCTGCGTCCTCTGCGTCTCGGCGGTGAAACAATTATCGCCATAATAACAAATACATATATCAAACAGCCGCCTAGCTCCCCTTCCCGTCGGCCGGTTTCATGTGCGGAAACAAAATGACCTCCCGAATCGAGGCAGAATCGGTGAGCAGCATCGCCAGGCGGTCGATCCCGATTCCTTCCCCGGCAGTGGGGGGCATCCCGTACTCCAGCGCCTCGAGATAGTCCTCGTCCATGAAATGGGCCTCGGTTTCTCCGGCATCTCGGTCCTCCACCTGCTGGAGAAAGCGCTGCCGTTGATCTTCAGGATCATTGAGCTCGGAAAAACCGTTGGCAATCTCGCGCCCGGCGATAAACAACTCGAAGCGCTCGGTGATTCCAGGCTCCTGGTCGCTTCGCCGGGAAAGGGGGGAGACTTCCACCGGGTAGCCGGTGATAAACGTCGGCTGGATCAGGTGCGGTTCGACCAGCGCATCGAACAGCTTGGTGACGACCTTGCCCGGCCGGCTGGTCTTGGTCACTTGGATATTCCGGTCTGCAGCGACCTTTAGCAGCGCTTCTTTGTCGCCCAAGGCGGAGGCATCGATCCCCCCGATCCGCTCCAGCGCCTCGGACAGCGTCATCCGCCGCCACGGCCCGGCCATCTCGATCGTCTCTCCCTGATATGCAATGGTGGTGCTGCCGGCCACCTGCCGAGCGGTTTGCGCCAGCATCTCTTCGGTCAGGGCCATCAAATCCTCGAAGGTGGCGTAAGCCTGATAAAACTCGAGCATGGTAAATTCAGGGTTGTGCTGAGTGGAGATGCCTTCGTTGCGAAAGTTGCGGTTGATTTCGAAAACACGATCGAATCCGCCCACCACGAGCCGTTTCAAGTAGAGCTCCGGGGCGATGCGAAGGTAGAGGTCCATTCCGAGGGCATTGTGGCGGGTCACGAACGGTTCGGCCTCCGCACCGCCCGGGATCGGCTGCATCATGGGCGTTTCGACCTCCAAAAAATCCCGCTGCAGCAAAAAATGGCGGATGACCTGGATGACCCGGCTGCGTTTGACGAAAATCTCCCGGACCTCCGGGTTCATCATCAGATCCAGGTAACGGCGGCGATACCGCTTTTCCGGGTCCCGAAGGCCGTGGTACTTTTCCGGCAGGGGTCGCACCGCCTTGCTGAGCAGTGTCATTTCCTTTGCCAGCAAGGTCCATTCACCGGTCTTGGTCTGAAACATGCCGCCGGTCAAGCCGATGAAATCGCCGATGTCGAGCCGGCGGAACAGGCCATAGCGCTCCTCACCCAGGAGATCTTTGCGAAGGTAGGCCTGAATCTGGCCGGAGCGGTCCCGCAGCCGGACAAACGCCGATTTGCCGAACCGGTTGATCGCCATCAGCCGTCCGGCGACGGCAAACAAAGGCGAGTCCCCGGTCAGGGAATCCGGGTCCTGCTCGATCAGCGCCCGGATTTCTCCGACGCCGTGCGTGGTCTTAAAGTCATTCGGATACAGATGGATTTGTTCTTTCTTGAGCTGCTCGACCTTCTGTCTCCGCTTTTCCAGCACATCGCTTGATTTTTCCGTATTCATCCAATCCCCGCTTTTTTCCGGGGCTTTCAACGTCCGCTGGCTGCAACACTGTTTGCGGCCGCTGCCGGATCACGTTTGTCCGGCGATCGCTTCCTATTCCCGGATTTTCAGGCCGACAAGGCCCCTGAAACAAATAATAAACCGGCCTCACCGCCGAACGTCATGTGCCGGTTTCACGTGCCGGAATCTGGCCGGAAGGCGGCCTGAGGCCCGGAAAACATATGATCGTTGCGCTGATGAGATCGCTAGGTCCATCGACTCATAAAATCGATACCGAATTTGTGCGCTCAACACCCAGTGCTGAGCGCACATGGCGGGGAGGCCTTCGGCATTCCAGCAGGGCACCAAATTTGCGAGTCGAAGCACTAAGTTAAGCTGCTATCGATAGCCGATCCAGCCGGAGGTGTCAAGGGGAACTTGCCGATGCGGCGCCGGACTTTGGGCCGGCGGATTGACGGAATCGAAGGACAAAACTCGTTCCGACGCCGACCTGGCTGTCCACGTCGAGGTAGCAGTCGTAGGCGTCGAGAATCCGGTGCACGATGGACAATCCGAGTCCTGTCCCGCTGGACTTGGTAGTGAAAAAGGGATCGAAGATGGAATTCAAAGTCTCCGGAAAAATGCCGGGACCGTTGTCGATAATCCGGATCTCTACCTGCCGCTTGGCCGGCTCTTTCATGACGACCCGAATGGTTCCCTGCCCCTCGATGGCCTCTGCTGCGTTGACCAGCAAATTCCACAGAATCTGACGCAGGTGTGCGGGATCCATTTCCACCCATATTCCGCGCAGCAGCTGTTTCTCCAGCAAAATCCGGTTCCGGCAGGTGCCGTCCTTTTCAAACAGTTCCAACGTTTCGGTGATCGCCCGCTCGAGCTCGATCTTGATGCTCCGGCCGGCCGGAGGCCGCGCAAACATTAGGAAGTTGTTGACCAGGATCGCAAGCCGATCCGCCTCGCGCATGACGATCCGCATCAGCCGGTCCTGTCCGTCGTTGTACTCCAAGTCGTCTTGCAGCAGCTGGATCGAGCCGCGAAGGGAGGCCAGTGGGTTTTTAATCTCGTGGGCAAGGCCGGCGGCCATCTCCCCGATGGCGGCCATTTTTTCCACCCGCCTGACATGGGCCTCCATCGACGCCAGCTCCCGTCGGGTTTTTCTGGCTTGTTCGGCCAGAAGGCTGCTTAAAAAGGCCACGGCAAAGCAGCCGAGAATGATCATCAACACTTTGTAAAGAACGAAGGACCATTCAGATTCTGCGGCCGTCCGCCCGGCTTCCATGGCCAAAGGATGCAGAATCCCGTAGTATTCCAGATCGACCATGACCCCGTACTGGATGCTGCTGAGGGAGGCCATGATCAGGCTGCCCCTTCGGAAAATGATCATGCTGGCCGTGATAATCACCAGCAAATAGAGGATCGCAAATATACTGCCGAAGCCGCCGGTGGCATAAATCATCAAGGTGACGGTGACGGTGTCTACGCCGATCTGAAAGTAGGCGAATAAGACCACCCGGCGGATTCGGGGCAAAACGATGGCATAACAGATTGAAAGGGCAAAAATTCCGGCGGAGAGAATGTACAGGGCCAGCAGGGGCTGCTCAAACGGGCTGGGACTCACCCCCAGCTGGAATATGACGGTCGAGCCGATGAGCAGGATCGTAAAAACGACACGGGAAAAGACCAGCCATTTGAGCCGGGGAAGTATTTCCGTTCTCGAAGTGAGCAGATCTTCTTCCATCGGGGGGCAAACCGTAATGCTTCTGCGCGGCCCTTGGATTTAGATCAGCCCAGAGCGGCGGCCATTTTGAAAATCGGCAGGTACATGGCGACCACCAGGCCGCCGATGACCACACCGAGAAAAACCATCATCATCGGTTCGATGGCGGCCGTCAGATTCTCCACGGCCTGATCGACTTCATCATCGTAGAAATCGGCGATCTTGCCGAGCATGGCGTCCAGTGCGCCGGTGGACTCGCCCACCGAAATCATCTGGCAGACCATGGAAGGAAAAACACCGCTTTCCAGCATCGGGTCGGCCATGGTGCGGCCTTCGGCGATGCCGAAACGAATGTCGTATATGGAGCGCTCCACCACCTTGTTGCCCGAGGTCTTGGCCACGATGTCCAGGGCGTCGAGTATCGACACTCCCGATGACAGCATGGTGCCCATGGTACGGGTGAATTTGGCGACCGACACCTTCCGGATAAGATCTCCGAAGATCGGCAGCTTCAACAAGAGGGTGTCCATGGCCAGTCGGCCTTTTTCCGTTTTGTAAAACCGCTTCAAGGCAAAGACAAACAGCACAAAACCGATGATCATGTACAGGATGTTAGCCCGGACAAACTCGCTGATGCCCACTACGATCAGCGTCGGGCCGGGAAGCTGTCCCCCCATGCCCTGGAACATATCCTGGAACACCGGAATCACGAAGACCATGATGACGCCCACCACGATAACGGCAATGGCGATGGTGATCATCGGATAGGTCATGGCGCCCTTGACCTGGGCCTTGAGCTTGGCGGCCTTTTCCATGTAGGATGACAGCCGCCGCAGGATAATGTCGAGTATACCGCCGGCCTCGCCGGCGGCGATCATGTTCACGAAAAGATCGTCGAACTGCTTGGGATACTTTTTCAAGGTCTCGGCAAAGGTGGCGCCGCTTTCCACCCCATCTTTGATCTCCTTGAGCATTTTTTTGAAGGTCACATTTTCCTGTTGGCTGTGAAGAATGTCCAGGCACTGGACAATGGGAAGGCCTGCATCGATCATGGTGGAAAACTGCTTTGCAAAGATAATGATGTCTTCGTTGGTCACCTTCGGCTGCAGGAAGGAGATGTTTTCGAAGAGATCCTTCGGCTTGGGCTTGATCTTGCTGGGTGTGATCCTGATTCGGTTCAGGTGGGCGCGGACGGCATCTTCACTGGGCGCTTCGTGCTCGCCTTTTCGCTTCGCTCCGTGTTTGTCTTTGCCTGTCCAGACATAAACCGGCATCTTCGACCCCCTTTGGTGGAAGGAACTCGGCAGTCAAGAATCGTTTACGGATGCAGCCGACCGTCTTCGATTTCTATCGTTGTCTTCACGGTATAGGCTTTTTGCCATTAAGCGAATGATTTATCAACAAATTTTTCTGTTTTCCATATCACAGTCGGTTTCAGACCACAAGCGGGCTCTTTTGCAGCGGGCTTTGGCAGATCCCGGAAGCGCATCCGGCACCCCGGCCGCCGGGCAAAAGACAGGCGCCGCCTCACAGTGACAGGCCGCCAAAAAGGCTCGTGATCATTGACTCCGCAGACCATTTATGCGAGGCTTGACCCCGATCCGGTCCGGTCGAAAATCCGGCCCGGCTCACCTTTCCCGGAACCCCCAAGGTTTCGGCGGCTCGATCGGCCGCTCCCGAGCCGAAACTAAAGAGATGATCCCGTCGAAGACCACCGACCGCCGCCCAAGGCGGCGCAATCGGCGGGCGATCTGCACCCTCGGAGACTTCCGCGTCCATGACAGCGCCGCCCGAAAACCGAGATCTGACCATCATCACCACGCACATAAACGCCGACTTCGACGCCATGGCATCCATGCTGGCCGCGCAGAAGCTTTACCCCGAGGCGCTGGCGGTGTTTCCCGGCTCCCAGGAAAAAAACCTGAGAAACTTTTTTATCGACTCCATGGTCTACCTGTTCAACATGGCCGATATCGGCGACATCGATTTTGACCGCGTCCGGCGCCTGGTCTTGGTCGACACCCGGCAGCCGAGCCGGATCGGCCGCTTCACCGAGCTGGTCGGGCGCCCCGAAGTGGAGGTCCACGTCTACGATCACCATCCGCTGATGGAAAACGATGTTCGGGGCGATGTGGAGCACTGCCGCCTGACCGGCGCCACGGTCACGATCCTGTCGGAGATCCTCCGTAAAAAAGGAATCGAGCTGAGCTCCGACGAGGCCACCATCATGTGTCTTGGAATCTACGAAGACACCGGCTCATTTACCTTTTCTTCCACCACGGAAGAAGATTTTCTGGCCGCCGCCTTTTTTCTTTCCTGCGGCGCCAACCTGAACATCGTTTCTGATTTGATCTCCCGGGAGATTAACCCCCAGCAGGTGGGCCTGCTCAACGACCTGATCCAGGCCGCAGTCCGACACAACATCAACGGGGTGGAAGTGGTGGTGACCACTGTTACCACCGACGCCTATGTGCCCGATTTCGCCTTTCTGGTGCATAAGCTGATCAAAATGGAAAATCTCGACGCCATCTTCACCATTGCGGCCATGGGAAACAAAGTCTACGTAGTGGCCCGCAGCCGCATCTCCGAAGTGGATGTCGGTGCGATCCTCTCTTCTTTAGGCGGGGGCGGACACACTTTCGCTGCATCGGCCTCGCTTAAAGGCATTCCGCTGCCCCAGGTGGAAAACCGGCTGCTGACCATCCTGTATGAGCAGGTCCGTTCCCGGCGCCTGGCAAAGGACCTGATGTCGGCCCCGGCGATCACCATCGAATCGGCGGTTTCGTGCCGGACGGCCAACACCATCCTGACCCGCTACAATGTCAACGCGCTGGTAGTGATCGACCGGGCCGACAATGCAGAGCGCCTTCGGGGGTTCATCACCCGCCAGATCATCGAAAAGGCCCTTTACCACGGTCTGGAACATCTGCCGGTCAAGGAATACATGCACACCGAAATCGCATGGGTCGGACCCGAAGCAGACCTGGGCGAGATCCAGGAAAAAATCATCGACAGCAAACAGCGCATCCTGCCGGTGGTGGACAACGACCAGGTCGCCGGGGTGATCACCCGGACCGACTTGCTTAACGTACTGGTCAGAAGCAGGCGGGAATCGGCGGAAAAAGAAGGGGGAGCGCTGCAGGAAACCGCCCGTCCCCGGACCCGGAACGTGAAAAAATTCCTTGGCGAACGCCTATCCAAACGCCTGCTTGAGCTGCTTCAGTCCATGGGAGAGATCGCCCAGGAGTTGGGCTGCAATGCCTACGTGGTGGGCGGTTTCGTCCGCGATCTTTTTCTGTACCGTTCCAACGAGGACGTGGACGTCGTAGTCGAAGGAGACGGGATCGCCTTTGCCCGGGAGTGTGCCGCGCGGTTCAATGCCCGGATCCATGCCCATGCCAAGTTCGGCACCGCAGTCATCATTTTTCCCGACGGCTACAAGGTGGACGTGGCATCGGCGCGCATGGAGTACTATCGCGCCCCGGCCTCCCTGCCCGAAGTGGAGATGAGCTCCATCAAGCTCGATCTGTTTCGAAGGGATTTCACCATCAACACCCTGGCCATCCAGATCAATCCGAAACAGTTCGGCACCCTCATCGACTTTTTCTCTGCACTCCGGGACCTGAAGGAGAAGGGGATCCGGGTGCTGCACAATTTGAGCTTTGTCGAGGATCCGACCCGTGTGTTTCGGGCCATCCGATTCGAGCAGCGATTCGGGTTTACCATCGGCAAACTGACCAGCGGGCTCATCGAAAACGCCATTCGGATGGATTTTTTCCGCCGGCTTTCCGGTCGCCGGGTGTTTACGGAGCTGCGCTTGATCCTCGAGGAGGAAAATCCGCTGGGCGCCCTCCGGCGAATGCAGGATTATGGGCTTTTAAAGGTCATCCACCCCGGCATCGAGCTGACCGAAGATCGAATGGAAAGCTTCTATGCGGTCAAAAAAGTGCTGTCCTGGCATGATTTGCTTTTTGTCGATGATTCCTATATGAAGTGGGCCGTTTATTTTCTGGCGCTGGTCCGACCCTGCGACCGGAAAACGACGGAGGAGATCTGCGGGCGGTTCGAGCTGCCGCCCCGCCATCGGGGACTCTTTTGCAAGGATCGGTTCGCCGCGGAAGAAACCCTTTTTGATCTGGAAAGAAACGCGCCGGCTGACAGCAGCACCCTCTACCGAAAGCTGGCCCCGTTTCGGACCGAGCTGGTTCTTCACATGATGGCATCGACCCGCCGGGAACGGATCGCCCGGGACATTTCCCGCTTCTACACGAAACTGCGGCACGTGCGGCCGGCCGTTACCGGCCGTGACCTCAAGGAAATGGGCCTGGCGCCTGGGCCCATCTACCGGGAAATTCTGGATCGGATCCTGGACGAAAAACTAAACGGCCGGTTGAACACCCGGGAAGAAGAGCTGGCTTTCGCGCGGGACTATGTCGCTTCCGTTTGACCTCCACCAGGTGCTGATCATGCTCGTGCCGCTGCTGTTTGCGGTCACCGTCCATGAAGCAGCCCACGGATTCGCAGCCCTGAAGATGGGCGACGACACGGCCCTGCGGGCGGGGCGACTGACCTTGAACCCGGTCAGGCACCTGGATCCGATCGGCTCCATTCTGCTGCCGGTCCTGTTGAAGGTGACCGGATCGCCCATCCTGTTCGGATATGCCCGGCCAGTGCCCGTCGTTCCTGCCAACTTCAGGGACCTGACCCGGGGAACGCTTCTGGTTTCTTCGGCCGGGGTGGCCGCCAACTTCTTGCTGGCTGCGATATCGGGGCTGGTGTTTCACGGGCTGGCCATGACTGCCCCGGCGCTTTACGGGACGTGGGCGATGGCCCCGGTCAGAGACGGGCTGCTGCTCTGCGGCTACAGCGTGGTGATCAACACCGTGCTGGCGATTTTCAATCTCATTCCGGTGCCGCCGCTGGACGGCAGCCGCCTGCTGGCTGTCGCTCTGCCCCGGCGGCTGCGGGTTCCTTACGAACGGATGGAGCGATTCGGCATGCTGGTGGTGATCGCGCTGCTGCTTACCGGTGCGATCGACCAGGTGTTTCGCTTTGTGATTTCGCCGCTGGTGCGGCTGATCCTGAGAACCGACGGCGTCGCCTTCTTGTTCGGGTAATTGCCGCTGTTCAAGGGCCGGATCGATTTTCGTGATATTCCGGTCTGCGCTGATGTTAGGGTTCCTTTGGGGCGAGTTCGTATACCGGCATCAAATTATCCATTTCGCGGTATCATCAACCCAGAAATTTGAGTAACCATTCCACGAAAAAAAGAAAAGGCAGCAACAGATGAGTGAAAAAAAGCGGATTTTGAGCGGCATGCGGCCGACCGGGCCGCTTCACCTGGGCAACCTTCACGGCGCCCTTTTGAACTGGGTCGACATGCAGGACACCTACGATTGTTTCTTCTTCATCGCCGACTGGCATGCGTTGACCAGCGACTATGAAAATCCGGGCGATATCCAAGAATACATCCGCCAGATGATGATCGACTGGCTCAGCGTCGGTCTGACGCCGGAAAAGAGCACCCTTTTTGTCCAGTCGAAAATCAAGGCGCACGCCGAACTGTTTCTGCTTCTTTCCATGATCACCCCGGTCCCCTGGCTGGAGCGCAATCCCACCTACAAGGAGCAGATCGGACAACTCAACAGCAAAGATCTTTCGACATTCGGTTTTTTAGGATACCCGGTGCTTCAGGCAGCCGATATCATCATCTACAAGGCGGAAGGGGTCCCAGTGGGCATCGACCAGGTTCCCCATGTGGAGATCACCCGGGAAATCGCCCGGAGGTTCAACTATCTGTATCGGGAGGTGTTCCCGGAACCGGAGTCGATTCTCACCCAAACGCCCAAAATCCTGGGGCTGGACCGGCGAAAGATGAGCAAGAGCTACAACAATGCGATCTACCTTTCCGACAGCCCGGAGCAGATCCGCGCCAGGGTCTCCCAGATGATTACCGATCCGGCCCGCAAGCGCAGAAGCGACCCCGGCGATCCGGACGTCTGCAACGTGTTCACGTTCCATAAGATCTACTCGAACCGGGAGATCATCGACCGGGTCAACAAGGAATGCCGGTCGGCGGAGATCGGCTGCGTGGAGTGTAAACAGATCATGGCCGAAGGGCTGATCGAGGGGCTTGCGCCGATCCGGGAAAAACGCCGGTACTACGAGCAGCGGCCCGAACAGGTCGAGGAAATCATCGCCGAGGGCACACGAAAGGCGAAGGAGACGGCATGGGCCACCATGGAAGAAGTCAGAGAGGCGATCGGCATATAGGCGCTGCCCGCAGCGCCGCTGGAAGGCTGGGAAGCTGGGATGCTGGGACGGCAATCGTGAACGACGAATCGACATATTCGCAATACAATCCCGACGAGGAGGCCTCCGACGCCGAGGTCTACCGGGTCCGGTTGGAAAACGTCTTCGAAGGGCCCATGGACCTGCTGGTCTATCTCATCAAGAAAAACGAGGTGGACATCTGGGACATTCCGGTCGCGCTGATCACCGGCCAGTACCTGGAATACATCGAGTGGATGAAGCAGATGAACATCGATCTGGCCGGAGACTTTCTGGTCATGGCCGCCACCCTCACCCAGATCAAGTCCAAGATGCTGCTGCCCGTCCACGAAGACGTCGAAGAAGGCGCCGAAGACCCGCGCCTTGAGATTGCCCGCCCCCTGGCCGAATATTTGAAAATGAAAAAGGCCGCCGAAGAACTGGCCACCCGCGCGCTTCTTGGAGAACACACCTTCGTGCGGCAGTCGGACAAAAGCGATTTTGCCGTCGACTATGAAGAAGAGGTGGTCAAGGTCGGCCTCTTCGAGCTGATCGACGCATTTCGCCGGCTGCTGGACAATTTATCCCCGGAGCAGCGGGTCGAGTTTTCCACCGACGCCATCAGCGTCAAAGACCGCATCAACGAACTGGTGGACATCCTGGAAGAAAAGGGCTCGGCCACCTTCGAAGAGCTGTTTTCCGGTGAAGCCACCAAGGAAGGAATCATCGTCACGTTCCTGGCCATCCTGGAAATGGTAAAGGTTCGCATTGTCCGGGTGGTGCAGAACGTCAGCACCGGAATCATTCGGCTTTTTTATCTGTAGACGATTATGAATGAGCTGAAGAACATCATCGAAAGTCTGTTGTTCGTCACCGACGAGCCGCTGACCGTGGACCGGATCCGCAAAGTGGTCAAAACGGCGGATTCCCGCACCGTCCGAGAAGCGGTTAAGACCCTTTCAGAAGAATACGAGGTCCGCAAGGGCGGGTTTTGCCTGGCCGAAGTGGCCGGCGGATACCAGCTCCGCACCCGCCCCGAATACAAGGAGTACATCAAGAGCCTGCTTCAGCCCGCCGCTCCCCGGCTCAGCAAGGCGGCCCTGGAGACCCTGGCCATCGTCGCCTACAAGCAGCCGATCATCCGGGCCGATCTGGAGCATATTCGCGGGGTCGACTCCGGCGGGGTGCTGCGGATGCTGCTCAAGCGAAAACTGGTCCGGGTGCTGGGCCGAAAGGAGATTCCCGGCCGGCCCCTGATCTACGCCACCACCAAGCGGTTCCTGGAGATGTTCGACCTGAAGGATTTACGGGATCTTCCGACCCCCAGGGAGATCGAAGACCTGGGCAGCGAGGCCTCAGACGAGCTGGCGGCCGCCTTCGAAGCCCTGGATCTGCCGCCGGACGGTACGGTCCTGATCCAGCAGGAGCCGATCGAAGAGCAGGAGCCTGCACCGGAAACACCGCCAGGAGAAGAAAAAGGAACTGAAGACGAGGCCGACTCCCGGCCCGGGGAAGCCGGCGGGGAAGAAGAATCCAATCATCAAATTGAAATTGTTGAAAATTTTGACGAAACAGCAGAGCTTCACGAACCTCCCGATGATAAGTTTCCACCGGTCCCGGAAGATGATTTAGACGGGGAAGACAAGCAGTAACCATTATATTTTACATATATTTTTTCCATTTATCCCGCCGCCGGGCCTTCCGGAAAAAATCCTTGACGACCCCGCGGGCAACCTTTATAAACAGTTCTTGTGTTTCAGACAACCCGTAACACTGCATCACCGCTGGCAAAATCTCAAAGGAGCCTTCATGAATCGTTCAGACCTGATCAATGCACTCAAGGAGGAGGCAAACCTTAGCAGAAAGGATTCGGAAAAGATCGTCGACACTTTCTTTGAGACGATCACCGACACCCTGGCCAGCGGCGAGCGGGTCGAAATCCGGGGCTTCGGCAGCTTCACGGTGAAAAAGTACAAGCCCTACACCGGCCGGAACCCGAAAACCGGCGTGCAGATCCGGGTCCCGGCCAAAAAGCTTCCCTTTTTCAAGGTGGGCAAAGAGCTCAAGGAGATGGTGGACCTGGAAGAAGACAAATAAGCGATTTCCGGGCGGTTAACTCAGCGGGAGAGTGCCACCTTCACACGGTGGAAGTCACTGGTTCAAATCCAGTACCGCCTACCAAATAAAAACAAAGGGCCGGGAGCGAAAAACGCTCCCGGCCCTTTGATTTTATTTGGGAAAAGCCTTTACGACAATGAAGGGCCGGCAAAAAACCGCCGGCCCTTTTCTATTTATATGGGGTTAGAGCGCTTGTCAAAATATCGTTCCGATAGGGATTGTCAAACGGCCGAACTATGACCTTGAGCTCGCGGGGCCAGTACATATCAATCTCTCTCAAACGGAACGAAAAGATGACAATCCCGATTAAGCATCACCGATTTTGGGGAGGGTTGCAATTGCTGGTCCGGTAGGCGGCCAAGGCATTCTCTCAGAAGCCACATGCTCCGTCATTCCGGACGAGCGAAGAGAGATCCGGAATCCAGGAAGGATTTCACGATCTTTCGGGATTAGAGGTCATGGAATTTGGCGGTCTTTTCGAACTTCTGGTAAGAAAAGCATCGGTGAAGACGCCGATTGGCTCCGCCTCTTCCTTCAGGGGCGGCTTCGCGCGGCGGTTTCCGCACCCGGCCTCATCTTCGGCCGACAAGCCACGCCCGGGCTTTTTCCTTGTCCCGGAACGGTTCGACGTCGATGCCGTGCAATGAATGGATGGCGGCGGACATCCTGGTCAGGCCGTAGTGCAGGTCGTCTGAAACCAGCACCGCCATTTTATGCCCGATGCGACCGGAAAGCCGGTTGTGGAAGCGGGCCATGTCCGAAAAACTCTCATGAATGCCTGTGAACCGGGAGTTTCTGTCGTCGAGTAAAATCCCCTTCAAGCAGCGGCCGTCCAATGATTTTGCCGCCTTCTGAAGCAGCTCCTTCATCTCCGACAGATTCCACCTTTCCTCCGCCCGGATCACGAGGATGTCGTTTTCCATGTCAAAGGTCATCGGCTTCT
>CAYPFH010000015.1:0-30331 GCA_964409825.1 uncultured Desulfobacterales bacterium | reverse complement strand
ACTGCAGAGAAGATGGAAAAGGTTTTCTCTGCGGGCTCTGCGCCTCGGCGGTGAGACAATCGTCGCCATGATTACACCCGTGTGTGTTCATCCCGCTCTCGGAAAATTATCCGAGAATTTTTTGGATCGCCCGGGCCAGCTCCTCTGCCTCCACCGGCTTTTCAAGGTAGCATTCCGGCTCCGGCACCGACTCTGCGCCAAATTCGGTCAGGGCTTTTTGCGAACGGAGAAACGATTTTTCAGCGATGCCCGAAAGAATCATCACCGGCAGATCCCGGAGCTTTTTATCGGTCTTGATCTCCCGGTAGAGGCGAACCCCGCTTTGCCGGGGCATCAATACGTCGAGAATGACTAGATCCGGAGCGTCCTCTTTGATCCTCTTTTTTCCCTCTTCTCCGTTTATCGCCTCTATGGGCATGTAGCCATGCTGTTCCAGCACCGTCACGGTAAAAAGTCTCACGTCCGGATCATCATCGACTACCAGCACTTTTTTACTCATGTCTTTTCCTCCTTCCCGCGGAATTACGGGTTGTCGTCTGCAAAAGCATCGCCTGTGGCGGGCCGTTCCGGGAGATGGACCGTAAAGGTGGTTCCCTGGTCCAGGGTCGACTCGACATCGATTCTTCCACCGTGCTCCTCGACCAGTTTTCGGGTCACCAGCAAGCCAAGACCGGTTCCGCGGTGCCCCTTGGTGCTGTAAAAGGAAGTAAACAGGGTTTTTTTCACCTCGTCGCTCATTCCGCAGCCGTTGTCGGAAACGGCAAACCGGATCGTATCGCCGTCGATTCGGGTTGTACTCATCCGGACATGCCACTGTTTATCCGCATTTTGATCAAAAATACAAGCATCAACGGCATTGGAGGCCAAGTTCAGCATCACCCGGTGAATCGTCCGCGGATCCATAACCGCCTCGCCGACCCCGGGAGCCAAGTTCAGCGATATGGTCACGGCGTTTCTCTCGGCATTTTCGGCCACCAGCGACGCAACGTCTTCGACGATGTCGTTGGGGCGGCAGGTTTCATACTCCGGCTCCCGTTCCTTGGCATAATTGAGCATATCCAGCACCAAGTCGGCGGTGCGGCCGATGTTTCTCTGCACCATTTCCCAGCCGGTTTTGAGCTTTTCCGCATTGTCGTTTTGAATGCCGATGTCGACCAGGTAGCTCCCCCCCTTGAGGCCGTGGAGAATGTTCTTGATGCCGTGGGCAAGCCCGGCCACGGTTTCGCCCACGGCGGCAAGCCTCTCGGCATGGACCACTTCCTTTTCAAGCCGTTTGATCTCCCGAAGGTCCTGGAAAAATGCAACGCTGCCCACGACCCGGTCCTTTTCATAGAGCAAGGTTCCGGCAAAACGAACCGGGATCCGGCTGCCGTCTTTGACCAAAATCGTCGCCTCCTGCCATGGAAGCTCGGCGCTCTGGTCGTCGACCGTCGATTCATCCCGGACAAATCGGACGATTTCTTTTGGAATGACCGATGTTGCCGGCATGCAGTCGACAACCTCCTCGGCCCGGTACCCAAAGATCCGCTCTGCACTCGGATTGAAAAGGACCACTTTGAAATGCTCATCTGTGGCCATGATCCCGTCGTTGGAGGATTGGATCAGCTTCGCCATGAAATTCGTTTTCCGCCGGATTTCGCGGGTGGCCTCCTCGACTTTTTTTTCGAGGTTGACCGTGTATTCTCGAAGCTGCTCCCGGATTCGGATCTTTTCCTCGGCCCGTTTCAGGGCCAGGGACAGCGCCTCGTCACGGATCGGCTTGTTGATAAAATCCGACGCCCCGTGCTTGAGAGCCTCGATGGCGTTGTCGATGTCTCCATGGCCGGTGATGATGATCACCTCGGCGTCTTCATCCCTGTTTTTGACGGCTTTGAGGACTTCGATCCCGTCCATGTCGGGCATCCTGATGTCGGTGAGGATAATCGCCGGCCGCTCCTTTTGAAATATCGCCAAACCTTTTTTTCCGTTTTCAGCGGTCAACACCTCGTAGCCGTCGGCGCGAAGCGAGCGTGAAAGCACCCGAAGGATGTCCGGTTCATCGTCGATGAGAAGTATACGATACATGAATTACCCTACCGCCGGAAAGCGAAGGGTAAAGGTGGTTCCTTCTCCTTCACGGCTTTGGACCTCGATGGATCCAGCATAGTCCTTGATGATTCCATAACTGATGCTCACCCCCAGTCCGGTTCCCTTTCCCACTTCCTTGGTGGTGAAAAACGGCTCGAAAATCTTTTCCCGGACCGCCTTGCTCATGCCGATGCCCGTATCGGACACCGTCACGGTCACCATGCCGTCTTCGATGCCCGAGCGGACGGTCAGCCGCTTTTTCCCGCCGTTTTCGGCGGCGGCCTTGGCATCCATGGCATCCACCGCATTGGTGACCAGGTTGATAAATACCTGTTCGAGACGGTTATGGTCGGCTAAAATCGGGGGCAGGTCTTCTCCCAGGTCAAGGGCGATCTCGACCTGATGAACCTCAATCTGGTGGCCGAGGACTTTGAAGGTGTCCCGAATCGGCGCGTTGATATCGAGCCGGATCCGGTTCACATCGGACTGCCGGGAAAAATCCCGCATATGCTGGATGATGGCCGAGGCGCGCTGGACATTTCTTTGAAAGTCTTCCGCAATAGCGGTCAGTTCTTCTTGTGAAAACGCCTGCCCCCGGCCGATCATTTTCTTCAGATAGTCGGCCGTAACCTGCATGACGTTCAGCGGCTGGTTGATTTCATGGGCGATGCCCGCGGCCATCTGCCCCAGGGTGGTCATCTTGCTGGCCTGGATCAACTGGGTTTCCTTCTCGACAATTTCACCGATGTCGGTTGTCGAAGCGATGATGACGCTGGTTTCACCGTAACGGGCGCGGCTGATGTTGATGTCCACGAAAAAAGCCTGCCCGTCCTTGCTGTAGTGGCGCTTCTTGGTGAACATCGCCGACTGGTCTTGCTCCAGCAGATCCAGCCCCTTGCCGATCTCCGCATCGTCTTTGTCGCCAAGGGACAGAAAAGACAGGCCGACGAGTTCTTCCCCCGCATACCCATAGCGGTCCTGGGCACGCTGATTGCTATCGAGAATCTGAAAGGTTGGACTGTCGAGGATGAAGGTCGGGTGCGGATCGCTGTTGAACAAGGTTCGGTATTTTTCCTCCGACTTGCGGTAGCGCTGCTGCAGAATCGCATTTTCAAAGGCGACGCCGATTCGGTTTCCGATCAGTTCGAAGATGTCTTTCTGGTTGTGGGAGAACTGGTCCGGCCGGCGGCTCGCCAGCCGGATCACGCCGAAGTTCTGGCGCTCTTTGGAGCTGATGGGGATGTAGGCCAGAGAAACGAAGTGCTGCTCTTCCAGGAACCGGATTTCATCCGAGGATCCTTGCGGCAGATCCTCAAAGAGGGTGAACCGGTTTTTCGCAGCCACCTGGGCGATGATGCTGGTTTCATCGATGAGGCGAACCTTTTTGCAAGCGTTCGCCGAAAGGCCGGTGCCGTATCGCATCCGGTAGCGCCCGTCGTCCTCTTGCAGATAGATGCAGACGCCGTCGGCGTCGGAAAACCGCTGCAGCTCCTCGGCGGTCATGAAAAGGGCGGTGTCGATGTTCAACGTGGCACTCAGGGCCAAGTAGATGCTGCAAAGAGTGCTCAGCTCCCGGGTGCGGCGCTCCTTTTCCTCTTCGGCCTTCTTTTCTTCGGTCTTGTCCCATATGGTCTCGATGGCTCCAATGAGGCTCCCGTCCGGGGCCTTGATCGGCGACGCCGTAAACCAGCACCACTTGCCCCCGTCACCCAGGTTCGGGAAAAAATCTTCGGCCTCGTAGGCCCCTTCGATCAGAACCGATTTCCGCCATTTCCCGCCGTACAGCTTTTCGACCCGATCCTCGTCGATCCGGTCGAGAATCACGTCGGCCATGGACGGCCGCTCGCTTTCGTAAAAGTACATCCACTGCCGTTGGGTGCCGACCATTTCCTGGGCGCGAAGCCCGGTGAGCCGCTCCAAAGCCCGGTTCCAGTGGGTGATGACATGGCCCTGATCGATGACAAATGTCGGGATCGTGCTGCCCTCGATGATCTGGGCCAGGGTGCGCTTCTGGCGGGAAAGCTCCTGCTCGATGTGTTGATATCGGGTATGCCGCCGGTGGATGACATCCGTCACCTGCCGGGCCAGGTTGTCGAAAAGAGCAAAGACGGTTTCCGGATCGCTGCCGCGCTCGCCAAGCTCCCGCTGCGCTTTTTTTTTGACGTGCTCGACGTGCAGCGAATCCCAGATGAAGCGGGCATCGAAATGGTCGATGAGGTCGATGTGCTCCGGTTTTTGCTCTCGGATCGTCCTGGCCAGGGCCTGGTCGTAGGTGACCTCGATAAGCGTCTCAATGCCTTCGATTCGGTACAGCTCCCGGTAGTCTGCGGTGGTGAAAATACCCATCGCTTTTGCCGCACGGCGTCCCGGGGCCTCCGTGTCGGTATCGGCAACGGCCAACACCTGTGGGCGCGGACCCGGAAACGCCTCGTCGGCAATAAACTCCAGCAGCCTTTTGCAGAATTTGCCGCCGCCGATAAAAGCGATTCGTTTTCCCTGAATCCTTCTTTTCATCCCTGTCAGTCTATCCCTTCCGTCCGCGCAGATCCGATCAGAAAAATGCGATCGTCACCGCAAGAAAAACCGGGACCAGCAGCGGCAGGGCATATTTGAAGATATATCCGAAAAAGCTGGGCATGGGCGTTCCGGCTTCCTCGGCAATGGAGCGAACCATGAAGTTTGGTGCGTTTCCGATGTAGCTGAACGCCCCGAAGAACACGGCGCCGGTCGAAATCGCCATCAAATAGATGCTGTTTTCGGACATCAGCAGGGGCACGGCCTGGGCCTCGGCCATCCCCGGATAGAAGCGGCCCAGGGCCGTGCTGAAAAAAGTCAGATAGGTCGGAGCATTGTCCAGAAAGGCCGACAACAGCCCGGTGATCCAAAAGTAGTGGTACGGCTCTTTTACCGCACCGATCAGCATGGCCAGGGCCCCTGCGCTGCCGGCTTTTAAGATCAGCAGGCAGGGAATCATCGTAATAAAAATGCCGATGAACAGATAACCCACCTCGATAATCGGAAACCAGGTAAACTCGTTGTCCTCACGAATCCGATAGGGCGTCGCCACCAGAGACGATACCCCCATGAGCACCAGAAGCCCGTCCCGGGCCCAGTCCTGAACCGCCCGATGAACCCCCAAAACGTTGACATCCCCCCATTCCACCATTCCGCTCATCAGCACCGAACCGACGATTCCGCCCAAAAAAAGAAAATTGTAGGTGCCCTCCAGACGGATCGGCTCACCGGGGCCGTCGTCTGGCTTTGCGTCTTTTTCCTTGCGATAGAAATAAACGTCGAAAGCAATGTAGATGCCCAGAAGAACCAAGGCCGTCATCAGCATGTGGGGAAAGATATGGAAGGTCCAAAAAAAGCTCACGCCCCGGAGGAAACCCAGAAACAGGGGCGGATCGCCCAAGGGGGTCAGGGAGCCGCCGATATTGGCCACCAGAAAGATGAAAAAAACCACCATGAAAGTGCGGCTCTTGCGGTAGCTGTTGGCCCGGAGAAACGGCCGAATCAGGAGCATGGCCGCGCCGGTGGTCCCCATCCAGGAGGCGAGAATGGTTCCGAGCAGCAGCATGCCGGCATTGACCGGCGGGGTACCCCGAAGCGAGCCCCGCAAAATAATCCCCCCCGACACGGTGTACAGGGACCAGAGAAGAATGATGAACGGTACGTAGTCCGCCAGGATGATGTGCAAAATTTCGTACACTGCGGTTCCCTCGTAAAAAAACAGGAACGGGATCCCGAAGGCGGCGGCCCATGAGGCGGAGACCTTTCCGAAGTGATGGTGCCAAAAGGTCGGCGCAAATAACGGAAACAGGGCAATGGAAAGGAGCATCCCCGCAAACGGCAGACAGCTCCAGAGCGGAAGGATTTCACCCAGGTTTACGTGGCCGTGGCCGTGGCCGGCGGTTTCAGCCTCCACGGCGTGTCCGGCCGTTTCGGCGTGCAGGGCGTCGGAATTGCCTGTACCGGCCCCTGCGCTGACAGCCGGCAAGGCCGCCAGCGAAAGTGTCAGCATCAATACGGCAAAAACGGATCGCACCCGCGCGCTGGATCCCATGAGCCTTTTCCCTTTCTTGGGGCAACCGGATTTCCGTTCAGACGCCACGAAGCGCCGGGCCGCTCCTACTCAACATCCATCCCGGTACATGGCGGAACTGTTTACATGTCGTCAACGGGTATCGGGGCTTGTATCACAATAAAACAAACCGAAGCAAGACGTCTGGCACGTCTTCGGAAAGTATTTGCCATAGTTGACATTACCCCCCGATTGATCTACAAAAACTTGGTTGATGCACCGCTACCGACCGGCGGTTTTTGAAGCGGCCGGGACACCTTGCGCCGGAGGAAGCCATCGACGTCATCCGCAATGTAAAACCGATGCAGGCGATTGCGGACCGGCTCCGCGCCAGTCGGCGAATCGTTTTTGTTCCCACCATGGGGTTTTTCCACGAGGGACACCTGTCTCTGATCCGTATTGCCCGGAACGCAGGAGACGCAGTGGCGGTGAGCATTTTCGTCAACCCGACCCAATTCGGGCCGGGGGAAGATTTTCAGGAATATCCCCGGGCGCTTGAACGGGACCTGATGCTGTCCGAAAAAGAAGGGGTCGATGTCGTCTTTACTCCTTCGGAAGCCGAGCTCTACCCGGAGGGATTCGAAACCTATGTTCACCTCGAACGGCTTCCCCGGCATCTTTGCGGCCTTTCCCGACCGGTCTTTTTCCAGGGTGTCGCCACGGTGGTCACCAAGCTCTTTCACATCGTCAGGCCCCATGGGGCGGTGTTCGGCGAAAAAGACTACCAGCAGCTGATGGTGGTAAAAAAAATGGTCCGGGATCTGAACATGGACGTTAAAATAATCGCCGGCCCGACGGTGCGAGAAGCCGATGGACTGGCCATGAGCTCCAGAAACAGCTACCTGACTTCCGAGCAGCGCCGATCGGCCCTGTCGCTTCGAAAAGCGCTGCTCGCAGCCCAAAAGATGGTTTCGTCAGGAGAGCGTTCCAGTGCACGCATCGTTTCGGCCGCCCGGGAGTTGATCGCGTCTTTTCCGGAAACCGACATCGATTACATCCGGATCTTCGATGCGGAGACCCTGGAAGGCAGAAAATCGACGGTCCGGTCCGCATGGCATTGGCCGTGCGTGTGGGAAAAACCCGGTTGATCGACAACGACCTGCTGGATCCGGCCCATAGAGCCGAAATTCTTTAACCGGCGCGTTCTGACGAGGGACGCTTGCACCGACGCCGCAAACCGAACAGGAGCATACCGATGAGCAACGAACGTTTTTTCTTCACCTCCGAGTCGGTCACCGAGGGGCATCCGGACAAGGTGGCGGACCAGATTTCCGATTCCATTCTCGATGCGATTATCGCTGACGACAAGTACTGCCGCGTTGCCTGCGAAACCCTGGTCACCACCGGGATGGCCATCGTGGCCGGAGAGATCACCACCACCACCTACGTGGAGATACCGGAAATCGTCCGTCAGACCATCCGGGATATCGGGTATCACTCCTCGCACATGGGGTTCGACTGGAAAACCTGTGCGGTGATTACCAGCATCGACCACCAGTCTCCGGACATCGCCCAGGGGGTCAACCCCGGAGAAGGCCTGTTCAAGGAACAGGGAGCGGGCGACCAGGGGCTGATGTTCGGCTATGCGACCGACGAGACGCCCGAATTGATGCCGATGCCGATCATCCTCTCCCACAAGCTTTGCCGGCAGCTGGCTGCCGGCCGAAAAGACGGCAGCCTCGATTTTCTCCGCCCGGACGGCAAGGCCCAGGTGACCATCGAGTATGAAGACGATGTCCCCAAACGGGTCGATGCGGTGGTCATCGCCGCCCAGCACAAGCCGGACGTCGACTACGAGGAGCTTCGCGACGGGATTTTGGAGCGGGTGGTAAGAACCGTCATCCCGGCGGAGATGACCGACAAAAACACCCGCTACTATATCAACGCCACCGGCCGGTTCGTCATCGGCGGCCCCATGGGAGACTGCGGGCTGACCGGCCGAAAAATCATCGTAGACACGTACGGCGGCCAGGGAAGCCACGGCGGAGGCTGCTTTTCCGGCAAAGACCCGTCCAAAGTCGACCGGAGTGCATCCTACATGGCCAGGCACATCGCCAAGAACATCGTCGCCTCGGGCATTGCCAAAAAATGCGAGATCCAGATCGCCTACGCCATCGGCGTCGCCCAGCCGGTTTCCATCATGCTCGACATGAAGGGCACCGGAAAAATTCACAAAGACCGGGTCACGGAGATCGTCCGGGAGGTATTCGATCTGCGCCCCTCGGCCATCATCGAATACCTTGACCTGCTTCAGCCCATTTTCCGCCAGACCGCGGCCTACGGCCATTTCGGCCGAAACGAACCGGGATTTACATGGGAGCAGACGAACATGGCCGATGTGCTGCGCCAAAAGGCGGGACTATAACGAACCTTGGAGGTGGCAGGATGAACCACGATGTCAAGAACCTGAAGCTGGCAAATGACGGCCGCCTGAGAATCGGGTGGGCTCACCAGAGCATGCCGGTGCTGAATCGGATCCGGGAGCGGTTCTCCACTGAAAAACCCCTCAAGGGAGCGGCCGTTGCGGCCTGTCTCCACGTGACCACCGAGACGGCGGCGCTGATGCAGACCCTCAAGGCCGGCGGTGCCAAGGTGGCCCTGTGCGCGTCCAATCCCTTGAGCACCCAGGACGATGTGGCCGCCAGCCTGGTCAAACACGACAAGATCCCGGTGTTCGCCATCAAGGGCGAAGACCACAAGACTTACTACGGCCACATCAATGCCGTATTGGACACCCGCCCGCGGTTCACCATGGACGACGGCGCCGACCTGGTCTCCACCCTCCATTCGGAGCGTTCGGAACTCCTCGAGACGGTCTCCGGCGGCACCGAAGAAACGACCACCGGAATCATCCGGTTAAGAAGCATGGCTGCAGACGGCGTACTTCGGTATCCGATCGTCGCTGTCAACGACGCCAGAACCAAACATTTTTTCGACAACCGGTACGGAACGGGTCAAAGCACCATCGACGGGATCATCCGCGCCACAAACCGGCTCATTGCCGGAACCAATTTCGTGGTTTCGGGCTACGGCTGGTGCGGCAAGGGCCTCGCCATGCGGGCTAGGGGGATGGGCGCCAACGTCATCGTCACCGAAGTCGATGCGGTCGCCGCGTTGGAAGCGGTCATGGACGGATTCTCGGTCATGCCAATGAGCCGGGCCGCCCGGATCGGAGATTTCTTCTGCACCGTCACCGGCAACATCAATGTGATCCGAAAAGAACATTTCAAAGTGATGAAAGACGGGGCCATTGTTGCAAATTCCGGCCATTTCAATGTGGAACTGGACCTGCCGGGCCTGGACGCGTTGACCCGGGCCACGCGCACCATTCGACCTTTTGTCGTGGAGCATCAGATCGAAGACGACAGGCGGATCTATGTGCTCGGAGAGGGTCGTTTGATCAACCTGGCCGCCGCAGAGGGTCACCCATCCAGTGTCATGGACATGAGTTTCGCCAACCAGTCCTTGAGCATCGAGTGGATGGTCAAAGGCGGCGGCCGCCTCGAGAACCGGGTCTACCCGGTTCCCGAGGAAATAGACATGGCCATTGCCAGAGAAAAGCTGACGGCGATGGGGGTCAAGATGGACCGGCTGACCCAAGAGCAGAAAAAGTACCTGGCCTCATGGCAAATGGGCACATGATCCACGCGCCCTGAAATATTTTCTTTCCTATTTGCTTTATCATGCAATAAAAAAAGGGCGCCGGCGTTTTTGCCGGCGCCCTTTTTTATTGCTTTTCCTCGTGCATCCGGTCGAGCGTCCGGTTCCACCGGACCCAATCGTCCAGATCGGCCTGAATGTCGAAACGAAATGGTTCGGTGGCCGTCCCGTCTGCGCGAATGTCGATCTGCTGAAGCGCCCCGACGATGTACACCCAGTCTTCCATGGCCACGGCCTGAGGTCCGGCCACCGGCTTCGGCCCGGGTACCGGATGGGGCGTTTTCAACGGTGCCGTCCCCGGGGTAGAGGGTGCTTCGATCCTCCGCCTTCGGACTTCCACCTCCCCGTCGTAGACCTTCACCATGGCCGAATGGTCTTTTTCCAGGTTGAGGCGGTAGGTCGTCCCCCGAACGCCGGCTACGGCCGTGGGGGTTTCGATGGCAAACCCCCCGCGCCCTTTGAACAGCCGGCTGACCCGCGCCCAGGCCTTGCCCAGAATCATCCGGATACGGATGCTGCGGCTTTCCTCCGCCTCCTGATAGACGCTTGCCATCATCGTAAAAGAGGTGTTCTCATCGAACCTTAGAAAACTTCCCTCGGGCAGTGCCAGCTCCAGGCGGCTTCCGACGCCGGTTCGCACGACATCGCCGGCAAAGACCCGGCTGCCGCTCTTAAGCGGCTGCTCCGGATCCCTGCCGTCCTTTTTCAACCATGCGGATCCTTCCAGAAAGGACACGGCGGCGGATCCGCCGCCGAGCTCCACGACAATGCCCGAATCCGAAGAGGCCCCGGACTGGGCAGCAAGGGCGAAAACCACTGCCAGGGTCAGCAAGAAGCTCCTCTTGCCAGCTCGTTTCATCACGGCATCTCCCCGGTCAAAACTTGTCGACCTGGTTTTTGAGGGTCCGGATGCTGAGCAGGGCATCGGCTCCGGTGACCGGTTTCATGGGCTGGAATTCTCCTGTGCCCGGATCGGTCGTCTCCATGATGCCGCGGGTGGTGCAGACCATGACCGAATTGAAGTACGGAAGATCGCTTCTCAAATCGGGAAAAGGAGACGAACTTCCGATGAACTGGGTCGCCAGGGTTTCATCCCGGGTGATTTTGATCAGGATATCTTCGATCATCATGGCAAACTCGGCCCGGGTGATCGGCTGGTAAGGACGGTAGGTGTGGTCCGGAAACGGTTGCAAACCCTTGATCCCCAGCTCGATCGCCGCATCGATGTCGGCTTTGAGCACGTGGTCGTCGATATCGGTCGCCGGCGGGGCCTTCACGTACCGGCCGGATTGAAAATTCTTTTCCGGGCTCTTGAAGGCGGTATCGTAGGTCCGCGGCATCCGCCGCCGGAATATCTGGTCGATTTCCAGCTCCTCGATAAACAGCGCGGCCACATCGGCTCGGGTGATCTCATCGAGAAGAGCGATTTTCTTTCCGACCTTGGTGCCGGGCATCGCCCGTTCGATCCGCTGAATGACGGCATATTCCCGGTCGGCCTCTGCGGCAAGGTCTTTGTTCAGATCCAGCACCCGGGTAAACTCGGCGGCTGCCCTTCTGAATTCAAAGGAATCCTTGTATCCTATCCCCATGTAGTAATAGGGCTCGGGACGCTGGTCGTCGATACGGACCGCATCCCGATAGGCGCTTTGCACCCGGCGGAGCCAGTTTTCGTCGACGGCTTCTTTGCCGGCCAGATAGAGCCGCATGTATCCGACATCCACGTTGAGTTTTTCGGTGTCGCCCTTGGCAAATCGGTCGGCGGCCTTCATCGCCTCAAAGCCTTTTTCGAAATTTCCCTGAAGCCCGTAGACGATCCCCATTCCGAGGTGTGCCGGTGAATGCTTTGGGTCCAGCTCCCTTGCCCGGTTAAATTCGGCAAAAGCGCCTTCCAGCTTACCGGCCTTGAGCAGCTTGTGGCCGTTTGCGACATGATGTTCCGGGGTATCGAGCTCCGCTTTCGGCGCCATGGGCTTGGGTCCGCAGGCGCTAAATGCGAGCAGCAGCAGAATCGCCGCCAGGCCGATTATCCACTTATTTGAAATCATGATTCCTCCTTGTCCACGAAATGCATCGGACCCGTATTCGATGGGTTTCCGGGCCGGCTGGTTGCCCGCTGCATCCGAAACCGGCTCAATCGACGACAATCATCACCCGGCATTTTTTCATGAAGGACAAATGCTCGGCTGCATTGCGGATCCGTGCTGCATCCGCGTTGCTGATGACGATGTCGCACCTGCCGGGGCCTTCGGTTTTGAGCCCCTTTACCATCAGGGGATTGTCCGTGACGCGTTCATTTTTCTCGGCGGCCTCAATCGCCTTGGCGTATCCGCTCATTCCCTGCTGCACGGCAAACTCCCGGCTGACGAATGCCGATCCATAGACCTCCTGGCCGTTTTCATCGACCACTTTCGGTGCCATCGCCGGGCGCGCGTTGAGTCCCCGTGCATCGACCACGAGACCGGTAAAGATCCCTGCGTCTTGCTTTAGCGGGGCGGCCGTGGCGATCGTACCGACCTGCTGGATGTCCTTGGGCAGCACGATCTCCGAAAATCCGCCGTGGAGCGAAACTCTCATGACCATCTCGACGGTGCCGTCGGACATGTATTGTGTGCCCACTTCCTGGGCTCCCCGGACCATTCCTTCCACCTCGGTCCGGATCAGATCGCTTTCAATGGTAAAATCCCGAACCAGGGTGGTCGAGTCCACCCGAACCCCGTTGATCACCTCCAAAATGTTCCGAAGCGCGTCGAGCTTGGCAGCGCGCATGGCCAGCGGCCGTGCATTGGGTTTTCCATAATACTTTTCCGGAGGTGCGCCGATTCCTTTGGCCTCGATATATCCATCGGTCCAGTTGACGCTTCCGCTGCCGCTGCTTACGATCAAAGCAGCAGAATCGGATCCCGACGACCCCAGGGGAAACAGCAGCAGAACGGCCAGCATCCATGCCGTCGGTAAATGAAGGTTCTTCATGGCACCCCTCCTTTGATCAGAACTGATTTCAGAAAAACCCGTTTCCTCAATTGCCCCGGACATGCGGCACAGCCCGCATGCCGGCCGCCTCCAGGGTTTGATGGCGACCTTGCCGTGTTTCGCGCAACGCGAAACCGAACGAAAATCGCGGCAGCGATTTTATTCCTTGAAGTTGGTGATCTTTTTCCAGTACCGGATGTCTTCCCCATCCTGGAGCACGTCGATCAGCACCCAGGTTTCACCGGTTCGCGTATCGAGCTTGAACAGGCGCTTTTCCATAAATACGGTCGTTTTGCTCAACTGTTTGAGACTCGAATTGTATTCCGCATTGAACAAAATGAATCGCTGCTGCGGTTCTGCGGCCGATGCCCCCATTGGGGCGGCAACCAGCAAAACGACGGCCAGGATCAGCAAGATGCGGCTCAGGGCTCGGCGCCGGTTTTGATTTAATGGTTCCATGTCCACAGGTTCCTTTCCCAACCCCGAAGGCCGCAAAAGCCGGCTCAGGGATCCGCAGTGGGTTTTTATGCCAGCTTCCGGCCCTGTTTCTATTACTTTTTGGACCCGGCAACAGGGCTTTGAATCGACTGGCTTTCGGCCGGATCGCTCTCGAGCCCGTCTGAATCCTCCACAATCATTCGGTACCGGTATTCGGTGTCCGGCTTCAGGTCGGTGTCGGAATAGGAAAATTCCCGGGCGCCGAGTTCTGCAATCTTTGACCAGCCGCCGCCTCCCCGGCTCCGGTACAGAAGGTATGTCTCGATGCCGGGCTCGCTGTTGAGCTCCCACTGAACCAGAACCCGGTCCGAAAGGGCCGAGAGCCGGAGACCGGAAACTTTGGCCGGCCGGGGTTTGGTCCGCGCCCTGACCACCGGCGTTTTCCGCCCTTCGGCACCGAACAGGTTATAGCTGGCCACCGCATAACGATAATCGGCGCCGTCGGAAAGAGCGGAAAACATGGAGCCTTTGTCTTGGTAGCTGTTTTTCCGGTATCCTTTCAGCTTGGTCAGCGCATCGAGCCGGCCCGCGGCCTCCCCCCGGTAGATCGCATAGCCGCCCACGTCCGGGTCGTCTACCGTCGTCCAGGCCAGCACCACCGACTTGACCATGCCGCTTCTGGCAGCGATGTCCGCAGGCGGCGGCGGGAGCGCTTTGGTCCTGACGGTGACCACGTTGCTGGGGCCGGTTTCGCCCTTGGCGTCGTAGGCGGTGATCCGATACTCGTACTGCTGCCCGTCTTCCAGTGCGTCCTCATCGGTGAAAGGAAAAGACGGCTGCGCGCGGATCTTTTGGATCTGCCTCCAAGAGTCCGCCGCCTGTTTTCGATACAGGTAATAGCCTTGCACCTGGTCCACGGGCTGCCAGCCGAGATCGATTTTTCGCAGTTGGAGCTCCTTTTCAACGCGCAGCCGGGGCCTGGAAACGGTCTTCACCGAGACCGGTCCGGACAGGGGACTTTCCCGTTTTTGACGGTCGACGCTGGAAATGGCGTAGAGATATGTGCGTCCGTCTTCTAAATTTGCCGTGTCTTCGAAGGTGAATCCCAGCTCTTTCTGGGAGCTTAGTTTTGCCCCGGTGCTGGCAACCGCGGTCCAGGGGTCGGAAGGGTCGGCTTTGCGATGGATCCGGTACTCGACGATGGAAAACTTTTCCTGGTCGTTTCGCAGATTGGGGACGTATTTGACCTCGATTCGCCGCACGAACCCCGAAGCGCCCAAAATCAGCGGCGGATGGGGCAGTTTTTCTCCGGCATTGCGGACTTCGGCGGTGCTGTCGCTCTTGATCTCCTCGCCCGAAGCGAGCACGATGCCGATGCGGTAGTAGTAGGAACGCCCCTTTCCAATGGCCCTGTCGACAAATTCGGCCTCCTCGGCGCGGCCGAGAAACTGATAGGGTCCCTGGACATTTTCAGCCCGATGGATCCGGTATCCGGCAATCGGCGGACCGTCCGAGGTTTTCCAGCGAATGACGACCGCGTCCCCTTCTGCCGCGGCCCGGAGGCTCTCGATGGTCACCTCGGGCCCGACGGGTTCGGCGATAGCCGCCGTATCGGCGACAGGGGCGGTTCTTGCCAGTATCAATGCAGCAACCAAAGAGCTCGCAAACCCGGGGATCTTGGCCAGGATATCCTCCCGGGACTCGTACGATTCGGTCCATGACTCGACCACCCGGCGTTGCTGGGCGTCCATCAGGCTCATATTCGCCTGGATCCGGGAACCCTCTTTGATCACGTTGCCAAACAGCACATAGCGAATCCCAAGAACCTTTGCCGCCGCCAGCGCCGCGTCCGGCGAATCCCCCTGGACCAGCCCGGCCTGAAAAAGTTTGTCTTCCATCTGGCGCCGGGGCACCAGCTCCACGGTCTTTTCCCTTTCCAGGGCCGAGATCAACGCGTAGAGGATCTCGGCATTGTATCCCATGGCCTCGAAGTTGGTCGGCCGCAGATTCAAAATGGCAATCGTATTTTGAACAGCCGGCCCGGCAAAGGCTGCCGATCTTACCAGCAGCAGTGCCGCCGTAACCGCCAGGCACCAGTTGAGGCTCCGGGATCGATACATGGATTACCCTCCCAGGCTGACCCTGTACCCCCGGAAAATTTCATCCAGGTTCTCGCTGGCCTTTTTCGTCATCGGAGAGCCCTGTATTTGTTTGAGCCGTTCGTCGAACACGGCGTCGACAAAACTTTCTGCGGCGCCGAGCTTGTCCCGCCTCCGCAGCAGTTTTTCTCCCTCGTTATAATAGGTCTGCTCCAGGTTCTGCAGGGGCCGCAAGGCCTCCCGGCCGAGTTCGGCCACCACTTCGGCCGTCATTTTCTGGAGCAGCTCCGTGTCGGTCGAAATCTCCAGCGGATCGAACCTGACCTTGGCTTCCGGCAGTCCGGCGCTGGTGATGTCCTCTACGGTCTCTTTTCGCTCCACCGTGCGCACCTGGATGTTTTCTCCAGTCCGCACATCGACGATGCGAAAAGAGAGCTGCACGAAACCGACCTTCTTGTGGTTGGATACCGCGTAGTCCTTTTCGGCAAACTCCGGAATCTTGATTTTTGCCTCAGGCGCAGCCGCCAGTTCCTCCGACTTCGGATTCGGGTTTTTGGCCTTCCAGTTGAGATACTCGATATTGTCTTCGATCTTCTCGCCGATCTGGTAGCGGACCGACTTGGTACCGTCCGAGACGCTCGAATCGACCTTGAACAGCAGCACGCTTCCCATGATGGCCACGTCGATGCCGTAGACCCGCCCCATCTCCTTTGCGCTGGCAGCCGAGACGACCCCGATCTGGCCCAGCTTCATTTCTTCCAGGATCGACTTGAGATTTTCCCGCTCCAGAATTTTGATGTCTCCGCTGGCGTTGTTGAAAAGAAACGTGATCAGGTTGTTGGCCACGATGATGCCGGCATCCTTATTGTCGGAAGGGCTTCCGAAGTCAAAAACGGCGATCGACTTCTGCACCCGCTCCTTGATTCGATCTTCCATGGCCTGGGACAGAAAGAAGATTTCCGGGTAGTCCGGGTCGAGCTTCTTGATCTGTTTGTACCAGAACCAGGCGCCGCCGAATCGGCCCTGTTCCTTGAACTGTCCGGCGGCGTAGTTGGCGCGAGAAACGAGATCGCGCCGAAGCTTGTTGATCTGGTAATCGGTCGGATCGTTGATATAGTCGGCGGCAACGGCATAAGTTTCGATCGCCTGAAGCAGCCAGCCGTCGTCCATCTGCCCGGCGGCCTTGCGGATGTAGAACTGCCCGGCCTTGGTCCGGACATGGCCGACGAGCTTCCTGAGATCCTGGTCTTCCGGATCGTACGCCAGCGCCAGCTCATAGGTCTTGACCGCCCGGTCCCACTGCTGGGCCATCACCGCCTCCCGGGCCTGCTGCACAAAGTAGGCTTTGCTGTCGCGCTCTTCTGCCATCGACAGCAGCTCCCGGGCTTCGGAGATATCGGGTTTCAACGCCAGCACCTTTCGGAGCAGATCCTTAGCCCCCCGGAAGTCTTCCGCATCGAAACGACTCTTGGCCTCGGCAAACAGCTCCTGCGAACCCTGTTCGCTGACGGTATTCAGCAGCTGATGGCTGTCTTCGTAATTGGGATAACGGCTCTGAATCTGCTGCAGGTTGAAATAGGCCTTGAGCCAGTCACCGGCGTCCGCTGCCGAACTGGCGGCGCTGTATAGGTTTTCGATTTCGGTGACCAGGGCCTGCTTCTGCCGGGCGATCGTCTGGTCTAAAGCCTTCACTTCCGGATGGGCGGCATCGATCTGCTTGGCCTCGGAAAGGGCCGATTGGGCCTTCGAGATGGCACCCAGGGTGATCGGTGTCTGGGACTTGAGGGCGGTTTTGCCCTGCGCCACGAACTGTCCGACCAGCTTTTCCTTGAGTTCATGCAGGGCCTGGCGGTACTTTTCGTTTTTCGGCTCTTTTTCCAGCGCCTCCTTGAAATAGGCGATGGCCTCCTTGTACTTGCCCGCCGCAGAAAGCTGCATCCCGACGTCGAACTGCTTCTGTCCCGCAGCACATGCGAACATCAGCAGAAGGGAAAGCAGGGCCAGTCCCATCTTCACCGGTCTGACGATTTTCATGGTTTTTCCTCCCGTGACTCGAAAAACGCCTATTTTATGCGGATGATCAGTTTGTTTCCGGCCATCGACTCAAGCTCCGAATCGAAATACCGGCTCTTGAAATAGGAAAGCTGCAGTTCGTTGAAGAGCTGCTCGGGCCAGCCCCGATAGCGGACACTCATCTCGGCGGCGCCTTCCACATACTGAATGACCCTCGCGCCGAGAATGCCGCTGACATCGGACTGAAGAATGCCGGCGACTTCATGGGCATGGGCGCTGCTGTCGACGGCCTTTACGATGAGGAACACCTCCCGCTCGCTGTATAATTCCTTTTCCCACAACCGCCGGAGCTTGTCCCTCAAGTCCTTCCATACTTTATCCACGCACGCCCGAGCCCCCTTGTCGAGCACCTGGAGCCTGTTTTCTCCGGGTATCGACTCTACGGCGCTGGCCGTGGCGACGATTTCGCCGTCTCCGGGCCGGTAGATATTCGAGGTCAGGCCGACCTCGTTGAGGGTCAACTCGATTCCCCGGTATTTGGTTTGCCGGGTCGAGATGTCCAGGGAGAGGGCGACGAGAAAGCCCATTTGCAGCTCCGGCCCCTCTTTACCGTGCCGGAATACCTTGAACCCGTTTTTCTTCAGCTGGTCGCTGAGCAAATTGGCGGTCTTGGTCGCGGTGGAGATGACCTCCGGATCGATGCCCGTCTCGAGGCCGATGCTGATCCTGGGATTCTGCTGCCACTGGATCATGTTCCGGAAGCGGTCCAGGTCCTCGACCAGCACCGAGATTTTCACATCGGCCTGAATCGTAATCTCGTACGTGCCCAAATCGGTCTTGGTTTCCTCGATGATCTGAAGACCGGTTAGGTATCCGGCAGCCCGACTGAAAATCTGGTCCTTGACCACCTCGAAGTTTTCCACCACGGTCCTGGATTCGATCGCGGTGCCCATGACGGCTTCGATGGCGACCCGCTTTGCTTCATCCAGGGCCTTTTCCCGGGCGATCATCTCTCTGCCAGGCTCGAAAAAGCTAAACCCTTTGGCAGTGACGACCTCAGCTCCGGAAGGCGGCGGCGCCGGCGAAAAAATCCAGAAAAGAAGCAAGGCGGATGAAATCGCCCTGGCGAGGATGTTTTTCATTCTCCGGCTGCCGGCGTTTCGCATTTCCATCACACCCTACCACCCTTCCTTCACAGCACTGATCACATGTGAACATCGCCGGAAAAATTTATGAAATCCGGCCCGAAGCGCTGGTCACCGGCATCGAGGCGACCGGCGGGGCATCCTTACCAGCAACCGTTTTCAAGCCAGTTTCTTCATTATGTTGGACGTAAGATTCCTGAAAACGACGCCACAAGCATCAAGCAAACAAAATGCCAGCTCAGCGCTCAACGCTAAAAGTTACTTAATCTTAGGATCTTACACAGGCACGGCCGCCACGCCGAGCTCCCTGTTTTGTAGATGGGCCATCCGGGCAAGACCCGCAACCCTTCAATCTTTTGACTCTGAAGAATTCAAACACCCCATTTTTTGTAGCTCGATGGGTGGTGCATATTATTTTGCAATATCTTCAACCAGAAACGATTCGATCCGTATGGAAAGGAAAACAGCCCGCGATCGTCGGCAGGCACACAGTCGATACGGGAGCTATTCCACATCGCCGCGGCTCCGAGAATGCGGGGTTGAGGTCGAACTGTCCTGGAGGGCCGAGGCAGGGAAAAATCCTGCCCAGAAAGCTCCACCCGGGTGGCGGATCGGACATCTACTGGAAATATTTATTCAAATCTCCAGGGGTTGTCAACGGGAAATGAGCAGCGTCATGGACTCCGGCACGGCCGGCGGCTCGTCTGGAAAAATCTTTCCTTCAGCGCCCTACCCCGGCTCAAGACGGCTCCTATTTCGTCGTCATGGTAAACGCGCCGTTCCATGTCTCTTCTGGCGGGTCTGCCTTGTATTGCCGGCAGCGCTCCATCATGGTGCGGCTCGGCCTGTCCTCGGGACGAATGCGTATTGCCTTGCTGAAATAAGCAGCGGCCTTGTCCCACTGGCGGCTTCGATAAGCGGCCAGCCCCCGATTGTATATCTCCAAGGCTTGTTTCATCTGCTCGTCCACATCCGAGGGATATCCAATCAGTTCGTAGATTTTAACCGGCTCTTTTTTACCCACCACGTTGATGGCATCCAATTCCCGGACCCGGATCCATCCACCGGCGGCCTCGTACGTCGACTCGCTTATCATCGTGTAGGTGCCATAGACTTTGTTGACGCCCTCGAGCCGCGCGGCGGTGTTTACCGTGTCGCCCATCATCGTGTAGTCCATCCGGCTTCTGGAGCCCATGTTGCCCACAACCGCCGGGCCGGTACACAGACCAATGCGCATTTGAAGCGCGGGCCGGCCCTGATCCTGCCATTTTGTTCGAAGCTCCCCCAGCCGTTTTTGCATGTCGATGCATGCCATACAGGCGACCTCCGCCTGGTTTTCAAGATCGTTGGGGGCGCCGAAAAAAGCGATGATGGCGTCCCCCTCGAACTTGTCCACGGTGCCTTCGTGGCGGAGAATGATGTCGGTCATCTCCGTTAAAAATTCGTTGAGCAGTTCGACGAGTTCTTCGGGGGGAAGCGACTCGGAGATGCTGGTAAATCCCTGGACATCGGAAAAAAAGGCGGTGATCACCCGCTTTTCCCCTCCCAGAACGAGCTTTTCAGGCGAATCGAGCAGGTTTTTGACCACCGACGGGGCCAGGTAAGTGGAAAACGCGTCCTTGACGAATTTTTTCTGGCGCGTCTCGACCAGATACCGATATACCGTCACCAACGCATAGATCATCAACATAACCGTCAGGGGGTATACCAGGTTCAGGACCCACCCCTGATAGGAGAACAGAAACTGGCACAGGAGCACATACAGGACACAGAGCGAGCCGCCGGTCAGGGCTCCCGGCAGGGCGCCGACCCGCGCCAGTAAAAACCCCAGGATCGCTCCGCCGACCGCCATCGCCAGTGCGTCGAACATCGCCGCCCATGCCGGCTGATACATGAAATCCTGGGAAAGGATGCTGTCGATGATGTTGGCATGGACTTCCAGCCCCGGAAACACGGTTCCAAAGGGCGTAACCCGCAGATCGTAGATGCCCACCGCGGTCGCCCCCACCAGGACGATTTTGTCGGCCAGGGCATCGGCGTCGATTTGATCGTTTAAGATATCGGTGACCGGAATGTGGGGAAAGGTTTTTTCCTCCCCCCGGTAGTTGATCAGGATGCGGCCGAATTCATCGGTGGGAATGTTCAGTTTTCCAAGCTTGATCCGATCCACTCCGTATTCGGCCACCTCCAGCCCCAGCGGCTCCTTCAGGTAGGCACTGGTGGCCGCCAGCGAAAGCGGGGCATAGTATACCTCGTTGAAACGGATCACGCCGGGCATCCACCGCACCACCCCGTCCGGATCCGGGTACATGTTGAAATATCCGGAGTGGTCGGCCGCCTCTGAAACCACCCGAATGTTGGATTGGGGGGCCACCGCCCGGATCAGCGGCACGCGCTGGGCATTGGCAGATGCAAAACGAACCGTTTTATAAGCCGAACCCTGAATGTTTTGCTGGTGCCTGCGGATCTCTTCCGGGGTCATGTGGTCCAGGACCTCCGGATTCATCTGGAAAAAATAGCCGAGAACCACTTCGGATCCGGCGTCGCCGATGGCGGCGGCCAGCTGGCGGTCGCTGTCCGAAGCGTTCTTGAGCGCTTCCATGCGCGTTTTCATCCGCTCGTCGGCGGATCCCAGCTCAGACAGCGCCGACTCGACCTGTTCCAACATGCGGATAACCCGCTGATCGTCGGGCTCCAGAAAACCGATATCAAAGGCGATCACCCGGGCCCCGGCATCGGAGAGCTTTTCAACCAGACGGACGATTTTCGTCCGAGGCCAGACCCACCTGCCCTCCCGGGCGATGCTCTTTTCGTCGATCACGGCCAGCACGATTTCCGGTCCGGGCGCGATGCGCTGCCGGGCCAGAAACCGCATGTCGATGGTTTTCAGTTCGATGGTGTCTAGAAAGGTAAAGCCAACGAAGTAGGCCAGAATCCCGGCCAGGAGGATCGCCGCAGCAATGAGGGCGGAATGCAGCTTGACATTCCTTTTCCGATTTCGAAACAGGGCCATGAAAAGCTTTCGCACCGGGACAAATCTGTTGACGTTTCAGCTCCTTATATTGTATTGTGAAAAGAAAGTCAACCAGTTCGGGGCCCGCTCAAATGACCTTGAATCGTCTGCTCGGCCGGATCGGCAGAAACAGTCTGATATCCATCAATCACCTGCTGAACCTGACGGCCTTTGCGCGTCGGCTGTTTGCGCTCATGGTGCGGCCGCCGGCGGCCGGCAGGGCGCTGGTGCGCCGGATCGTCTTCGAGCAGGTCTATTTCACCGCCGTTCAGGCGTTGCCGGTCATCCTTCCGTTTGCCCTCATTATCGGCGCCATGCTCATCTTTCAGTTCGCTCAACTGTCGGGGCCCTACGACCTGGGCAAAACAACGGTTCTGCTGATTGTCCGGGAATTCGGCCCGGTTGCCACGGCGTTTCTGGTCATTCTCCGCTCGGCTACCGCGGTCACCATCGAAATCGGCTACATGAACGTCCTGCATGAAATCGATGCCGTGGAAATGATGGGTCTGGACCCGATGCACCTGATCTGCATCCCCAGGCTGATCGGAATCACTTCCGCGGTCCTCTGTCTGGTCATCGTATTCGATGTCACCGCCATCGTCGGCGGTTATGGCCTGGCGTGGCTGGTGTCGGACATCCCCCTGGGAGGGATTTTCACCGGCGTTGCCCGGGCCGTTGCCGTTTCCGACATCACTGTCGGGGTGGTCAAGGCGGTCCTTTTCGGGATCGTGATTACCGTGACCTGCCTCTATCGGGGGTTCATGCTGCAGAAGCAGATTACCACCGTTCCTGCGGCCACCGGGCGGGCGATGATCGAATGTTCGCTTTATTGCCTGTTGATCAACATCGTCGTTTCGATCCTCTTTTACCTGTGATGAACCTGATCGAGGTGTCCTCTTACAACATCGCTGCCGAAGGAGATCGCAACGGCCTTTTCCGCGTAAACCTCTCGCTGAAACCCGGGGACACCTGCTTCCTCGACGCCGATAACCCCGAAGACGCCCACCTGCTGCTTCGGGCGCTGGCCACGCTGATCCGTCCAATTTCCGGCACGTTTCGATTCTGCGGCGAACGCCTCGATTTTTCGGACTATCGGCGGCTTCTTCCCATCAAGCGCCGAATCGGCTATGTGGCGCAGGACGCGGCCATGCTCAGCAACAGAACCCTGCGGCAGAATCTATTGACGATGCGCTATTATTTTGAGAACTCTTTTCAAATCGCCATTGATCCGGCAGCAGCAGCCCTGGTTGAAAGGCTGGGCCTTGAAGGCGTGCTGGACCGGCTGCCGGCAGACATCGATCCGGCGGCGCGCCATCTGGCCATCGCCGTTCGGGAGGCGAGCAAATCACCGGTGCTGATGCTGCTCAACCGGCCCGAGGAAATCATGGGCCGGGAGGGGTTTCACCGGTTCTTGCAGGAATCGCCGAATCTTCTCGACCGGAATCCCGCCTGGCTTTGTGCAACCCGCAACGCGCATTTCATCGACAACTGCTGCAACCGGCAGATTCGGATTCGAAACGGAACCGTGATGCCAGACACCGGATCCGACGGCGAATCGGTCCTATGACCCATTAAGGATGCAAATAGCATAATGGATATCCACTATACGAAAACCGAAAAGGCCGTGGGGTTGTTCGTGGTCGGTATCGTGCTGCTGCTGCTGGCGGCGTTGATCATGATCGGCCGGGGCAAGGACTGGTTCAAACCGTATGTCGCCTATACCACCTTCTTCGAAGAGGGCTACGGCATTGCGCCCAACACCGCGGTCAAGCTCTACAAGACGGATATCGGAAAGGTAAAGACGGTTACGCTGGTCGACGACCGGGTCGAACTCAAATTGGCGATTCAGGAAGAATACGCACCGCGCATCACCGCAGGCACCTGGGTGACGATCGAAAGCCCGACGCTGTTCGGCTCGGAGTATGTATCGATCAAGCCGGGAAGCATATCCGCCCCTGCCATCGAACCCGGGGGCCTCATTGCTTCCAAACCGCGCCGGTCGCTGGAAGACCTGTTGGCAGACGTGGAAGTGGAGAAAACCGCAAAACGTCTGGCCGACATCATCGCAAACCTTGAACACATCACCCGGCAGCTGGGAGATCCGAAGGGCCCGTTTTCGGCGTCTCTTTTCCATCTGGAGAAAACCACCGGCAACCTGGCCGAAATTTCCGAAGATCTCCGCGGCGGAAAAGGAACCGCCGGGCAGCTGATCCGATCCGAAGCGCTCCTTGAGTCGATCGAAGCCAGACTGATCAAGCTCGATGCGGTAATCGATCCGATGGCGGCCGCCGCCCGTCAAGCCCCGCCGGCCATGGCATTGGTACAGGATAATCTGGTCAACCTGAAGCGAATCCAGCGCCGGGCCGAGCCGGCCGTCGAGCAGCTGCGGGTATTGCTGGATCAAGCCGGAACCGCTATGGATTCGCTCCAAAAGATCCTGGAACGGATCGAAGAGGCCAGCGTCCATGGGCCGGCCGTAGCGCATAGCGCCCGGCAGACACTGGATCAGGTGGCTGAAAACATAGAAGAAATCGAAAAGATCCTCGAGGCGGTCCGCCAAAATTTTCTCATCCGGCCCCACCTGCCCGCCGACCCGCCGCCGGAAGCCATCGATTCGGGCTTCCGGCCTTGACGGAGTTGATCGGTCAATTCGTCGATTAATTCAATGGTCAAAGCAGACAGCAAGTATCTTACTGAGCAGGGTGTATCGAATCGACCAATCAACCAATTCACCAATCGACCGAATCATACCCGTCCGCCGCTCCACCGGAGCTTGGCCTTGAGCACGTCGTAGTAACGTTGACCCGGCAGGGTGAGCATTTGAAGGGGGTGGGTATGCTTTCGCACGCGGATGACGTCGTTTCTCCGGACCTCGAAGCCTTCCTGGCCGTCCATGGTAAGCATGATGTCCGAAGATTTTTCGTCCAGTCGAAGGGTGATCTCCGCCTGGTCCGGCACGATCAGGGGACGGTTGGTGAGGGTGAAGGGGCAGATCGGCGTCAGAATGATCCCCGGCACCACAGGGTGAATCACCGGGCCCCCCGCGGCAAGGGAATATGCCGTCGACCCGGTGGGCGTGGCGATGATCAGGCCGTCTGCACTGTAGGTGGTCAGGTATTGGCCGTCGATGTCCGTCTGGATGTGGGCCAGCCGGGCCAGCGCCCCCTTGTTGACGACCACGTCGTTGAGTACCGTTTCCCGGAGCACCGGCGCCCCGTCTCGAAACATTTCCACGCAAAGACGCATCCTGGCTTCGGTCACCAGGGCGTTTTTAAGCACCGCCTCGGCGGCCGAAAACAGATTTTCCGCGGCAACCGCCGCCAGGTACCCCACCTGGCCGAACTTGATGCCCAGCAGCGGAATATTCCGATCCCCGATCCATCGGGCGGCGCTTAAAAAAGTCCCGTCGCCGCCGAGGACGAAAACCGCATCAAGCTCCTGTGGAGGCTCAGGCCCGGGCAGCGACGATCGCTCCCGGCTCGGCATCCGGGCTCGGATCCGAGACACCCGGATCTGTCTTGCGCCAAGCCATGTTTCGAGTTCCTCGGCCTTGGTCATGGCCTCGGGGTCCGGCTTGACCACGATGCCGATGTTTCGGAAGGTGATGGGTGACTCCGTCATGGTGGATCCCTGCCTTTTGCCGCCGGGCTGGCGGTCCAGGCACCGCCACTTTAATCCATTCTGGCACCTGCATATCGATATCTGCCGGTTGCAGCAAGATTTTTTTGACTTGACGCAGAAACTTCGCCTTAGGTATATAGCGTGGGTTCTGTAAGGTGATTCGTTTTTAATTGTATCGTACAAGCCAGATCAAACGGAGGAAAAGGCAATGCGAAAAATTCGATCTGCAAAGACACTGGCAGCGGCTCTGGCAATCATGGCGGCGCTGGTGATGGCCGGGGCGGTGTTTGTATCCTGCGGGGAAGAGGAAAAGCCCGCCGAACAGGCCAAGGAAGCCGCACCCGCAAAAGAAGCGGCGCCGATCCGGCTGGGCGTCGCGGGTGCCCACAGCGGCGATCTCGCCTCCTACGGAATCCCCACGGTCAAGGCGGCGGAACTGGTCGTCGAGCACAGAAATGAGATGGGCGGCATCGGCGGCCGGCCGATTCAATTGTTCGTGGAAGACGACGTCTGCAAGCCGGAAGTCGCCACCAATACCGCCACCAAACTGGTGGGCGACGAGGTCGATTTCGTGCTGGGCCACATCTGCAGCGGCGCGACCAAGGCCGCTCTGGGCATCTACAAGGATTCCAGAATCCCGGTGATGTCGCCGTCGGCCACCAACCCGGGTCTGACCCAGAGCGGAGACTACCCGAACTTCTTTCGCACCATCGCCTCAGACGACGCCCAGGCCCGACTGGAGGTGGACTTCGCGTTGGACCGCCTGAAGCTTTCCAAGATCGCCGTGCTTCATGACAAGGGCGACTACGGCAAGGGGCTGGCCGAATTTGCCAAAACCTTTTTGGAGGCCGAACCCGAAGCCGAGGTCGTTCTCTATGAGGGGGTCACCCCGGGCGCCGTGGACTATTCGGCCGTGGTCCAGAAAATCAAGAACTCCGGCGCCGAGGCGGTCATCTTCGGCGGCTATCATCCGGAAGCCTCCAAGATCGTCACCCAGATGCGTAAAAGGGCCATGGACACCATCTTCATCTCCGATGACGGCGTAAAAGACGACACCTTTATCAAGGTGGCCGGCGAATACGCCGAAGGGGTGTACGCCACCGGCCCCATGGACACCACCGCCAACCCCATGGCGATCATGGCCACCGAGGCCCACCGGCAAAAGTACGGCGAAGATCCGGGCGCGTTTTTCCTCAACGCCTACGCAGCGGCGCTTGCGCTGCTCAACGCCGTTGAAAAGAGCAACTCCACCGACTACGACGACGTCGTCAACGCCCTTCGCACCGAGTATGTGGCGACCCCTCTGGGGATCATCCGCTTCGACGAGCGGGGCGATGCCATCGGCGTCGGGTTTGCCATGTATCAGGTTCAAAACGGGGAATATGTCGAGATCAAGTAGTTGACGATGAACGGTATACCGGTTCAGGGGGGCAGGCGTTATCCGCCTGCCCCCTGATTTGTTCGAGACAGACGGAATTTAAGCAAAACATCAGCACCAAAAACCCGAAGGCACGTTCTGGAAACCGGTTATGGACTACTTTCTCGAACTGTTTCTCGGTGGACTGACCCGGGGAAGCATCTACGCCCTGATCGCCCTGGGATACACCATGGTCTACGGGATCATCGAGTTGATCAACTTCGCCCACGGCGAAATCTACATGATCGGCGCCTTTACCGCGCTGATCGTGGCCGGCGTGCTGACCTTGATGGGCTGGAACGAGATCGCGATTCTGGTCATCGCCTCGATCGTCGCCGTCATCTACTCTTCAGCCTACGGGTTCACCATCGAAAAAATCGCCTACAAGCCGATCCGCAAAGCCCCGAGGCTTTCGGCCCTGATCAGCGCCATCGGCATGTCGATGTTTCTACAAAACTACGTCCTGCTGGCCCAGACCTCGGATTTTCTCCCCTTTCCCAGCCTGATCCCGCAGTTCGAATTTTTGGGGCCCTATGCCCATATCATCCGCCCCTCGGAGTTGGTCATCTACGCGGTCACCGCCGCGGTCATGGTGGCCCTGACGATTATGATCAAGTTCACCGCCATCGGAAAGGCCATGCGCGCCACCTCCCAGGACAAGACCATGGCCGCCCTGGTGGGCATCGATGTCGACCGGGTGATTTCGGTCACCTTTATCGTCGGTTCGGCCACCGCCGCCATCGGCGGGGTGCTGATCGCCTCGCACATCGGGCAGATCAACTTCTACATCGGATTCATCGCCGGGATCAAAGCCTTCGTCGCCGCGGTGCTGGGGGGAATCGGCAGCATTCCGGGGGCGGTATTGGGCGCGCTGGTGCTGGGCTGGACCGAATCGTTTTTCACCGGCTACGTTTCCAGCGACTACGAGGACGTCTTTGCGTTTCTCTTTTTGGTGTTCATCCTGATCTTCCGGCCGGCCGGCATTCTCGGCCGAAGCGAGGCGGAAAAGGTATGAGATGCGGGTAGCCGAAGAACTCAAAAAATCCGCCCTGGTGTCGATCTGGTTCATGTTCCTGACGTTTCCGATCATGGTCATCCGGGTCAATACGATTTACCACACCGTGGAATGGCGGTGGATAAACATGGCCATGATCGGGGTGGGAAGCTTTGTTCTGTCCATGCTCTGGCGGTTCATGATCCGGCGAAAGGAAAGGGGCCGGAAAAAAACGGAGCTCACCGACGGCATTCAGTTGACGCTGATCCAGCGTCTGATGCTCAACCGGCGCGTCACGCTGTCCGGGATCATGCTGGTGGTGGTTTTTGCCGCGATCTATCCTTTTGTCTTTTCCATGTACCAGACCAGCATCATGATCACCGCGCTGATCTATGTCATGTGCGGCCTGGGCCTGAACATCGTCATCGGACTGGCCGGGCTGCTGGACCTGGGCTACGTGGCCTTCTACGCGGTCGGGGCCTATTCCTACGCCCTGCTCAACTACCATTTCGGCATCAGCTTCTGGATGGCCCTTCCGGCGGGCGCTGCATTAGGATTTGTTTTCGGCGTGCTGCTCGGGTTTCCGGTGCTGCGCCTTCGGGGGGACTACCTGGCCATCGTCACTCTCGGCTTCGGCGAGATCATCCGGCTGGTGCTGGAAAACTGGAACGAATTTTCCCACGGCCCCAGCGGCATCGCCAACATTCCCCGGCCGTCTTTTTTCGGCTACGACCTTTCTCTTCAGCAGGTCACCTTCTGGATCTATTTTATCATGATCGGCTTGGTGATCTTTACGATCTTCGTGGTCGGCCGGCTGCAAAACTCCCGCCTCGGCCGGGCCTGGGTCGCGCTGCGGGAGGACGAGATCGCCTGCCAGGCCATGGGAATCGACAAGACCCGGACCAAACTGTCGGCCTTCGCCCTGGGCGCCACCTGGGCCGGCATGGCCGGGGTGATGTTTGCCGCCAAGACCACCTTCATCAACCCGGCCAGCTTCACGATATGGGAGTCGGTGATCATCCTGTGCGTGGTCGTCTTAGGGGGCATGGGGTCTATCGTAGGGGTCATCATCGGCGCCATGGTCCTTATCCTGCTTCCTGAATATCTGCGGGCCTTTTCAGAATACCGGATGCTGCTCTTCGGCGCGATCCTGGTTTCAATGATGGTTTTTCGCCCCGGGGGCATCATTACCAATGTCCGCCGGACCTACCGTTTCAAGGGCAAGGCAACCACCGATGGCAGCAGCGCATAATTTCGGAAAAGAAGTCCTGGAAGTCCGCTCCCTGAGCATGGACTTCGGCGGACTCCGGGCCCTGGACAAGCTCGATCTGACCGTCCGGCAAGGGGAGATCGTCGCCCTGATCGGCCCCAACGGGGCCGGGAAAACCACCTTTTTTAACTGTATCACCGGTCTTCACGCCCCCACCGAGGGCGAAATGCTGATTCATCCTCCCGACAAGAGCAGCACCCAACGGCTCAACGGACTGAAGCCCAACCATGTCACCGAACGGGGGCTGGCCCGGACGTTTCAAAACATCCGCCTGTTTCCGAATATGACGGTGCTGGAAAACGTCATGATCGGCCGCCACTGCCGGATGTCGGCGGGCATTCCCGGGGCCATCTTCCGCCCCCGCTCCACCCGGGAAGAGGAAAAGCAGGTGGTGGACGACAGCTATGCCATGCTCGAAAAGATCGGCCTTGAACAGTTCGTCAACGAGCTGGCCATGAACCTGCCCTACGGCGCCCAGCGGCGCCTGGAAATCGCCCGCGCCATGGCGACAGAACCCTTCATCCTGCTCCTGGACGAGCCCGCAGCCGGGATGAACCCCCAGGAAACTAGGAGGCTCGATGAGCTGATCCTGCGCCTCCGGGAAGAGGAAAAGATCTCGATCCTGCTCATCGAACACGACATGAAGCTGGTGATGAGCCTGTCGGACCGCATCTACGTCGTCGACTACGGAAAGAAAATCGCCGAAGGTTCCCCCGAGGAAATCAAGCGCAACCCCGCGGTGATCAAAGCCTACCTCGGAGAGGAAATCGATGCTTGAGCTGAAAAACGTCAAGACCTACTACGGCAGCATCCAGGCGCTGAAGGGAATCGATCTGAAGGTCGAAGAAGGCGAGATCATCACCCTGATCGGCGCCAACGGCGCTGGCAAGACCACCACGCTCATGTCGATCTGCGGCATCGTCCCGCCCCGGTCCGGGGAGATCCTTTTCATGGGAAAGCCGATCCACGACATGAAGCCGGACAAAATCGTCTCCCTGGGCATCTGCCAGGTCCCGGAGGGGCGGCGGATCTTTCCCTATCTTTCGGTGATGGAAAATCTGGACCTGGGGGCCTATCTTCGGAAAGACAAGGGGGGGATCAAAAAGGATCTGGACTATATCTTAGAGCTGTTTCCGATTCTTGCCGAACGCCGGCATCAGGCGGGCGGAACGCTGTCCGGAGGTGAACAGCAGATGCTGGCCATCTCCCGGTCGCTGATGGCAAGACCCCGCCTTCTGCTCATGGACGAACCTTCGCTGGGCCTGGCCCCGCTGGTGGTCAAACGGATCTTTGAAATCATCGCCAAAATCAACCGCGAAAACCGGACCACGATCTTTCTGGTGGAGCAGAACGCCAATTTGGCCCTGAAAGTCGCCCACCGCGGCTATGTCATGGAGACCGGCAAAATCACCCTGACCGATTCCGCCGACCGCCTGCTCAACAATGAAGAGGTGCGAAAAGCCTACCTGGGGATATGACCTTGGATCGCGGATGCAAAAAATCTGCGATCTTATGTGAAACTTCGCTCGAAGCAGGCGAT
>CAYPFH010000014.1:0-30410 GCA_964409825.1 uncultured Desulfobacterales bacterium | reverse complement strand
GCATCTTCCAGCACCGGCTGGCCGACGGTTACCTTCTCGCCGTCGGAAAAAAGCAGGACCTGGCCAAAGGAAACCGGATCGCCCACCTCGCCGGCCAGCTTTTCTACCCGAAGGACCTCTCCTTCGGCAACCTTGTACTGTTTTCCGCCTGTACTGACAACAGCGTACATGGTAAAACCCCCTTTGCGCTCGAGCATGCGGCCCGAAATCTTTAAAGCGCTATATGTTAAACTTTCCGCCTGTTTTGTCAACAAAAATTTCCGGTTGCGTTGCACCCGGAAATTTCTCTGGATCTCTACTACGCGCCCGACGGCCCTAAGGGAAGCCGTGGGGGGTCGACCGCTCAAGGGGTGTTTCCCCGGCATCTGCCGGCACCGCAGACCTCAGGAAAACCGGCAGTTCCCCCAGGGGTGATTAGGTACCAATAGCCGTCGGTTTGCAGAGATGCTCCGCCTCCATCGCCACCCGTCCGCATCCGTCGCACACGAACTTCATGGCGTTTAACCTTCCCTGGCACACGTGATGGTGGCTGACTTGGGGAGCGCCGCAGAAACTGCACTTTTGCCGGTCTCCGCAAGGGTTGCACAAGTGTCCGGGCGCGTTGGCCACGGCCCCGCAGTTTTTGCATGTATAGGACATATTCGCCTCCTAAGGATGGGGTCGTCAAAACAGGTGCCGCCGCCTCCTTCGGCGGTGGCACCGATATATTGGATAACATTGACGCCCGAGTCGAAAAGTCAAGGGGTTGATCAAACTGGCGCCGTAAAATTGGCCGAAAAAAAAGGCGCACCCGCTGCCGGATGCGCCCTGTCGTTTTCGGTGATCGAACAAAGTCGGCCAGGCTATACTTTGACCTCCTCTTTGATGGAGACGGCGATCTTGAACAGGACCGTGAGCACCAGGAATCCGGCCGCCCAGACGCCCAGGGCGATGATCACTTCAGGCACGGTGGGAATATATTCGTTGATTTCATGCAGCGGGTTGGGCGTAAACCCGCCGGCGATCATCCCCATTCCCTTGTCGATCCAGGCCCCGAAAAAAACCAGCAGGCAGGCCGCGGTCAGGGTCATCGGATTGCGCCGGGTAACGGGCGGCACCAGCAGGATGATCCCCAGGATCATCATGATGATGGATGTCCACATCCACGGGACGTAGGCGTTGTGGCCGTGCAGCCCGGCAAACAAGTAAATGATGCTGTCCATGTGGCCGGGGATGTTGCTGTAAAACGCCACGAACACTTCGCACAAGAAAAAGAACAAGTTTAAGATGATGGCGTAGGTCACGATTTTGGCCAGGGACTGGATCTGCTCCCAGCCCGGATCGAACTTGGTAAACCTCCGAATGACCATGCACAGCAAAATGAGCAGCGCCGGCCCCGCGGCAAATGCCGACGCCAGAAACCGGGGGGCCAGGATAGCCGTCAGCCAGAAATGCCGGCCGGGCAGACCGCAGTACAGGTATGCCGTGACCGTGTGAATGCTCACCGCCCAGGGGATCGACAAGTAGATCAGGGGCTTGACCCACATCGGATAGTGGGTTCCGTGGCGCTCGGCCTGCAGCACGTTCCAGCCGATCACCACATTTAAAAACAGGTACCCGTTTAAAACGATCATGTCCCAGAACAGGACCGAATTCGGCGTGGGGTAAAACAGGACGTTGAGCATCCGCATCGGCTGGCCCAGATCGACCAGGATAAACAAAAGGCACATGACCACCGCGGCGATGGCTAAAAATTCGCCCAGGATGGTGACCCGGCCGAACGCCTTGTAGTCATGCAGATAGTAGGGAAGAACCACCATGACCCCCCCGGCCGCCACCCCGACCAGGAAGGTGAACTGCGCGATGTAGAACCCCCAGGAGACGTCCCGGCTCATGCCGGTGATCCCCAGGCCGAAGCTGAGCTGATACAGCCAGGTCAGGACCCCAAGGCCCGTAATGGCTGCCAGGGCGAGGACCAGCCCCCAGTATCTTTTGGAACCTTTGACCGCAAATTCAAGCATAGGTCACCTCACACGATGTAATAGACAGCCGGTTTTGTTCCGAGCTCCTGTTTTCGTCGAATGGTGTAGTTGTCCTTCAACACCTGACGCACTTCCGACTGCGGATCGTACAGGTCCCCGAAGACCAGGGCGCCGTCAGAAGCCTCCACGCAGGCGGGCATTTTCCCCTCGGCCAGGCGTTCGGCGCAAAAATTGCATTTTTCCACCACCCCCTTCATCCGGGTTGGGTACAGCTTGTTGGTATCTGCGATGAAGGGCCGTGGATCCCGAAAATTGAAGCTTCGCGCGCCGAACGGGCAGGCGGCCATGCAGAACCGGCAGCCGATGCACCGATGAAAGTCCATGACGACGATGCCGTTTTCGTTCTTGAAGGTCGCCTTGGTCGGGCAGGCCCGCACGCAGGGGGGATTTTCGCAGTGGTTACACAGGACCAGGTATGGCCGTTCCTTCACCTCCCAGGGAAGATAATCGTTTTCCTTGCCGGGAAAGGCGTGCTTGTATTCGGTTTCCCAGATCCACTTGATTTCGTGCCGCTTGTTTTCAAAAAGCGGCACGTTGTGAATCGAATGGCAGGCCTCGATCAGCGGCTCCATGTCCGCCACGGATTCGAACCGCCGGGTGTCGATGACCATGGCCCACTGCTCTGCTGTGAGGGCTTCGGGCTGCCGACCGACTTTCGGTTCCGGGGCGGCATGGCCTCCGACGGCGGCATAGGCGGCATCGACCAACGGCCGGCTTCCCAGACCGAGGGCGGCGATCCCGGCAAGCTTCAGAAAGCGTCTTCTGCTGCTTTTCATCACTCCGTCTCCTTCGGATTGTCTATGTGGCAGTCCCAGCAGTAGGGACGCACCGAGGCGTAATCGTGGCACTTGTCGCAGAAATCGACCTTGTTGTGGTGACAGTCGAGGCAGGTGTTGGAAAGGCTCATCATATAGGTCTTCCCTTCCGGGTTGATATAGACCCGCTTGACGTCCCGCACCACCGTATCCCGCCAGACATCGAGAAGCTGCATGTGCTCAACCTTCATATACTCGGTCGATTCGACGCACTCCTTGGCGGCCTTGGCCTTTTCGGTGAGCACCGGTTCGGGGGGCGGGGCGGCCTTTCCCAGATTGTACCAGAAGGGGAAAGTCACCACGACCACGAAGATGACAAGGCCGGCAAGGACCATCCCTTTGTCGTACATCTTCTTGTTATTCGTCGGCATCTTCTTCATCCTCCATTCCCGGCAGGTCTTCGCCACGCAGGTCGGTGGTTCTCTTTTTCTGTCCGGGCAGGTTCAGCGCGTTGCCCACCATCTCGCAGACGCCGGTGACATCCACCTCCGGCACCCAGTACTCCATGAGGGCGGGTAAAACGGCGCGGTCGATGGCGCAGATGCAGGCCAGCATGTTGACCCCGTGTTTTTCATGCACATGCCGGACGGCGTTGGCCCGGGGAAGCCCGCCGGAGAGCCGCAGCTCCATGTCTTCGCCGGCGTTGAGGCCGGCCCCGCTGCCGCAGCAGAAGGTCTGTTCCCGGATCGTGTTCGACGGCATGTCATAGAAGTTGTTGCAGACGTTTTGAATGACGTACCGGGGTTCGTCGAGCAGCCCCATCCCCCGGGAGGGATTGCACGAGTCGTGGAAGGTCACCTTCAGATGATCGTTGCGGCTCGTGTCCAGATCGAGCTTGTCGTGGTAGAGCAGGTCGGCAAGAAACTCGGTGATGTGGACCATCTTGGTCGATGCGGCATTTTCGAACCGGGTGCCGGTGATCGGCGATACCGGAACTTCCAGGTGATCGGCCGGCCCGTTCATGGTGTCCATGTACTGGGTGATCACCCGCCACATGTGGCCGCACTCGCCGCCGAGGATCCATTTGACCCCGAGACGCTTGGCCTCGGCATACATCTTGGCGTTGAGCCGCTTCATGGTCTCGTGGGAGGTGAAAAACCCGAAATTTCCTCCCTCCGAGGCGTAAGTGCTCCAGGTGATGTCAAGCCCGTATTTTTTTTCCAGAAAGTCGAAGAGAATCAGGTAGCCCATGGCCGTGTAAGTGCCCGGGTCGGCAAAGACGTCGCCCGACGGGGTGATGAACAGGATCTCTGCCCCTTTGCGGTTGAGGCTCGGCTTGGGCAAAACGCCGGTGATCTCCTCGATGTCCTCGCAGAAGAAATCGATCATGTCCTTGTAGGCGTGGGGCTGGATGCCGAGGTGGTTTCCCGTGCGGTAGCAGTTGGCCACCGGCGTTGCGATCCAGTCGATGTTCAATCCGAGCAGGTTGAGCAACTCCCGGCCGATGATGGTGATCTCGGCCGTGTCGATCCCGTACGGGCAGAACACCGAACATCGGCGGCACTCGGTGCACTGGAACAGGTAATACCACCACTCCTTGAGCACATCGAGGGTCATGGGGCGGGCCCCCGCCATCTTCCCGAACATTTTGCCGAAACGAGTGAAGTCGTTTCGGTAGACCGAGCGGATCAGCTCGGCCCGAAGGACCGGCATGTTTTTCGGATCGCCGGTGCCGATGAAAAAGTGGCATTTGTCGGCGCAGGCGCCGCACCTGACGCAGATGTCCATGAACACCTTGAAGGAACGGAACCGGTCGAGGCGGTCTCTCAACCCCTCGAAGATGATCTCCTTCCAGTTGTCCGGAAGATTCCAGTCGTCCTCCATCGGGTTCCACTGTCTCGGATACGGAAGCCCGACATAGTCGACGCTCTTGGGGTTGGACGCATAGCAGTACATCCCGGGCCGGATATCGATCGGCGTGTCCATCCACCCGGTCTTTGGCGGGGTATGGCTTCTGGAGAGAATCTCTTCGGGTTTGGGGGTATCGGACATGCTCTACTCCTTTTCCTCTGAAGTTTCGTCCGCTTCAGGTTCTTCCGCCTCGGGGGGTGGCTCCTTGTCCACCGGCAGTTCGGCCTCCACCATCTTTTCTCTGAACTCGTCTTCGTATTCCTCGTATGTGTGCACCTTGACCGGGTAGTTCCACGGATTGACATGACGGACCTCCCGGGTGTTGGTGGTCAGATTCCGGGTCGGGCTCATGAAGATGCCCCCCAGGTGCATGAGCTTGCTGAAAGGAAAGTAAGCCAGCAAAACACTGACGAAGAACAGGTGCACGTAAAATATGGAGCCGATGCCTTCGGGAATCGTGGGGTGAAACGAGACCAGACCGAAGGCCAGCTCCTTTGCCCCGACCACGTCGACTTTGATAAAATAGCGCATCAAGATGCCGGTAAAAGCGATGCCGAAGATCAGAACCAGCGGAAAGTAGTCGTTGGCAAGGGAGATGTAGCGGATCTGAGGAAGCAGTACGCGCCGCAAAAAAAGCAGGGTGACTGCCGCCAGGAGCACCACCCCGGAAAGAAAGACCACCGGAAGCCCGATTTGCATGAAGCTGTCCACGTTTTCGAGCAGCTGCAGCCACCCGGGCACCGGTTCGGTAAAAAACCGCAGGTGGCGAACCAGCACGGTGGCAAAGGCGTAGTGAAATGCCAGGGCAAAGAGCCAGAGCCAAAGTTCGTACCCGTAAAACAGCTTACCCCCCTCTTTGACCTTCATCTTGGTGTTCCGGAAAAGGGACCGGAACAGAACGACTTCCAGGATCATCCGGATCACCACGTTTCCCCTGGTCGAGGGGTTGTCGATCTTGGCCTGCTTGAAGATCGGGAGCGACTTTTGCTGGCCGCAGGTGGTCGGAATGCGGAAGGGCACCGGCGACCGCGCCCAGCCCACGACGCGGTAGATAAAGCCCAAAGTGAAGACGACGATGGCCGCGTAGGGGATGATGATCCCGAACAGGACCTCGAGGCCAGCGGCGGCCGCTCCCACATAGGCAATCAAAAACAGGAGCAGCACTGCTATGAGGGAAAACATGTAATGTCGATTCATTGACCCACACCTCGCTTACCGGCCTTGCCGCAGTGCCCGATGCGTTCGGAAAGCCCCCCCGTGCGAAGCCCTCTCTTGCGCCGGCCGCGGAAAGCCGCCGTCATTGAGTTAAATCCGATTTGCCGGAATCCGTCTCCTTTTCTGGGATCTCGGACACCAAACCGGCCCTTTCAAACGCTTTGAAGAACCGGTTTCTTTGCTCCGTTGCCTGGATTTGAAAGATTTTTTCACGGCATTTGACAAAGACGTCGAAGGCGATCAGACACATCTGGTCGACACGCGCATCGAAGGCTTCCAGTTCCTTCCTCCGTTCCGGGTCTCCTTTGTCGTCTCCGAGCTGATCCCGAACGATCTTCTTCAGAGACAGGACAAAGCCCGTCGCCTGGCCGGGGGTGAAATTCTGGACGGCGCGGATCCGAATAAGGGGATCGATATGGCCCATCGCGGATTCCCGATCCAGCTCCCCCAGCAGATCGGTAAAAAGAGCCTTGAGCCCTTCGAGGGTGGTACTGCCCACAGGGTTGGCAAAGGGATCTTTCTGGCTTTTCAGAAATCGGGAGGTATCGGCGGGGTAGGTATCAACGACGAGGTCGAACCATTTTTTCACGATGGCGGTCCGCTTCTTTGACAGCACACTCTCCAGTTTCATGCCCTGGATCGCTCCTCGCCCCCTGGTCACCCGTGAAAGGACCCGCCGAAAGGCAAAACATATGGGAATAATTCACAAAAAACGGCAGGTGCATCTGTGATGTTCAAGTCAGGAGCTATAGTCGACTTGCCCTGGCATGTCAAGGATAAACGGCTGTGGAAAAGGGGCGGCAACGGAGGCTGAATCGCCGGCTGCACCGGGATTTTATACGGTCTCTTCCAGTGAATCGAGGAGACGGCAAGGCGCTTGGAAACCATTTTCTTGTGTTGATGCCGTGTTTCGCAAAATGCGAAACCACTATAAAATCGTGGCAGCGATTTTATCGGCGGTACTGCTTTTTCCAGGGCTGGCGGCAGATCTGCTGATGATCGGCTAAGGCCAGGTAAAAGGCGCCTGCGGCCAGCTCCGCACAATGCCGGCTTTCCTCCGGGAGGGTTTCCAAAAATTCGATGACATCCTCGGGTGAAATCTCCCAGGCTTCTTCCACGCTTCTGCCTTCGGCCAGCTCGGCCACGGTATTGGCGCAGGCGTTGGTGTTCAGACAGCCGTCGGTGTCGTAGGAAACCGCCTCGATCCGACCGCTGTGGACGGTCAAAAACATTTCGACGGTATCCCCGCAGTCTCCGGTTTTCTTTCCCCGGCCGTCGGCGTTTCGAATGATTTCCCGCCGATGGCGGCCGAAAGCCATCTTAAGAAAATTGCGGGAATGGTCCTGCCAGAAATCGAAGTGGGCCTCAGTCACGGCTGCCCCGTGTCCTTTCGTCTAACGGCCGAGTCCAAGCTCCTGGATCTTTGAAATCAAGGTATTGCGATGGATTTTGAGCTTTTCAGCGGCCCTGGTTCGATTCGAGGAGCATTGGGCGAGAATCTGCCCGATGTACTGCCGTTCGAAGGCGGCGACCGCCTCTTTCAACGACGTTCCCTCTGAAACGGCGCGTTTTTGAAATGCCGGGTCCAGGTTTTCGACATCGATGACCTGGCCCGCCGTCACCGTGACCATCCGCTCCACAAGGTTTTGCAATTCCCGGACATTTCCTGGCCAGTCATAGCTCAGGAGCACCTGGACGGCCCGGTCGGTCATCTTTTTCGGGGGCTTTCCGGTCTTTCGGGAAAGACGGTCCAAAAAATGGTCCGCGAGCAGGGGAATATCGCTTTTCCGCTCCCTCAACGGCGGCAGATGGATCGGAAGCACGTTGAGCCGGTAATACAGATCCTCCCGAAAGCGTTCCTGCTCCACCAGCTCCTCGACGACCTTGTTGGATGAGGCAAGAAACCGGACGTCGAGGCGGACGACCTTTGAATCCCCCAGCCGCTCGATCTCCTTTTCCTGGATCACCCGAAGCAGCTTTGCCTGCATGTTCACATCCAGAGAATCGATGTCGTCAAGGAAAACGGTTCCCCGATTGGCGATCTCGAGCTTCCCGCTGCGGGTGCTGGTGGCTCCGGTGAAGGCGCCTTTGACATGGCCGAAGATCTCGCTCTCCATAAGCGTCGGCGGAATCGCCGCGCAGTTGATCACCACAAAAGGAAAGCGGCGGCGGGCGCTTCGATTGTGGATCGCCCGGGCCGCCAGTTCCTTTCCGGTCCCGCTCTCTCCCTGGATGAGAACCGTTCCTTCGCCCTGGGAGATGGTGGCGATCGTTTCGTAGACGTCGAGCATTTTCGGATCCCGGCCCACCATTTGCTCGAATCCTTGAATTCGATCGAGCTCGGTTCGCAGATAGGTCAATTCACGGACCAGGTTGCGCTTTTCGATCGCCCGCCCGATGACGGTTTTCACCTCCTCCACCGAAAAGGGTTTGACGACATATTCGTAGGCGCCCATCTTGATGGCCCGCACCGCCGACTGAATCTCCTTGACGGCCGTGACCATGATCACCTCGGTGAGCGGATCCCTTTCCTTGAAGGCCGCCAAAAGATCGAGCCCATCCGCATCCGGCAGCCGGATGTCGAGCAGCACCAGGTCCACCGAATGCGTTCGAAACAATTCCGCGGCCGCAGCCCCGGAAGCGGCAAACAGAGCGGTAAAATCGTCCTTCAGCATCATGTTGAAGGACTCCCGCACTCCGCGCTCGTCGTCTACCACCAAAATTCTCGGCGATTCAGGCTGATCCATAAGATTTGTCTGAGCACATAACCGGCAGAGAGTCAATCGTATAGATTTTTTCCTCCGGCGCTGCACATTCTTTTGTGCGCCACTGCACAACAATCTGTGCAATTTGTTCAGCAAACCCTGGGATCATGCCTCGCATCCGCCTTCGGATATCAGGTGCCAGCAAGATCGGCCGCCGACAAATAAATTTACGAAAATCCTGATAGTTACCCGATTTTTCCCCGATGGCTGAGGCCGATGCGGCGCATTGGAGCCGGACAGCTCCGCTTCTGGCATGGATTGTGTGTTTTGCCGACAATTGGGTGTTCCAGTCTTACGTTCAAATCGAAAGGAGGCATCATGAACTGCCGTCTGAGTAGATTTTTACATTCAAAATTAAATGGTTATCTATGTCTGCGCATGGGATGGAAATGGGCGCGCATCTATGTGCGGCTTGTAGGAGCTCTCTACTTTCTGTTCCGGCAAAGAGAAAAAAAAAGCATAAAAAGAAGTCTTGGAACTGTTTTTGCTAGCGAAAAAGGCTTCATGGCGCTTCGTCGGATTCAAAGGGGGGTAATGGCCGGAATCGTCCACCATTACTATGAAAAGCTTTTCAACGCCTACTGCTCGGACCAGGCTTCACGTCATTTTTTCGAATCCCGGGTGCTCGATCGCGGCCTCTTTGCGGTGCGAAAGGCCCTCACGCAAGGCCGGGGGGCGCTGCTGGTCACCGGACATTACGGCGGCGTCGAGTTCATTCCCGGATACATCGGATGCCAGAAAATTCCGGTTTCGATCGTGGTCCGCTTTTCCTCTGACCGTCTCCGGCGGCTTTTCTGCCGGAAGGGAGAGCGGTTCAACATCCGCATTATCGACGCGGACCGGACGCCGAAGGTCCTTTTTGCCGTCTGCCGGGACTTGAACGAAAATCGGGTGGTGATCACATAGTGCGACGAAGTCGACGATTGGAAACCGGACAGCCACGGCTGCATTTCCTTTCTCGGGCGTCGGAACCGCAGGGTTGAAGTTCATCGAAGCCTTGGTGTACAGGTATCCTCACCAATGGTATCAATGGCTCAAGTTTCCGGCGATCGAAAAAGCCGCTGATCGAAATGGCAAGCTTCGTCAAGGCAAGGCGCCCATCTGTCGAGCTGCAGGTCGTTTCGGTGCCCTTTGACTGCGGGTTTCGGCTTTCACGCCCATCGGAAAAACTGGAAAGAATTCTGCGCCAGATGATGCCTTTTTTCCGCTTATAAAAGCGCAAAGCGATTTTATTTTGATATGGAAAGAGAGACCAGCTGCATCAACTCCAGGGCGATCCTGGACTACGTAAAGCACCACCGCCCCGATGCGGTCGCCGATCTGGTCCGCGACCTGGACCCGGAGATCGACGCCCTGCCCGATCCGGAGGCTTTCCTTCGCGACCCGCACAACTGGATCTCTTCCAGGCTCATCGCCAAGCTCTTTGCCCGGGTCCGGCAAATGCTCGGCGACGAAGAGGCCCCATTCAAGATCGCCCGCCACGCCTTTGAAAACAAGAAGCTCGGATACGGCCAGCGGATCATCTTCAAGGCCCTGTGGTCGACCGACAAGGTCCTGGACAACCTTCAGTGGGTCAACAACAAGTGGAACCGGAACAAGCGGGTCGAGGTGGTTTCCCGCACCCGGAAGGGCGCCATGGTCCGGCTCCACTGGAAGCCGGAGATGAACTGCTCCCGCGACATATGCCTGTACAACCAGGGGGCGTATACCTACCTGCCGGTGGTCTGGGGCGGAAAACCGGTGAAGGTGAGCGAAAACTGCTGTTTTTTCCAGGGGGCGCCCTATTGCGAGTACGACCTCGTCATAGCCCCGACCAACCGTATCTATGAAATCTTCTCCCGGAGCTTCACCTCCAAGTCCGTGCTCATGGAAACCATCCAGGAGATGGAAAAAGACAAGGAAATCATCGAGGAAAAATACAAAGAGGTCAACCAGCTCAATATCGAACTGAACCGGAGGGTCCGACAACTGACCGCAGTCCAGGAAACGGGCAAGGCGATCTTGTCCATCCTCGAGCTGGAGCGCCTGCTTTCTGTGATCATGAATCTGCTCCGAAACGTGTGCCGGATCAACCGGGCGTTGATCATGATCGTCAACGAGGAAAACAACCGCCTGGAATACATGTACAGCTCCCCTTTTGAGGGGGACATATCCATGGCGCTCAGGTCCTATACCATCCCCCTGGACCGGGTCAGCAACATCCTGGCCCGGGTGGCCAACACCGGGAAGCCGGAATATGTGGCAGAGGTGAAATCCTCCCTCCTCCACCAGGAAAACATTATGCTCCGGCAGGTAAGACCGTCCTCGGTCTATGTCACGCCGCTCATTACCCGGTCCAAGGTGATCGGCATCATCGCCATCGACGGCATCTTGGGGCAGGGAATTCCCGCCGAAACCCGGGAAACGCTGGAAGTGTTCACCCCGCAGATTGCCATCGCCATCGAAAACGCCCGTCTGTACGAAAGCTTTCAAGAGCAGATGGAGCATCTCCAGCGTTCCCAGGCCCTGTTGAGCCGTGCAGAAAAATTCTCCTTCCTCGGCAACCTGGCGGCCCGGCTCGCCCACGAAATCAAAAATCCGATGACGGCCATCGGGACCTTCATCCAGATGCTCCCCGGCAAATTCGACGATGCGGAGTTTCGAAACGAATTTTACGCAGTCGCCCGGGAGGAGACCGAGCGGGTCAACCGCCTGATCACGGAGCTGCTGGACCTGGTAAAGACCAGAGAGTCTCGCTTCAGCCGGGAAAGCCTGCATCACCTGATCGACCGGATGGTCCTGCTGGTCTCGCCCCAAAGCCGGGCCAAGAACATCCGGATCGAGTGCAGCTGCGATCCTCGGATCGACAAGGTGTGGATGGACCAGGAGAAAATGAAGGAAGTCGTGCTCAATCTTCTGTCCAACGCCATCGAGTTCACCCCGGAAAACGGAAACATTCGGGTCGCCACCACCCGGATCATGGAAAGCGGGCGGACGGGCGGCGTCAAAATCGAGATTGAGGACAACGGCATCGGCATCCTTGAAGACCAGCTGGAAAACGTCTTCGACCCGTACTTTACCACCAAGCACAAAAGCGACATGCACAGCGGCACCGGCCTTGGGCTTTTCATCTCCCACCAGAACATGCAGGACCAGGGAGGGACCATCGAGGTGGAAAGCCGCATAGGCCGCGGGACCCGTTTTCTTCTGAAGCTCCCCGATCTTCCCAAGGAATCGGTTTCCAGCGACGGCGGCACCCCGACAGGCAGCAGGGCATGAAGATCGAGAAGATTTCCGTCTATACGGTTTCTCTTCCCTTCGCGTTCGATTTTTCCCATGCCCAACGAAAGCGGACATCCACGAAGAACGTGGTGGTAGAAATCACGGCCGAAGGCGGCGCTGTTTTCGGATTCGGTGAAGGCGCTCCGCGGTCCTATGTTACCGGCGAGACGGCGAGTACGGCCCCCGCGCATATCGCCGCCGCGGTCGCACACTCCGCATTCTGCTGGGACTTTTCGGCGCCGGATCAGATCCTGACGACAGCGAATGTCACCTTCGGGCCGGGAGGCCGGGCCGGCGCACTTCCCGGGCCCGGACTCGGCGTTGAGATCGACAGAAACGCCCTTGAAAAACTGTCCGAAGGCAGGCAACCGGTGGTCGTCAAAAGGCCGTAGCCCTTGGGACCCATAAACGAACACCACTACTTTTAGAGTGCGTGACGCCGATCGGGCTGACGGCCTCGCAACGCCATTGGAAGGGGAAAAACCACTGTCTGAGTCACGTGCAGAGCGCGCTCTAAAAGTCTTCGATCACATTGCCTTTTTCCACGAACGCAGAACCCGCGTCAAAGGCATTGCGGCCTGCGGCGATCACGGATTCGAACCGGCTGACCACGGGGTCTTCCTTGCCCAACTCGGCCTGCGCCTTGCGAAGAAGCTGGTCTCCCTGGGTTAAAAACGCCTCCAAATTGTTCAGAAATGCTTTACGCCGTCGGTGGCGCTTTCGCTCCTTTTCGATCACCGGCAAAAGCCGCTGAATCGAATATTCCACAAGGGCGTCTCTGGGGGCATTCAACCGGTTGGAAACTTCCTCCAAACAGGCCAGGGTCCTTCTGCTGAGCACGAATGTTTTCTGAACCCGGGAAAGCCTTCCGAACTGCACCTGGTTCAGTTCGTGGGCGATGGCTTGAAGCGCCTGGATGTCGTCGATCAAGTGATCGAAAAGCGATTTTTGCTTGATTCCCAGATGAACGGCGCACACTGCCAGGGCATCGATGGCCCGTTCGGTCAGCTTGAACGTGGCCCTCACGGACTGACGCCCGCGAAGATCCGTAGACGAGGTCAGGGGCGGCACCTCTGTATATATTTCATTGTCATCTGAATTCTTCGCCATAAACCCTCCACATTCAATATGAACACATTACTATATATTACAACTTTTTTAAGTAATGCAACCCTTTTCTGTTTCGGGTCGATGTGCGAATAGAGGGTCGATATGAGCCCTGCCGTCCCGTGCTCGAACGGGATTTGATCAAATGTGAAACTTTTGTCGGAGTCTCTGACGCTGGAGGGACGCGCGCAGTCTATTCCGTGTTACCGGCAATGACCCAATACCGGCCGCGAGATACGGAAACCGGCAAGAATAAAATTCCCAAGCACCAAGCACCAAATTTCAAACAAGCACCAAGCACCAAATCACAATATCCAAAAAGGGACAAAAGCCTTTCTGAGGTGTCTTGTTTTGAATTTGGTGCTTGGAATTTGGAATTTGTTTGTGATTTGGTGCTTGAGATTTGAACCTTTTCTTCCCTGTCGCATTTGCCTTCGACCGAAGTTTCATACGAGGGCGGAGGGGTAGCTTCCCGAAAAACGGAAACGTAAAAAAACAGCTCCGGTCAGAACGCTATTTTGCCAAGCGCACTAATTTTCCGGTCGGTGGGCATACGGGAGGGCTCGGTTCAGTTCGTCGATCTCCTCCTGTTCGGCCTCGTTGATGCGGTCGATGTGGAGTTCCATCAAGCGGGCCAGGCGCGGATCGTAGAACCGGTGAAGACTGTAGTTGGGCACTGCGGCAAACCCCCGACGGACCTTATGAGCCGATCCTGCGCCGGGATCGAAAAACCGGATTCCGTTTTCGATGGCCCAGGCAATGGGGGCATAGTAACAAGCGTTGAAATGCAGGTGGCCGATCCGGCGTTCGCATCCCCAGTAGCGGCCGTAGAGGCGATCGTTTTTCGTCAGCAGCATCGACAGTCCCACCGGCGGGCCGCTGGATTGCTTTTCATAGGCAGCCACGAACAGGAGGCGGTGCCGATAGTCGTCGGCCAGTTTCAAAAAAAAATTGGGGGTCAGGTACTTGCACCCCCAGATCCCGTACCGGTCGTTGGTCCGCTCGTAGAACCGGTACATCTGCCGAAAAAACGCGTCCGGAATCCGGTCCCCGGAAAGCGTCTCGAGACCGATTCCCTGCCGGTCCATGGAACGGATCTCTTTTCTGATGTTCTTTCGCTGATTTGCGTTGAATACGGCCAGATAATCGTCGAAGGATCGAAAATTATTATTTTCCCACAAAAAGCTTGCATGGCACCAGGCGGTCCATCCCTGCCCGATGGCCATCGGCATCCAGCCGGGATCCACAAAGAGAAAGCTGGCCCCGGACAGGCCGTTTTGCCGGCAAAAGCGGTCGATTTCGGCAGCGATCAGCGGCGTCATCTTTTTTTCATCGACATCGGGATGGATCAAAAACCGGTAGCCCGCAGCAGGCGTCACCGGGCTCATGCCGATCAGCTTCGGATAATAGGCAATCCCGAGCCGACGGGCCGCGTCGGCCCAGCCATGGTCGAACACGAATTCGCCCGCGCTGTGGCCCTTGATATACAGCGGTGCGGCGGCCGCCAGGAGATTTTCTTTCCATACCGTCAGGTGGCACGGCTGCCAGCCGTGTTCGACCGCGATGCTGCCCGATGCCTCCATCAGGTGGAGCCAGTCCCACTCCAGCAAGGGAGTGTCCAGGGGCAGCGCCAATGCATCCCAGTCAGCCCGATCGATCTCGGCGATGCTCGGGTGCCAGCGCAGCCGGTATGTCTTTTCGGGTTGGGCCATTTTTGGACGCCATACAACTGCGGAAGAGAACGCACCCACCTCATGCGGCGGGGTGACGGATAAAAAATGCTGCGTCGCTCGGACTTGATTCGAACATAAGCCCCGCGCCCGGTACTGTCACCCCCCCCGTCCCCTTCGGCGAGATCCTGCCTGCCGTTTACAGGCTCCGGCCGGCTTCAAATCCCTGGTGAACCGCATCAAAGGCCTTTGCCAAAGAACGGGCGTCTCCCACCAGTTGAAATGGAATGCACCGTTTTTCGACCAGGGGTTGCAGCGGATTGTAAGGTGAAGCCCCCAATGCCAACACCACCGAATCTGCGGCGATCTCTTCTGCATTGTCTCCGGTCACGATCCGAACGCCGCTTTTGCTGATCTGTTCGACCCTGGCATCGGTCCGGACAGAGACACCGCTTTGTTTCAGATGCTGAAGCATGGCCCAGCGGGTGCTCTTGCCGATATCGGCGCCGACCCGGTCGATCATCTCCACCAGGACCACGTCCTTTGTTCCCCGAACCGAAAGCTCGTATAGATCCTCGGCAGTCTCGGCCCGATTGACGAAAAGAAACTTCAGCGCTTCGGCCGTCAGGGTCCCTTTTGCGGCAAGGAAAAGGGCGGTCTCCACGCCGACGGCTCCGCCACCGACCACGACCACTTTTTGGCCCGTTCGGCTGCGGCCGCCGAGCACATCCCACGCCTGAAGCACATGGGGAAGATCGGCACCGGGCACGGCCGGCGTGACAGGACGCGCGCCGGTGGCCAGGATCACCGCGTCGGGACGTTCGGTTTCGAGCACCGCCTCGTTCACCGGCCGGTGAAGCACGACACGCACCTTACGGATCTCCAGCTGCCGCGCCAGGTCTTCGGATAGCTGGGCGAATTCACCCCGGCCCGGTGGGGCGGCGGCCAGGTGAAGCTGGCCGCCGAGCAGGCCGCCGGCCTCGTAAAGGACCACCTCGTGCCCCCGGTCTGCGGCGGCAGCGGCCGCGCTCATGCCCGCAGGTCCCCCGCCAGCCACCAGCACCTTCATGGGCCGTGGCGCTTTTTCGACGACGGCTTGCCTTTCCCGCCCGGCCCGGGGATTGCACAGGCAAGCCACCGGTTTTAATTCGAAGAGGTGGTCGAAGCAGCCCTGGGCGCATCCAATGCAGTGAACGATCTCCGTCTCCCGACCGGCGGCGGCCTTTGCCGGCAGGTAGGGGTCTGCGATCAGGCTTCTTCCCATGGCCACCATGTCACAGAGACCGTCTTCCATCATCTGCCTGGCAACCGCCGGATCGTTGATCCGGTGGCTGGCGATCACCGGGACGTCCACCCTTTCTTTGACACTTCGGGCAAGGTAGCCGAAGCCCCCCCGGGGCACCTCGGAGACGATCTGAGGCACCCGGGCCTCATGCCACCCCACATTGATGCAAAGGGCGTCGACAGCCGCCCCGACCAGAATCTCTGCAAACCGGCCCAGATCGCGACGGCCCTGGCCTTGGGGCATGAAATCGTTTCCGTTCATGCGGGCAACGACCGGATATTCCGGTCCGACAGCCGCCCGGACCGACGCAATGACCTCCAGGGCGAAACGGGTCCGGTTTTCAAAACTGCCGCCGTAGTCGTCGGTCCGCTGGTTTGTCAGGGGGGAGAGAAACTCGCTGATGAGATAGCCGGTGCCGCAGAGCACTTCTACGGCATCGAAGCCGGCGCGCTTGGCCCGGTCGGCGGCCCGGCCGAAGGAGGCCACCACCTCCCGGATTTTTTCGACAGGCAACTCCCGGGGCGTTTCCTTGGTCAGCCGGGAGGCAATCGGCGACGGCGCCACCGGCTGTTTTCCATCCAGAAAAAAGCTGAAATTGTACCTTCCGGCATGGTTGAGCTGAACCGCGGATTTTGCGCCATGGCGCCCGATGGCCGCGGCCAGTTCCGACAATCCGGGGATGAACTCGTCTTTGTGGGCGCCGATATTCAGCGAGGAGCCGGAAAGATCGTCCACGGTGGCAAATCCTACCACGATTATGCCGGCGCCCCCCTTTGCCCGCTCCTCGTAAAATTCGACGAGCCGGGGGGTGACCTGAAAATCTTTGGCCATGTTCAGGTGCATGGCGGGCATGACGATGCGGTTTTTCACCGCCATCCGGTTGATCCGGATCGGTTCGAACAGGAGATCGATCATAATCGGAAGCCTCCCTTTTGCTGTTGCGGTTTTCGTCGTGAGCATTAACTTAGGAAGTTGCGTATATTATCAAAATAAACAATCCGCAACCTCGGTGATCCAATGAACGACCGACCGATCCTCGTGACCGGCGCCACCGGCTACATCGGCGGGCGCCTCGTTCCCAAACTGCTGCCAGAAGGCTACCGCGTGCGCGCCATGGGGCGCTCCATGGCCAAGCTGGCCTGCCGTCCCTGGAGCCGGCACGAAAATATCGAGCTTGTCGAAGGGGACGTGCTCGACGCCGACGCTTTGCTGCGGGCGGCCGACGGCTGCCGGGCCGCCTTTTATCTGGTCCATTCCATGATCGCCGCCAAGGGCAAATTCGCCGACGCCGACCGCGCCGGGGCGAGGAACATGGTGCATGCCGCGGCCCAAGGCGAACTTTCGCAGATCATTTACCTGGGCGGGTTAGGGGAGGTGACCGACCGCCGCATGAGCCATCATCTGAAGTCCCGCCGCGAAGTGGGGGAAATCCTCTCTGGAGGGCCGGTGCCGGCCACGGTGCTGCGGGCGGCGATGATCATCGGTTCGGGAAGCGCATCTTTTGAGATGCTCCGCTACCTGGTCGAACGGCTCCCGGTGATGGTCACCCCAAAGTGGGTCGACTCCCCGGTTCAGCCGATCGCCGTGGGAAACGTGTTGAACTATCTATCCGGCTGCCTGGAACATGAATCGGTCAAGGGGCAGACCTTCGACATCGGCAGTCCGGATGTGCTCACCTACCGTGACCTTATCGGCATCTTTGCCGAAGAAGCCGGACTGCCCCGGCGCCGGATCGTCGGGGTTCCGGTGCTCACCCCCACCCTGAGCGCCTATTGGATCCACCTGGTGACACCGGTGCCGGCCGCCATCGCCATGCCCCTGACCGAAGGGTTGGGCGTACCGGTCATCTGCCAGGAAAACCGGATCCGTCAAATCATTCCCCAGGAGCTCACCGGATGCCGGGAGGCGATCCGCATCGCCCTTGAGCGGGTCCGCCAGGCACAGATCGACACCTGCTGGATGGACGCTGGCGCGGTTGCCCCTCCCGAATGGGCCGCATGCGGCGACGCCGACTGGGCAGGAGGAACCATTATGGAATGCGGCTACCGGGCCCGGATCCAGGCCCGCCCCGAACGGGTCTGGGAGCCGATCCGGCAAATCGGCGGAGGCACCGGATGGTACTATGGAAACGGCCTGTGGACGCTTCGCGGCTGGATGGACCGTCTTGCCGGCGGCATCGGACTGCGCCGGGGCCGCCGCCATCCGACGAACCTTCGGGCCGGAGACGCGTTGGATTTCTGGCGGGTGCTCGAAGTGGATCCCCCAAGAAAACTTCGCCTCCTTGCCGAAATGAAGCTCCCGGGCGAAGCGATGCTCGAGTTTTCCATCGATTCCGTGGGGCCGGACCAGAGCCGGCTGACCCTGCTGTCGCGCTTTCTGCCCCGGGGGCTTTTCGGTTTGGTCTACTGGTACGGCCTGTACCCGTTTCATCAGATGATTTTTTCGGGTATGCTCCGGTCCGTGGCAAAGGCGGTCAAAGGCCCCATCACCGCCGGACCCGAGCGGTTCACCCCCAAGCTGCACACATCCTGCGTCCTGCCGAGGGCAAAGACTTGACGAATCAAAACCAATGACGAAATTGTTTCGAATAAATGCGAATTTCGGATTTTATGATTCAAGAATAGAAAGGAGACGGTGATGGCCGCAACCACTCAGGCACTGAGAGACTACTTCGAGAACAACAAGGGCATCGGCGTTCTGTCCACGGCAGACAAGGCCGGCAAGGTCGATTCCGCGCTGTACTCCCGGCCGCATGTGATGGACGACGGGACCCTCGCCTTTATCATGCGCGACCGGCTTTCGCACAAAAACGTCACGGAAAACCCCCGCGCTGCGTATCTTTTCGTGGAAAACGACAAAGGCTACAAGGGAAAGCGCTTTTTTTTGGCTATGGTCAGGGAAGAACAAGACACCGAGCTGCTTTACGAGCTGCGACGGCGAACCTATCCGCCGGAAAAGGACCCGAGCGATCCCAAGTTTCTGGTCTTTTTCAAGATTGACGAGGAGCTGCCCCTGGTCGGTTCCGGAGAATAGCTGCGTGGACCGCAAGGAAAAGACCCGGCATCGGATCGCCGAGTTGCTGGACACCCAGCAACTGGCGGTCCTGTCGACCCAATACCGCGGCGAGCCCTATGCCAGCCTCGTCGGCTTCGCCGCTGACAGGGATCTTCGCCGGATTTTTTTCGCCACCCCGGAAACCACCCGCAAGTACCGAAACCTGACCGCCGATCCCCGGGTGGCGCTTCTGATCGACAGCCGCACCCATCGGGAGGCCGATTTCCACCGGGCGGCGGCGGTGACCGCGGTCGGCAGGGCCGCTGTCGTCGATCCCGCCGGCGGCGGCTCGGCGGCAGAACGCTACCTGTCCCGCCACCCCTACCTGGTCGATTTTCTTCGTGCCCCCACCACAAGGTTCATCCAGGTGGTCGTGGCCAGATACCTGCTCGTGGAAAATTTTCAGGAAGTCATGGAGCTGCGTTTGCAGCCATGAACACGATCCTTTCCCTGGCACAGATACGAAAAAGCGGCCCCCAAAAGGTCGGCGGAAAAGCCTATACCCTGGCCTTGGCGGGGAAAAGCAGCTTTCGGGTGCCGGAAACCCTTTGTCTGACCACCGACCTCTACGGCGAATTCGTCGGCGAAGGCGGCCTCCGGGAAAGAATTCAGCTCGAACTTCACCGCAAGCCGTTCGAGCAGATGCGATGGGAAGAAATCTGGGACTGCGCCCTGCGGATCCGAAACCGGTTCCTGACCACCCCGATGCCGGCCGCCCTCGAAGCCCGGCTGACCGAAGCGGTTGTCTCCCGCTTCTCGGACCGTGCGGTGGTGGTCCGTTCCTCGGCCCCGGAAGAGGACACCGCCGCAGCCTCCTTTGCCGGTCTTCACGAATCGGTGGTCAATGTCTCCGGGCCCGAAGCGATCCTGGCGGCGGTCCGGCAGGTATGGGCGTCGCTCTGGTCCGACGCCGCACTGCTCTACCGCCAGGAGCTGGGCCTGGACGTGGAGACCAGCGCCATGGCCGTCGTGGTGCAGGAAATCGTGGTCGGCGACCGCTCCGGGATCGCATTCACCCGGGATTTCAATGATCCAGACCGGGGGGTGATCGAAGCCGTACACGGTCTCAATGCCGGCCTGGTGGACGGCGCCGTCGAACCCGACCGCTGGCGAATCGACCGCACCACCAAAGGGATCGTCTCCCACACCCCCGCAACCCGGGAGAAAAAGACCGCCGGCAGACAAACCGGCATCGATCTGGTCGACCTGGATCCGTCCGAGCGAACCCGCCCGCCCCTGTCGGAAGAAGACGTCGATGCCGTCTTTTCCATGGCCATGAAAGCGGAGGCGCTTTTCGGGCGCCCCCAGGATGTGGAGTGGACCTTTTCCAACGGCAGGCTGTTCCTGCTTCAATCCCGTCCCATCACCACCGGGGGCGAGGGAGACAAAAAGGACCGCCGCGCCTGGTATCTGAGCCTGCATCGAAGCTTCGAGAACCTGGTCTTGCTTGGACAGCGGGTCGAAAAACGGCACATTCCGGCCATGGTCGAGGAGGCCAAAACCCTTGCAGCGGCAGATCTTGCCGTTCTTTCCAACGAGGCGCTGGCGGCGGAAATTCTTCGTCGCCTGGAGATCAACACCCGGTGGGCCAACCTATACTGGGAGGAGTTCATCCCCTTTGCCCATGGCATACGGCTCTTCGGCCAGACCTACAACGATGTCGTGCGCCCGGAAGACCCTTACGAGTTTATGCACCTGCTCGGACAAACGCCGATGCTGAGCTTGGAGCGAAACCGGCTTCTTGAAAAAATGGCTGCCTCGGTTCGGCGGGATCCGGCGCTGGCCGACCGGCTCCGAAAAGGACGCCTCAAAGAGGCAGCTCCGGCGTTTGTGCGTGACCTGGAGTCATTCATCGACCAGTACGGGGACCTGTCGTGCCCGGTCACTGGAGCAGTGCAGTGCAGCCAGGGCCCGGAAGCGGTGGTTCGCCTGGTGCTGGAGCTGGCCATCCGAAGGCAGGCGGCCGATCACCATCGGCGGCCCCGCCCCGATACCGAGGCCCTGAAAGCCGGCTTTCTGGATCGGTTCCAGGGAGACGAACGCCGCCGGGCTGAAGCGCTGCTGGATCTGGCCCGGGCCAGCTACCGGCTCCGTGACGACGACAACATGCACATCGGTCGGATCGAGGCGCGGCTGCTGGATGCGGCAAACGAAGCGCAGCTGCGAATCGAAAATCAGCAGGAAGACGAGCGGCTGGCCGAAGCCCTCGCCCTGGTCGACCGGCGACAGACGGTGTCCAGCGCAAAATCCGCCGAGACCACTTCTGCGTCCGCCGTCCATGCCCGGCAGCTCACCGGCCAGCCTGCCGGCCCCGGCATCTGGCAGGGCCTTGCCCGGGTGATCCTTGAAGATGGAGACCTTGAACGGTTCCGGCAGGGAGAGATCCTGGTCTGCGCCGCGGTGGACCCGAACATGACCTTCGTGGTGCCCCTGGCCGCCGGCATCGTGGAACGCCGCGGCGGCATGCTCATCCACGGCGCGATCATCGCCAGAGAATACGGCATCCCGTGCGTGACCGGCGTGGCCGACGCCACCGCCCTGATCAAAACCGGTGACCGGATCACCGTGGACGGCTATCTGGGAATCGTCACGATCGGGTCAAATGATGCAAATTGATTCCGGGGAAATGATCAAGAGCCACCTTCGTCCCCATCCGATGGGCGTTTCCGGTTTGACCCGTTTCCCAGTTGCCGGTTATATCAGGGCCCGTTTGACCAGCCCGTCTAACTGGCCAACCGGCAAAACCGGCTAATTGGAAACTTCAAGGAAGTGGGCCTCGGAGACGCCGTCCAAGAGCAGAAACGACGCCACCTTCACGCATAGAATTTCCACCCCCGGATCCTTCAATATACGCTGCAGCTGGGGGTGGGCCATGCGAAGCCGCTCGGCGGCCGCCGCCCGCTCGGCGCGGTCGGCAACCGGGGAGCAGGTCCCGGAGACGGTCAGCGCCCGGGTCTGTTCCCGGGGATGGGTTGTCCGGGTATCGATGAGCAGACTCACCAACGGGTTCCGGCCGAGGTTGGCGAACTTGCGGCTGTCTGCCGGGGTGGCCATGTAAAGCTTTTCCCCGGTATCGTCGGCCACGTAGGCCATGAGGCTGCAGTGGGGCCGGTTGTCGCCGGCCGTGGCCAGCACGCAGATGTCGTTTTCTTTGACCATGGCGGTCATCTGTTCGCGCATGAGAATTCTCCCCCCACATTTTGCTAAGCTTTCTATTTCAGCTGGCTGTCTTTGCTGCCGCGCCGGTTGTAGCCTGCAACCGGCGCCTGGCCCTTTTCGGCCTCGGCTTGGCAGTCGATGCACAGCCGAACACCCGGGACCGCCTTTCGCCGGGCATCCGGAATCGGGGCCTCGCACTGCTCGCAGTGCTCCAGGCCCTCTCCTTCGACCAGCCAGCTTCTCGCCCGCTTGACGGCGTCTTGTATGCCGGCGTCGATCTGATCCTGCACCGCCCCGTCCTTCGACCAACCAACTGCCATACCATGCTCCTTTTCATAAGATTCTGAGCTTCGTGTGCCCTGCAATATGATTGAAATTTGGGTCGTTGTAAAGCAGGCGGAAGTCATGCTCGCTGGCAACCGAGGCGATCGTGCCGTCTACGGGCTTTAAAATGGTCCCCCCTTTTTTTCGCAGTGATCGGTAGATTTCCGCCGCCCGAAGAAACGTTTGTGTATTTCGCGGCGCCTGAAATCGAAGCGATTCGGGAGCCGTGGCCATAAAAAGTTGACATTCCTTTGATCGCACATCATTCTTTACCCGTTAGAATGCAATCGCCATTAACGAGGAAGCTTGCCATGCGTGATGATATCGATCTTTCATACTTCAAGAAACATCTCGAGCAGCGCCTCGACGAAATCACCGGCGGCCAAAAGCCAATCAGCCCGCTGGAGCTGGACCAGTCCCGCGTGGGCCGTCTGTCCCGAATGGATGCCATGCAGCAGCAAGCCATGAGCAAGGCAGCCGCGCGGCTTTCTGCGATGGAGGAGCGGCGCATCCGAACAGCGCTCCACCGCATGGCCTCCGGCGACTACGGCTATTGCATCAGCTGCGAGGAAGAAATCGCCGAAGGGCGGCTGCAGGTGGACCCCAGTGCCCTGACCTGCATCGCCTGCGCCCGGGCAGCAGACGGAAAATGACTCAACTTTCGGGACTCATGATGCCGCGAAGTGGATCATTTGCTGCCGGGAGACGAAACCCGAGAATTGAGAAATGCGTGCAAAAGTACGGATTGGAGGCAGCGAAATGATCGGCGCGATTGCCGGCGATATGATCGGCTCGGTATACGAAGCCCGGCCCATCAAGACCAAGGATTTTCCTCTTTTTCATCCCGGATCCCGCTTCACCGACGACTCGGTGCTTACCATCGCGGTGGCCCAGGCCATTTTGACCGATGGAGACTACCGCCGCTGGGTCCGGAAAATCGGCCGCCGATACCCTCATGCCGGTTATGGCGGCACCTTCATCCGTTGGCTTCACTCCAGCGCCCCCGAACCATACAACAGCTGGGGCAACGGGTCCGCCATGCGGGTCAGCCCCGTGGGGTGGGCATTTGACGCCGTAGACGACGTCCTGGGCGAGGCGGCCCGGACAGCGGAGATCTCCCACAACCACCCCGAAGGGATCAAGGGCGCCCAGGCTGCGGCCCTATCCGTTTACCTGGCCAGGACGGCGCGGGACAAGAAATTGATCAAAAAGGAAATTGCCGGAAGATTCGGCTACGATCTTGACCGTACCGTGGATCATATCCGGCCATCCTACCGTTTCGATGTATCCTGCCAGGGCACGGTGCCGGAGGCCGTGATCGCCTTTCTGGACGCCGAAGACTATGAGGATGCCGTGCGCAATGCGGTTTCCCTTGGCGGCGACAGCGACACGCTCGCCTGCATCACAGGTGCCATTGCCGAAGCCTATTACGGCCCGGTTTCACCGGAAATCCTGGGCAAGGTGAAGGCATCCCTGCCCGAGGAGCTTTGGTTGACCACCGAGCAATTCTGCCGCAGATATGGACGAGATGGCATCGGGATCGATCATGTTTGATTTCTCAGCGACATACACCGACCAGTACGAACTTACCATGGGGCAGGCCTATTTCCTGGCCGGCCGAAAGGATGAATCCGCCGTATTCGATTACTTTTTCCGCAAACATCCCTTCAACGGCGGATATACAATTTTTGCCGGCCTGCCGGATCTGCTGGCCGTTCTGGAAAATTTTCGTTTCGACCCCGAGGACCTGGATTTTCTGAAAGCACAATCCTTTCATCCCGACTATTTGACGTACCTGGAACACTTCCGATTTTCAGGCACGATTTACGCTCCCTTGGAAGGCGATCTGGTGTTTCCGACGCGGCCCGTGCTGAGGGTCGAAGGCAAACTGATCGAGACCCAGCTCATCGAAACGGTGCTGCTAAACATTCTCAATTTCCAATCGCTGATCGCTACCAAGGCCAGCCGCATGCGCCTTGTTGCCAAAGACGGCGTGCTCATCGATTTCGGATTGCGCCGTGCACAGGGGCCGGGGGGCTACTACGCCAGCCGCGCCGCCGTCATCGGCGGATTCGATGCGACCAGCAATGCGCGGGCGGCCAGGGATTACAAGCTGACGCCTTCCGGTACCATGGCGCATTCCTATGTTCAAAGCCACGAGAGCGAAATCGAGGCCTTTCGCAGCTTTGCCGCCGCCCGCCCGGATGACTGCGTTCTGCTTGTAGACACTTACAACACCCTGAAAAGCGGCATGCCCAATGCGATTGCCGTGGCAAAAGAAATGGAAAAAAAGGGCCGCCGTCTGAAAGGCATCCGGCTGGACAGCGGGGACCTGGCCTATCTGGCGCGAAAAAGCCGCACCATGCTCGATGAGGCGGGTTTGCACTACGTCAAAATCGCCGCTTCCAATCAACTCGATGAGCATGTCATCAGAAGTCTGATGGCCCAGGGGGCGCCTATCGACGTGTTCGGCGTTGGGACCAGCCTGGTCACCGGCCAGCCCGATGCGGCGCTCGACGGCGTGTACAAATTGGCGCAAGCCGGCGGGCAGCCGGTGATCAAGCTTTCAGAAAATGTGTCTAAAATCACCCTGCCCGATAAAAAGCAGGTATGGCGCGCCGTAAACGGCGAGGGGCTGTTTTTAGGGGCCGATGCGGTGGGGCTCGAAGATGAGAAAAACATCGCCGTGATGTACCATCCATTCGCTCCCCATCAATCCTTTGCCATCGAGCCGCATGAAACCGAGCCGCTGCTTCAGCCGGTGATGGCCCGGGGCAAAATCGTGTACGACCCGCCCTCCCCGTCCCAAACGGCAGCCTACGCCCGGAAGCGTTTGGAGATGCTTCCTGCAGAGTACAAACGCTTCGAAAATCCCCACATCTATAAGGTGGGCATCAGCGGCAGGCTCAAGGAGTTGAGGGATCGTTTGATTTCGCAGCATAAAAGTCAAGCCCCCTCTCGTCATAGAGCAGACCATTTCAGGTAAAATACCCGTCGTCATCGAACTCATCTCTCGCCATAGCATCGGCCATGGCCAAGGCTTCTTCTGCGGCTTCAGCGATGTCTTCGTCGTCGGCGTGGGTCAGGTTCATCAGAACCGATCTTGCTTTCTGCGGGCGAATGGCGGCTGCGGCATCGATGGCGGCCAGCAGCAGAGGCTTGTTGTTCACCGACTTGCGCAACAGGCTTGAGACGTGCGGCCAGGCCTCATCCAGCTCATAATTTCCTGCCGCACAAACAGCCTGGTAATGGATCTCAGGATTGCTGGTTTCGAGCGATTCGAGAATCTGGGCTTTGAAACCTCTTACCCAGCGCATCGAAAAAACCGCTGTCAGCCGCCAATCCTCGTCCTCGCTGGCATAGGCCGCCCGAATCGCGTCTCGGTGCCAGTCCTGCGGGGCGCGCACTGATGCCTCCAATATCCGCCGGCGCACTTCTTTGGGAACAGCGGCATCCATGTAAAGTTTTCGAAACGATTCCTGAATATTGCGAAACATCTCCTCGGAGATGGGAACATCGTCCGGATCGTCGAACCCGTCCATGTCGGCAAGGTCGAGTACAGGTCCCAAAGCTATGGCAGACTGGCCGCGCAGCGCCTCTGGCTCGCTGCTGTCTTGGAGAATATGCAACAGGGCATCGGCAATATCGTCGTCGACAACGGTGATGTCGCCGGCCAGTTCGGCAGCAAGGATGCGGTCGGAAACATCCGATCGATCGTTGGAGACGGTGTCGAAAAGCACTTTTCCGGCATCCTCCGGCCATTCCCAAGGCGGCGTCTCTTCCAAGAATTTAAGGTCCATTTGTTCCTCCTCTATTTTTATTAATCGAATGTTATCTCTTGTCGATCAGATGCAGATTACACCGCTATCGCCGGGAGACATATCGATTGCCTTCGATGCAGAAGCGAAGCAACCGTTTTGCCCATTTGCCGGCGTAGTCGACCCCGATCCGGGGGCGCCGGGCCACGGAAAAAGTCTCGCCGTTTTCTTCGGTGACGCAAAGCGTATCCCCGCACAGGTCGATGCCGTTCAGACGCCGGTCGATCCCCATGGCCCTGCACAGCAGCCCTGGTCCGCTGGTTCTGCCTTCGATGCCGGCAACCGGCTCCAGCGCCCGGAGAAGCACTGCTGACCCGTTTCCCTCCGGCTCGGTCACCACGTTCATGCAGTGGTGGATGCCGTAGATCAGGTACACGTAGGCATGGCCGGGCGGTCCGAACATCACCCGGTTTCGCGGGGTCAGCCCCTTAGAGGAGTGGGAAGCTGCATCGTGGGGGCCAAGATAGGCCTCCACCTCGACGATCCGCCCGATGAACACCCCCTCCGAACAATGGTGAACCAGGTTGTTTCCGAGCAGTTCCACGGCCACGGTTTCCGTGTCCCGGGCATAAAAGCCGCGGGAAAGCGGTTTGGCGGAAAATCCGGATTTGTTCATATTCATTTCGACGACAACCCTTCGATAGGGTTCACTGCCTTTGTTGCGGATGCCAGGTGCCCACAAGTATTTCACGCCCTTCCATCGTTCTCACCGTGTTTGTTTCCGTCAGGATCCTAAAGAAAATCTCGCTTCGAAAACGGGAAACAGGCTTCAGACCCTGCCCCGTGGCTGCGTATAAATTGTTCTCTTCCAGAAGCCGGGTCAGCAGATCCCCCCCTGTCCTGGCTCTTTTGTTTTCCCCCGCAAATTGAAGCGCTTCTTTTAAGGGCAGCCCGTTTTTATCGGGGCGCAGTCCTTTGATGAAGTTGAGCATCCTTGCTGCGATAAAAAGCGTGTATAAATCATCCCGCGAAAAGTGGGAACTTTCGATTGCCATGGCCGTTGAGCGGGCCTTGAAACGGTCCACCTCGCGCGGTGCCCTGACTTCCCGTGCCATGGGAGAGCCGGGGGCGAGGTAAAAGATCGATGCGCCGATCAGCACCGGGAGACGGGCCAGGGTCGCCATGGTTTGGATCATTTTCTCCAGCGTTTCAAATGGCAGGCCGATGATCTGGTAGGCGACGATCCGAAATCCGAGCCCGTTGGCATCTTCGACGATGGCGTCAAACTTCTCCGGTGTGTGGGGCCGGCTCACCTTCGCCAGGCTTTCCTTGTCGGAGCTCACCAGAGACAGATTCAGGTCGGAAAAGCCGGCCTGCCGCATGAGGGACAACACCTCTCCGTCCAGGCTCATGGTGGAAACGCCGTTCATGGCCAGCAGCCGGATCTCGCCTGGCGCCCATCTGTCGATAATAAGCTGCAAAAGCCTGGTGAAGTCTTTCCTGTAAAACGTGAGATTGTCGTCTTCGAAATCAAAAACCCGGTATCCTTGTTCGAACCGCTTTACCAGTTCCCGATACACGGCTTCCGGCGTTCGCCTTCTAACGCCTCCTGTAAACGTTTGATGCACTGAGCAAAACGCGCACCGATGCGGGCAGCCCCTGGTTGCGGTGATAAAGCAAAGGGGCTGCCGGCCGATTTTATAGCGCTGCGGGTTTGCATCCGAAAGATCGGCCATAGGCAGACGGGCAAACTCATAATTTTCTCCCGGTGGGTTCAAGAATATGCTGCTGTCTTTCTTGAACCCGAGCCCGGCGATGGTTTCATAGGTCTTGCCGGACAAAAGCGAACCGACGAAATCGACAAATGCCCTTTCCGCCTCCCCCTGGATAATGAAATCCACGTTCGGATCGGAAAGCACCTCTTTCGGGCAGGCGGACACGTGCGGTCCGCCCATGACAATGGGCGCATCGATCCTTTTTTTGATTTCCCGAGCGCATGCAGCCGCCTCCCGATGATACGGGGAAAACAGCGACGAGATGCCGACCAGGTCCGGAGAACCGGCCGCAACTTCGCGGGCAATCTCTTCAAAGGACGCACCGAAGTGCATGTAGCGGTGAAACGTGGAAAACGGCCCTGAATCGGGGAAGGCGTAATACTTCTTCAGATATGAAAACTCGTCAGGCAATGGGATCTGGCGCTTTCCTTTCCCGTGGTGAAAATCGATCACCACAACTGCCACCTCCGGAAGCGCCCGGCGAACCACTGCCTTGAGCATGCACAGGCCCATCGGCTGGAGCCGGACGTCCGTATCGTAAAAGTCCTGGATGGGGGGTTGGAGGAGGATGATTTTCATTTGTCGCAAGGCTAAAGAATATGGATGCCCAGGGCCGCCGCCACCCCGAAAATCAGGATGATATTCCGATCGATGGGAACCTTCAAGGCGGAAGTCGACTCTGACCGGGAATTGAACACAAGAATATTACGAAATCCTACAGCTTGGGGCCGCCGGAGCCTCCTTGAGGTTCCTCGATAACCGGCTACAAAAATAAAAGAATTTCTGATATAAACAATTCATGTAAGCGAGGCCACCTTAAAGCAAAAGGTGTTTCACCCCACCCCTAAATCTTTGGAGGCGCCATGATCAATTTTCTGCGATTGCTTGCCTGTTTTGTTGTCGTGTGTGTGCCCCTGTCGGCCCATGCCTTTGGAATCGAAATCGCCGGCGGCGCCTGGCGCCAATCCCCATCGGGCCAACTGGGCTATGAAGCCCAAACCAGCAGCGACATCCTCGATTTGGAAACAAACCTGAAATATGGCGGCGAAACGCGCTTCTTCGGCCGTGTGAACATCGATATGCCCCTGTTTATTCCCAATATCTACTTGATGGCCACGCCTATGGAATTCGACGGCACAGGCACCAAAGCGCTCAACTTCAATTTCGGCGATGCAACGATCGGCACCGATTTTTATTCCAAGTTGTCCCTGGACCACTACGACGTGGCGCTATACTACGGAATCCCCCTGCTTGAGACGGCCACCTTCGACACCCTCAACATCGACGTCGGAATCAATGTGCGCATCTTCGACCTGAAAGCCACCATTTCGGATCGGACCGGTACCGGCCAAAGCGACACCGAAAGCGCGACCGTGCCGGTACCGATGGTCTTTTTGGGGCTTCAGTATCGCCCCATCGAGGCCTTTGCAGTGGAGGCCGAAGGCCGCGGCATTTCCATCGGCAGCAACAAGGCCTACAGCCTGATCGGGCGCCTGCGCTGGAATGCCCTCGGACCCTTTTTCGTGGCCGCGGGGTATCGTTACGACAAATTCGACATCGACGAAGACGATGTGATTGTGGATGTGGACTTCAGTGGGCCTTTCGCCGAAGTGGGCTTCGAATTTTAAGGCGTATCTTATCCCTGCAGGCGGTCATCACCCACTCTTCCAGGTGATCCCTGGTAATGCCAGTAGAGGGTTGCACTCGTGGTTGGCTTGTAGGGTAGTCCCGCCACGGCGGAATCGAATCACGCCTGCGGCGTGATAGGCCGATCCCGCCACAAGCGGGATTAACAGCCACCCTTTTGGTCTTGCAGGAAACGACCGATTCCTCGTTTTTTGATTTTGCGTTCCAGCCGGATTGAATCAGATCCTGATTCAACCTCGTAAGACCAGACCAAAACCCATTGGCCCCTTGAACCGTTTAGTGGTCTTGGCGAGAGTATTGGTGGGGTCGCTGTGCTGTCTCAGCCGGGCACCCAAATCCTGTGTCTGACCACAGTAGAAGCGGCCGGAAGTCTCAGTTTACAAAATGTAGAGCCAGAACGGCAATCTCAATCCTTCCAAAGAAAAACGCCCTGCCGGTTTCCGGCAGGGCGCTGATGTTTGGCTCCCCGTGTGCAACCCTCTTCATAACCGTTCTCTTTCTCCCGCTGTTAACCGAAAACCTTCAATATCAACAGGTTATCAAAGATCAGGCCGTTCCTGGTGAGGCGGAAGCGGCGTTGAACCAGGTTTCCTTCAATGCGGTTAATCCGACCAGCGGAAAAACACCTTGAGGCCATTTCCGTGGGAATTGGGCAGCAGCTTGTCGTGCTGCAGCCGTCCGACAACAATACCCGGAGCGATCT
>CAYPFH010000013.1:0-31275 GCA_964409825.1 uncultured Desulfobacterales bacterium | reverse complement strand
TCCGTGCCGTTCATGAAGGCACGACATCCGGCTTCGCCTCCGGCTACGCCCGGACGGGCGCAGGTCGTGCCCTGCAAAAACCCCGGCTTCGACCGAAGTTTCACATAAGGCAGTGACTTATCCCGGATTGTCTATAGCTCCATAATCTGCTATCTCCTTTCTAACTTTTTCACGCGGCTACGCCGCGTCTAATAAAATCGCTCCATCCAGAACCGTGGAGCGGTTTTGGGTGGAGTGATTTTATGCGGAACGGATTTATTGCGCCATCGATTTTGTCGGCGGATTTTGCCAAATTGGGAGAAGAAGTTCGTCAGGTGGAGTCTGCCGGCGCAGACTGGATCCATGTCGACGTCATGGACGGTCATTTCGTGCCGAACATCACCTTTGGTCCCTTGGTGGTGGAAGCCGTGCGCCGGGTCACGCATCTTCCCATCGATGTCCACCTGATGATCGAACATCCCGAACGCTACATCCAGGATTTTGCCAAGGCCGGCGCAGACTGGATCTCGGTGCAGGTGGAGGCCTGCGTTCATTTGCACCGGACTTTGAGCCTGATCCGGGAGTCCAACGTCCACCCGGGCGTGGTGCTAAACCCCCACACGCCGCTTTCTGCGATCGAGTGGGTGTTAAAAGACGTGGACTTGATACTGATCATGAGCGTGAACCCGGGCTTCGGCGGGCAGGTGTTCATCGAAAACAGCCTCGACAAGATCCGGCAGCTTCGCCGGATGCTCGACGAACGAAATTTGTCTCCCCTGATCCAAATCGACGGCGGGGTCAACAAAAGCACCATCGAACAGATTGGCGCCGCCGGTGTGGATGTTTTCGTCGCCGGATCGGCCATCTTCGGCAGCCCGGACTACAAAAAAACGATCGAAGAATTTCGGTCGCTGCTGAAAGGTTAGAGCGCTTGTCAGAATAACGTTCCGATTTTATCCGTCGTCATTCCGGCCCCGGATCAGAGTCCGGGGTAAACTGCAGCCGGAATCCAGCTTTGCCGCTGGCCGCCGAGGTTCCAGATTCCAAATTCAAAATTATGGAAAAATCGCCGAAGGCGATTTTTCCATTTCTTGCAGGTCAGCCTGAATAATTCTATATAGGAGCCAAAATGGAACCATCTCGCGTGAAACTTCGGTCGAAAGCGGGATTTTTCGTAGGGCACGGCCTCCGTGCCGTTCCGCCAAATAGGAAGAAAAAATGAATCCTTCAAAAATCCTCGTCCTCCACGGCCCGAACCTGAATCTGCTGGGAACGCGCGAGCCGGAGATCTACGGCAAAGACACTTTGGCAGACATCGGCAACATGCTCGCCAAAAAAGCCGAAGCCCTCGGTTTTTCGCTGGAAACCTTCCAGTCGAACCACGAAGGCGCCCTGATCGACCGCATCCAGGCCGCTGCCGGCGAAGTTAGCGGCATCGTCATCAACCCCGGCGCCTACACACACACCAGCATTGCCCTGATGGACTCCCTGCTGGCCGTCGGACTTCCTGTCATCGAAGTTCACCTGTCCAACATCCACCGCCGCGAATCTTTCCGCCGGCATTCTTACACGGCCCAGGCCGCCACCGGCATCATCGCCGGCCTTGGCGCCGGAGGCTACCTGCTGGCGCTGGAGGCCATGGCGGGTCTTATCGAAGGATAAAAAGACGATCTCGCGCAAAGGCGCAGAGGTCAGATATCAGATGTCAGATGTCCGATGTCCGATGTCAGAGGAAAACCAGATGACAGACGACAGATGACAGATGACAGCAACTGCTCGAAAAACTCATCGGAAATGTCTTGCCGTTTTCTGTCGTATAAAACCTCGGTCGAAGCCGGCAATAACCGACCTGCCCCGCCTTGGGTTTTGGCGGTTGGAGGGCCACGCGCAGTCTAGGCCGGTATTGGGCCATTGCCGGCAACACGGACGCGACTGAGCGCGTCCCTCCACCGGCAGAGGCTTCGGGGGAAGTTTCACGGTTGGTCAAATCCCGTTCGAGTACGGGACGGCAAGGCTGCTGTTTGCAACGAAGGGGGATGCCGCTCCGTGCAGCAATAACCATAAAAAAGGGGAGAGCGCCCGCGGGCGCCCTCCCCTTTTGGTTTTCAGGTTAAGATGATGTGTTTACCTGTTTTTCATTGCCTTCTTCGCCGGACGGCAAGGAAAGCCCCGACTGTCATGGCCGCCATCAGGGTCACCATCAGCGCCTTTCCGGCAGCCGACGTATTCAGCATCACATAGCTGAACCCGACCAGCGGTGCCAACCCGACCCGCACCATTGCCCGCAGGCTGTCGTGCTCGGCAATGCTGTCTGCAACGGGCGGTGAATACCGGTAGTAGGCATCCACGAACGCTTTGCCGATTCGGCTCGGCAGCAGGTAGACATCCCTGAACTCCTGCAGGATCTTCACGTGCGGCTCGAACAGGGAGCCGTAGGCAGCCGTGGCGATAAAGCAGCCGCCGCCCCCACCGCCACTGCTAGTGGTGGAGGAGCCGCTTGCTGCACCGCCCAGACCGAAGGCAGATAGATGGTGGACATCGATCAGGACCAGCCCGTCATCCTGCACGGTAAACGGCAAGGATTCCACCTTGAACCCGTCAACCCCATCTCCCCTTTCGCTGACCAGGATCTGGAGCCTCGACTGGGCCTGGGACAGACGCTGGAACTGCTCAAAGAACGGCGCCTGCGGGTTGAGCAGCAGTGGAATGGTGATCGCCGGTGCTGCAGCATCCCGGCTGAACACGGTTCCCACCTCGTACGGGTTGTACCGGACCACATCGCCCACGGCCGCGGTTCCGCTGCCGGGATCATTCACGACAAAACCCATGGAGATGCCGCTTCCCACTGCATCGCCGCCCAGGGTGTAATGGATAACCCTGACCCGGAGTACGGTGTCTTCAGCAATCGTTTTTGCCGGGCTGTTCTCATTATAGAGATCGTCGGCCTGGCTGTAATCCAGGTTGCCGCCGTCATTGCCGCCGGAGTCGTCCACGAACAGGTGCTCCAGGGAAATGGCCGGAATGTTGATAGTAACATCCCGCGGCGCACCGCTGCTGTCGATAAAGGTGACATCGAAGGATGTCCCCTCCATCGGGTAGAACTCGCGGTCGCCCAGGGTTCGGGCCAGGATCGTTTCCCCGGTCTCGCCTTCCAAGTCCCCCTGGTCTTCGGTCTGGTCCGTAAATTCGTTGGTATCCGAAGCATAGATGACGCATGTCACCGTGTAGGTTTTGGGCAGTGCCGCACCACCGTCTTCGAATTCGAAGGTGACCGTGTAAGTGGTATCCCCCGTGTTCGGCGCATCGTTCTGCGTGGTGGTGGCGCCGTCTGCCGGCGTCCAGCTGTAAGTGTACGGAGCCGCTTCGGTCCCGGAACCGCCCGCAGGTACAACAGCACCTGCGCCCTGGATCTGCATACCAAAGGCCCCGGTGAAGTTTTCTGTGACGATTTCCAGATCGAATCCCGTATCGGTGACGACATGGGATGCGATCGCCGCAGCAGGCTTCGCCACCAGGGAGCAGCTTACCGTGACGTCCTGATCCAGCAGTACGGTCTTGGTACCGGAACCGGCCGGAAATTCGACTTCCCTGGGGAAGTATTTCGGACCGGTCAAGGTGACCTGGTACGACACATCCCGTTTCAGGGATTCTACGATCTGTCCGTCGTTGCCTGTGGCTTGTCGCACCACCGCACCGGTTGCAGCATTGCGGATGGTGTAGGTGACGACATCCCCTGCCGTATACGGTGCGGGCAGGTTGATTGTCAGGGCAAATGCCTGATCGATCGGTGTCAGCGCCGGCAGCGTATAGTTTGCGGTAACTTCGTCGGCGTTGATCGTGACTTGTTTTCCACTCACCGAGGTAACGTAGAAGGGAGTAGTCTGTCCTACGTCATCCATCGGATCCATTGCCGTTACCCGCAGATAATAGGTCCCCCACTTGAGACCCGTGAAGGCAAAAGAATCCGATGCATCGACCATGATCTGCTGTGCCGGGCTGAGCGGTTGCTTCGTGGCCGGATTCAGCAGCTCCACCATGATATCGGTGCTGGCATCCGGGATCAGGTTGGTCGGAATATTGGTAACCGTTCCGATCAGATCTCCGGTACCGATCGCGTCCACCCTCATGGTTGCTGTGAGCAGTCCATTTGTGTCGTCCTCATCCTCGACCGTGATCCTTGACGTGCCCGGGTTTTTTGCCCCGACCTGGAAGGTCGCCTGGTTGGCGGTCGCCGGTGCATCGCCGGTCAGCGCCGCGTCGGAAAGAACTTCCGTGTCTGCGGTGTCCAGCGGCCGTTCCTGGTAGGACATATTCAAGGTCGTTCCGCTGAAGCCCGCCGCCCATATCGTGTAAGGATCGCCCTGCGTCAAAGCGGTCGGCTGCGGATTCTTGTCCGTGGCATTGTCCACCACATAGAGCTTCATCGGTACATACAAATCGAAGCTCGTCTCAAAGCCCTGGCCGTCCGTCACGGTGACCGTGTACTTGCCTGCAAATGCGCCGGTCTTCGGTGCAACAAAGGTATATGAAGCGCCGGTACCGTCTGCTACCGCTGCCGGACCGGCCACCGTCCAGGTGTAAGTCCCGTCACCCCCGGCCACGGTAAAGGCCGTGGAGCTGGCGCCGGGCTGGACCAGGGTCGGCGTTGTGGGTGCATTTTCCACCGCGATGGTGGCATAGACCCGAACGGTGGTCGTGTCGACGATGCTGCCGAACTGGCTGTCCGTGGCCGTGATCACCACATCCTGAAAACCGGTGGTCACGTTCGGGGCGGTAAACAAGCCTTCGGCATTGATGCTGCCGGCATCCGCAGACCAGGTGACGGCCCCGGAGCCGCCCTCAAAACCGAAGTCGTTGGTCTCTCCGGCCTGAAGGGAGCCGCCTGCCGGATCGCCGGTAATGGCCAGCGGATCCACGATGGTCACTGACGCAGAGGTTCCGCTGATGCCGGTATAGGTTTTATCCGTGGCCGTGGCGGTGAAGGTGCGCACGCCGTCTCCGGCCGCCGGAGTAAAGAGCCCGCTTGCATCGATGGCCCCGGCCGCAGCCGGCGTCACCGTCCAGGTGTAGTCCGCATTGGATGCGCCCTTGCCTCCGGCGGCGTTGAACTGGAGGGTGCTGGCATCATCTACGGCGTTCTGGGCAGGGGTCACGGCAACGGCATTGACCACCTCGTAGGTCTGGCTGGTCACTTCCGCTGCGGTTCCGCTGTCGGTCACCGTGATCGTGGTGGTGCCCACGGCCTGGGCGGTGAATACCGCATTTTCGTTGTGGGTGCCGGAAAAGGAGCCGAGGCTGCCGGTGGCCGGCGTGTTCACGGTCCATCCGACGGTGCCGATGGCGCCCACTACCTGCAAATCAAGGGTGTCGCCCAGCACGATGCCGCCTGAAGCCGGAACGATGCCGAACTCCACGGCATGGATGTTCACCGTCGTGGGCGGCAGGTCGGCGTAGGTGGTGTCGGTAATGGTGAGCACCGCATCTCCCGGCGTGCCATCCACCGGGGTGAAGGTGTTGGAAGTACCGGTGGCGGAGGCGAAACTGCCGTAAGCGGTGGTGTCCAGCACCCAGGAGAAGTTGCCGCTGCCTCCGGTGATCGTGAAATCCTGCGTGTATCCGGTCACAGTGACCGGCACGTAGACATCGCCGGAAGGCGTTACCGTAAACGGCGGATGATAGGCGATGGTCGCCTGGGCCGTCGTGGTATTTCCGGCGTTGTCGGTGGCCGTGACCGAAATCACGTTGTCGTCCTTGACCAGACCGGTCACCTCAAAAGACCAGGTCGTGTCGGTGCCGAGGGTAATTGTTCCTGCGGCAGCAGTAGTATCCGTTGCCGCGCTGATGGCAGCCCCCGATTCCCGGGTGCCGCTCAAGGTTTGGGACGTCGTGTTGGTGGGCAAGGTGACGGGGTTGATCGTCACCGTCGGATCCACGTCGTCCACAAAGACGTTCAGAGTCCGAATCGATTCGGGAAGCCCCGGCCGTGTGGAATCCACGGCGAAGAACTTGACCACGTAATGGACTTCGGTGTCGGCAACCAGCGGTAAGTCGATGGTGCCGGTCCCGTCGAAGTTGGCCGATTCGGCGTCCGGATCGGCCACGGTATCCTGGGCATACTCGTAGTAAATGGTGTTGCCCGTGGAGGTTAGGGTCAGTTGGAGGGACTCGTTGTCGTAATAGGCCCCTCCAACCTCGTTTGCCTCGGTGGTAAAGTCAAAATTCGTTACCGGCGCCCGGGTGTCGATGGTGTAGGCCGCCACTTTGACGGTTTCCCGATTGCCGGCCTGGTCTACAGAAAAGAAGACCAGCCAGTAATCCTTCACCTCGCCGACCGAGGCCAGTTCGATGCTTGCTCCTGGAGTATATACCTGGGTGGGTTCAGATGGGGAAGCGCCCGGATCTGTCTCCAGCAGCGCATAAAAGGTTTGCACCGTGTTGGCATCCGTAACGGAAAGAGTGAGGGTTTGGGTCTGGCCATAGGTCCCGGCAGCGATGCTGGGGGCCGTTACCGGGCCGATGGTATCGACCGTGAACGTTGCGCTGTCCTGTCCTGTATTTCCGGCCGCATCGGTATGGGTCACACTCACCGTATGGCTGCCTTCATCCAAGGTATCCAGAGCATCCCCGGATGTCTTGGCGACAACAACGCTATCCACAGTCACTTCGTTACTATCCGCATTGTCATCTGCAGCAGTAAACTCCAGCGTCGGTGTTGCGGTATTGACAAACTCACCGTTCACAGGAGCTGTGATGCTGACACTCGGTGCTGTGTTGTCGACCGTGAACGTCCGGACAGCGGCGAAGGCATGGTTTTCTCCGGAAGCGTCTGCAACACCGGCAGACCAGTAGTAAGTTGCACCGTCTGTGAGACTCACATCGCCGCTGACAAGCGTATAGCCCCCTGTTGTCAGATCTTTGAAGAATACTTCCTGCATCATGGATGCATCAGAGGAGATAACCAGCTCTTGGTGGTTTCCTTCGGTTCCCCCGGTCCAGCTGAAAGACGGCCAGGAAGTGGCATCACTGGCCTGAACAACGGCACCGTTTAAAGGATTGGTGGCAACCGGCGCATCGGGCATAGCCGCCTCGGCCGTCGTTAACGTCACGCCTTTCAGATCGATCCTGTAGCTGGCATCCGCTACCAAGACCTCATAATCACCTTGGGGCATGGACCCTGCCGGTTGAAAATATTCGATGAACCCTTCTGCATCCGGTGTCAGGGAAGAAAACGAAACAGAGGAATCATCGGGGAAAAACGCCAGGATTTGAGCAGGAGAAGAGCTTGCCGCATTCAATTCGACTTCGATAAATGCATGCAAGCCGCCGGCCCCTGTCGGACCAGCGCCTGCCGGAAGTTGAAGCCGATCGACTTCGACGCTGTCGATTCTCGGTCCGACTCCGGTGGTGTCTGACAAGGCGATGTCAATGCCGGGCACATCCGTTCCTGAAAAGCCAACGGCAGTCGGGGCGCCATAGATACCCTGGAATTCCCCGTAATCCGGACTTTCGTCACCGTCCATATCCCTGAAGGCCACAATGTAATACGAACCGTCCGGCAAGCCGGTAAGCAGGTAATTCCCGCTGGCATCGGCCTGGGTTTCGGCAACAGGCGGAATGGCGAAGAGATCGGTCAGCGCAACTACATATACCGTTCCCCCTGCACCTCCTGTGGCTTGGCCGCTGATGCCGATAGCGGCAGCATGCAGGTCCTGATTCTCGACTCCATTGTCTTGAAATGAAATGGTTTCATCGGCATCTAAGACAGCATCCAGATTCGGGTCATACACCTTGAATGAGATAGTATCTCCATTCGTATTGCCCCGGATCGTCAAAAAATAACTACCATCCGAGTCTACATCCGTAGCGGCCCTGTTGTTGCCTTCTGGGCCAAAAGCACCGAGAATGTATCCACTCTGATTGACCAGAGAACCGTTCGCGTAAACGTTTCCAAGGGCAATCATCGTGTACTCATTTCCTTCTATCGGATTCCAATTGGGTGGCTCAGCTGAGGCATTCGGAGCCATAGCAATGGCAAGTATAGCTATGACGACGGTCATTCGTGCCAATCTCGAAAAAGCATTCATTGAAATTCTCCTTACGGTGGATTTTTCCATTAGTTGAGAATTATATTCTGGTATATTCCATCTGGTTGGAACATAAACACGTCGCGAATGAAAAATTCTTGTTTTTTCGAGTTATCGTAAATTTTGAAAATGATCATCTCACCCTTCTTGTTGCCCCTCACTGTGGCAAAAAATGCCCCATCCTTTTGCACAGCACTCACGGAGCGGCAGTCTTGCTCTCCTGCAGATCCAAAACTGTATAAGTAAAACTGCCCGCTACCAAAGTTGAACCCGGGAAGATCAACCACGCCTTGCACTATCATGGTATGTTCGTTTCCAATGATCGGTTTCCATGGGATATTCTCTTCGGCGAAGGAAAGAGAAAACCACGCAAAGCTCGCCAGCATAAAACATGCTGTTATAAGGATTATCTTGCTTTTCATTAGGTATACCTCACGAAAAATTGTTTCAGGCAACGATATTGTTCTGTTCGATATTCCCGACCGGCATAAGTTCCAGCGCAAGAATATCGAACAGAACTTGCTTTGACTATTATTGAGCGGGGTACTCCAAGATACCATCCGCAGTCGACATTTTTATCGTATATCCATAGCCGGGACACATGTCAGTCATGTCGCCTACAAGTGTACCACTCACTTTAAGCCTGGAAGCCACCTGGCTCTTCACCTGTTCAACGCCTTCAAATATCGTCGCTACAGCATCAGCAACAGGGAGGCAATCATCAGGCAAATAAGCCACCCATGACCAGCCCTCATTCAGATTGACCTGGGTCTTTGGGTCAATGGGCTGTCCATCTATAGACAATGTAAATGGCTGCCCCTCTTTTACCTTGATTTTAAACATTTGACCCTGAGCAATTTTGGACATAATCGTTGGGTCGTCCCCGATCCATCCCAAGGTTTCATGATTCAACATGGAGGTTGTTTGGGTTTTGATTTGGTCGATTTTATTGAGATGTTCACCAAAAAACGCCTCCAATGCAGTATCATCGGGAAGCACATTAAAAGAGACCCAATTCCAATTTTGTATAAAGGAGATTGATTGGGTACGGAAAGAAGTAAACGTTAGATTGGTATCAATGGTGTCGTTGTTCGTGAAGGTAACTGATTCCTGGGAATTCAGCACCTTCATGTCCGAATTCCTGCGATACTTGAAGCTTATCGCATCTCCGTTGGTATTCCCTCTAACTGTTAGAAAATATTGGCCTTGTGTCTCTACCTGGAAAACAGCACGGCAATCACTGTCTCCGCCAGGGCCGAATGCGCCGATCCAGTCTCCGACCTGAGCCGGAGAGCCGTCCGCAGTCGCCGAGCCGCTGACGATCATTGAAAACTCGTTGCCCTCAATCGGAGTCCAAGGTGCTACTCTGGCATCTGTCGCCTGGTCGTATCCTTCACCACCTGCTGCATCCTGAGTTGTCGGATCGGTTTTGTTCAGATATTCTTGAATATTGGAATAGCCATCTTTGTCGTAGTCTTCATTCGTGTCCCCGATGGAAGTCCAACCATTCGATGTTTTCCAGTTGACATAGAACAACGGTTCGCCAGAAGATGGGTCTATAGGATCCTCAATCGCAAAAACCTGCCCGCTGACATTTCCTGCAACATCGAAAGAAACACCGAGTTCGCCCTGCGCTTCTGTAGAATCGATATCAAGTACCGGCGGTGATGCACCTAAATTGATCCCCGCATCCGAATCACGGAATGCAGCAAGGTAATATCCGCTGCCCTCAGGAACCCCAGCAATGGTAAAATCGCCAGGAGCGGGAATTGAAGTGCTTGCCAACAGATATGATCCCTCATAGGGAGATCCGGCACTGAATACGCCCACATGGATGTCCCCGGCCTGATGCCCATCGTAGTTAACTGTGCCGCTGACATTATATCTGGGCACATCTATCAAATTGAGGGAGCCTGTCGTCACCGAACTGGTAAGGGAATCAAGAAGTACGGGAAATGCGCAATCGCCGTCACTGCAGTCGAAATCATTGAATGCTTCTGTATCACTTGAAGGCACCGCGCTCACCAATAAGGGGACCGTGTCTTTTGTATCGGTGCCCTCATCGTATATCGGATTTCCCTCAGCATCCGTGTTGCCATTCACGTTTTCACCGTATCCTGCTGCTGGATTAAACAGCTCAGTCTGCACAAGATCAAAGCTGAACTGGCTGCCAATGAGCGCATCGCCCCTGACCTTAAACTTGATCGTAAAAAGCACCGCATCGGTTTGAGCAGGCTTTGCGCCGCCGGTACTCGGATCGATAGTGGCACCGCTCAGATAGATTTTTCCGGTTTCAGCGGAATTTTCCCGGTGCATTTCCTGATCGCCAAAGGCAAAGGGGAAAATAGAAGTAATATCTCCGGCATTTACAGGCGTTCCCGCATCGTTTCCGGTCCCTGCGACGGTGGGGGGTGCTGTCACATGTGTAGCATCATAGAGGACTGTGAACGCACATCCTGCAAGGCCAGTCGAGTCGTCGATAATAATATTAAGCAACAAATCCTCACCTTGTTTAAAATCGGTTTTCGGATTGGCGCCGTCTTCTGTCGCTTGAAGTGATAAAGTATAGGCAAAGGCAGACGTGGAAAAAACCAACCCCCAAACAAAGATAAAGGCAAACATGAAAGAAATAGACCTTAGCTTATTCAGCTTATTCATTGGGTTCCTCCCCAAAAGAAATGATTTCTGTCTGAAAACGGCGCCCTTAATATTCGATTTCAGCAAAAAGAGCACTGAAAAAAAGCAACATTCAGCAGTACTCAGGCGGCGGTGAAGACGGACTGAAGACAAGAGATTCATAATCGACAGTGTCTTCACCCAAGGTGAAGTGAGGGTTCGATGGGAAAATCAAAAAAGTCGAAGAAAGAAGATACAGGCTGGGGGAAAAAATCGTGCCCGTGTCGGAGGCATTGTCTGTCGAGGCTTGGATGACGGTCTTGATTCCGGCTACCACGTGAAGCGCCGACACCGCGCGCTGAAAGGCCTGTTTGAAGTCGGCAGGCGTTTCGGCCGTGTCGGCCACGGTTTTAACGAATTGGACAGCGTCTTTCAGGTCGATGTCGAAATCGCGGTCGGCATCTTCGAAAACCGATACCGGCAGGCCGCCGGCCAGAAGTACCACCGCCAAGGTGAGGCTCAGAATGTTTCGAATGATTCGCATGCACCCTACCGGGGTATTGAGGTTCCGGCTTCTGTCTACAAGCCAGCGCGAATCTGGATAAACGCTTAAAAGTTCTGAAAGACTCTTTATTGTCATCCCTGCGCAAGCGGGGATCCAGCGTTTTGAATCCCGCTCTCAGTCACTACAGACACCTGAAAGCGGAAATTCTTACATTTCTGAGCAGAGGGATTGGAAACACCATTTTTATAGCGTTTTCAACCCCTCTGCGTCAAGCAAAACATCCTTTAAATCTGTTGCTGGACAGAAAAATCATGAATTCCGATGGCCCAATCTCACACTTTTTCATGATTTTTATCATATGAAAACGAAACGGCGGGCGATATACGGCCCGGCAAGGCTTACGACCCCTTGGTTTGACTCTTTAGCGATTTTAGCGCACCGCCGCAGTTGCACACCGTTTGCGGCGGGCGAAAATCGACAACAGGCGGTTGGGGAAACAAGGCCGTCGGGCGTGTTTCTTGGTGAAGCTGTTCATTTAACTGGATCAGGGCGCCGATGGCGGCGGCTGCAGAATTTTTCTTTCAAAAAAAATGCCCAAGAAAGTAAATTTCATGCCGCCGTATTACTAGTTTTTTCTTTTCTCATACTCCCCAATACTTTTTTATGAAACGAAAGGTATACGAATCCTATCGGCATCCTGTTTGAGAAAAGCGATTCTGTTTTCCGTCTGCTGGAGCAAGGTAAAAAATCATTGCCTGCCGGGTGTCGCCGTCGGTTCGTGTTCCTCGATGATTGCAAGGACCGACGTATTTACCTGGTGGTCCAAATCTTTGAGCTTGTCGCTCATGAGCTGGCTTTCGGTGATGCGGAAGGAAAGGGTCGTTCCGGGAGAGGCCTTGGGAGACACCTTGAAGGTAAAGGTGAGAATGGCCAATTCTTCTGCCTTGATCCCCCGGGCGCCGGCCATCACCGCGATGAGAAGCCCCGGCCGCTTGTCGTTGACGATATGAATCAAGGATGCCGCTTCTTTGGCCTTGGCGGTTGACTCATACCTGAGGGCCTTTGAGTCATACCCAAACACGATCTTCATGCCGGCCAGGTTGTCGACGCCGTGGATGATCACCGGCACCTCGATCTGCTGTCCGGGGGCCGCTTTCAATGGGGGAATCCGGATTTCGGCGGCCGAAGCCGTGCCGCCGCCGGAAAGAACAAACGCCATCACCATAAAAATGACGACGGCGAAAAATCGCACGGCACGTATTCTGCAGATAAATTTTCCTGCAATTTCAAATTTCATGGCACTGCCTGTAAAAACGAGATAGATTCGGTTGTCGTGCCAAAATCAGTTTTGTCTATCAGATTTAAAGAAAACGGGAAAGTGCTCGTTTTAGCCCCGGTAAAGGACAAAAAGAGAGCCGAGGAATTCCGGAAAGCGCTGGAAAAGGCCAACGCCCGGTATCCCAGGGCACTAAGAAGGCTTTCGGAATAGCCCGTGGACCCGGAGTTTCTGACCGTGGCCGAGGTCCTGTTCATCCACCAGGACCAGTTGGACCGCTACGGCGGTGCGTCCGGCATCCGGGACATCGAGCGGTTGAAATCCGCGGTCGGGATGCCCTCCGCCACTTATGGAGGGGAGTTTCTCCGCTCCGACATCTATCAGATGGCAGCGGCCTATCTTTTCCACATCGTCAACAATCATCCTTTCGTTGACGGAAACAAACGAGCAGGTGCCGTTTCCGCACTTGTCTTTCTCACGCTGAACGGATCTGGATTCAACGCTTCTGAAGACGACTTCTTTGAGATGGTGATGGCGACGGCCCGGGGCGAAAAGGACAAGGTTCAGGTGGCCTCGTTTATCCGCACGTGGGCAACGCGATCATGATTTCCTGCTGAACCGGCCACGACGGAGCGTGGCCCTCCAATAGACAAACCGCATACACCCAGCGGTGGAGGGACGCGCTCCGTCGCGTCCGGTTCCGTTTTCCGCGGCGGGACAGTCAAAAAAGCTATTCCCCGTGAACCAGCATCCGGCGCAACACCTCCATCACCTGATCCCGGGCCAGTTCCGGCTGCCGGGAAAGTAGTCCCGCCACCAGGTGCGCCACAAAGGCGGTGGAAACCGAAGTGCCCGCATAGGCTTCGTCTGCCGTCCGGTCTCCGTCGGTGTCGAAGCCGGCAAATCCCGGCGCGTAGATCGCCACGTGGTCGCCGAAGTTCGACGAATCCCACCGCTTGCCGGACGGCGCCAGCGCCCCCACCCCGATAACCGTACCGTAGGCGGCCGGATACATCGCCTCTCCGGTAGGATCGTTTCCGGCAGCGGCCACCACCACCATGCCGAGCTTGTCCGCGTATTCGAGGGCGTCTTTCAAAAACCGGCTGTCCGTGCCGCTTCCCCAACTCAGGCTCATCACCCTGGCCTTCTGGGATGCCGCAAAGTCGATGCTCCGGGCGAAGTCGAATGCCGAAACGTAGCCGTTTTCGTCGAATGCCTTGACGGCCACAACCGGATGCAGGGACCTCGGTTCCACTGAGATGCCGATCGGAAGTACCGCACCTGAAGCCAGAAGGGCCATCCGGGTTCCGTGGCCGAGTTCGTCCGACGCCGGAAGGTCAGGCTCGATCGCGTTATAGGCTGACAGCACTTGAGCGGTCTGCAGTTGCGCAGAAGAGATCCCCGTGTCGAGGACGGCAATTGGAAAATCACCGCTGTGGGCTGCTGCGTCGGGAGCCGCCGAGAAAGTGGAAAAAACCGCCCCCGCCGAACGGGAAACGATCAATGGATAGGCGTAGTTCGGTTCGACGGCCTCCGCTGCGCGCTGCTCGGCCAATCGCTTGGCCAGGGCCGCAAGATCGGCATCGTCCGAAACGCGGACCCGGTACACCCCCAAAACCGGATGAGAATCGACGATCCAGCCTCTGATCTCATCGAGAACCTGCTCAAAGGTCTCCCGGCTCACGCCGGGCTTCAGGCGGATCAACAGCTCCCCGGCAACATAGGCGCTTCCGGTTTCCGAATCGACGACGATCCGACGGGCAGCAGGCAGCCTTCGAATCCGGTCCTTTTGCCCGGCCCGAAACAGCTGCACTTCGGCCAGTCGCGTGATCGGCCCCACCGGCCCGTCTACGGTCTCCCACACCAGCACGTGATCGGCGGATTTGAGAATCGCCGCCAGGGCGGATCCGATTTCGCGATCGGCAAAATCGGCGGTGACCCGCAACTCGAGGCCGGGATCGGCTTTCACCCGCAGCCCCGTCTCGGCCAATTTGATGAGAATCCGCTTTACGGGAACCTCTTCTGCGTGGAGGGTCATGCGGTTTCCCTGGAGATGAAACTTAAAACCCCAGGCGGTTGACGGAACCACCGCCAGCAAAATCAGGAGCAGAAAAAGCCACCGGCCGGTCGCCCCGCCCCGGCGATGCGGCTTCGTCGATCCAGGATACGATATGGAGTTGATTCGTTTCATCGCTTAAGTGCTGCACGTTCCTTTCCGCCTCTGGCAGGGGCGCAGAGGCGCGAAGAATACCGACTTCCCAAGGATATGCAGGCCGCATTGTCGAGTCAAGCGTTGGAGAAACCACCTGCAAAGGGTACGAACCATGCGAAAGAATCGAAATTCTTTCCTTGCGCGATAGAACTTCTATCCAATCATACAACCATTGCGCCCCCTGCGAAGAATCGGGACGGATCCTGTCAACGCAGCTCGGAAACCATTTGGAGAGTATAGATCACTTCCGGCATGCCGACCCGGGCGTCTCCGTCTACGTCGACGCCAGCGAGGGCATAGTCTTCCCGAACCCGCTGCCCGCCGGCAACAACTTCACCGAGCACTTGGAGAGCGATCGTCGCATCGGTCAGGTCGAGGACGTAATCTCCACTGACGTCGCCCTTGACCGGAACAAGAGAAAACTGAACGACCTTCATCTCTTCGGCTTCGATGCCCACTTCCCGATGGAACTCGTTTCCGCCGGGAAGATCCGCTGACAGAAGATGGACGCCCGCAGGAAGGACCGCCCGAAAGTAGCCGCCGCCAAAGGTTATCGCCGGATCGGCGTTCGAATTCGACCGAATGACGACGCCGTCCATCCCGATCCCGTCGGCGTCGAGAAGCCGGCCTCGAATCGTCCCGATATCCCCGCCAATCGCCCGGCTCACCCGCAGATCATAACCGGCCGGGGCCGTGACCGGCGCGGCATTTTCCGGGTAGGGGCCGATCCGGGCATAGTATATGCCGTCGGCGGGGCACGGCCAGGAGAACCCTTCTTTCTCACCGAACGATCCGGCATTTTCAGGTGCGCTCACCGGCGTACCTCCGCCTTCGCCGTAAAGCTGCACCACCGGATCGCATCCCGGATCCGGATTGTCCACATGGATTTGGTAGGATTGCCCTGCAAGGGCATAAAATGCGACCCAGTCTTCATCGGCAGCGCCGTAAAAGTTGTGTCGCTGGGCATTTTCGGCGTTGAGGGGAATGATGCTGGCCTGCACCGCCGTGTCGTCGTCTTCATAGACATCCTGGCCGTCTTCCCGAACCACGATCGTCTCTACGGGCATCGACAGGTTGCCGTCTGCATCCTTTGCGAAGATGGCAGCGGTGTAGGTTCCGTACAGCGGAAAATCGGAAAAAGACGCCTCGTAGCGGCCGGTCCCGGCAACGTGCTCCAAATCCGTTTCATGAGGGGCCGCCACGGTTCCTGCCCCGCCGGTATCGTCCACCGGTCCGCTCACCACCGCCCATACGCGTTCGATCGGTGCCGTGCCGTTCACGTTCGCGGCCCATATCAGGGCCGCCTCGCCGCCGGAAACGGCTTGGGTCCCGCTGTAGTCTCCGATGACCGGATCGTCGGCGGCCAGCATGACACCGCTTCCCAGGAAAATGTACCGGGCAACGGCCCCGTCCCGCTTTTCTCCGCCGATGCCGTTTCCGCTGTCGTCCAGGACCGGACGCTGATTCCGAAAAGATATCCGCATGGCCGAGCGGGCGTGCAGGTAGGCCTGATACAGGTCTGCGCCGTTGAGTATCCGGCTCCAGAAGAAGTTGGAAAACGAAACGGCCCCGCCGGTCTGAAAATACGCGGTCTCGTCTCCGGCCGCACTGGCGATGTTGACGCGCAGCTTTCCGGCGGGCGGGGCGATGTGTTCAAGGAAAGACCCGGATCGGCTTCCGTCATAAAATACGCCGCACACGCCGGGAACCCGGGCCTGAAGTTCGTCCAGCCAAAGATCCAGCTGCGTTGCGCTGAGGTTTTCTCCGCCGCTGAGGTAAAACTCTTCAACCCCCCCCGGGCCCACCAGGCACACGAACAGGTCCCGGGTGCCGGCATCCGCCCACTGGTCGAGCCCGAATGCGATATTGGCAAGGGTGGCCGCCCCGTCCCAGCCCTCGGCAAACACTTTCGGGCTCAGAAAATAGATGTCTTCTTCGGCGTACCCCTGGAATCGAACCGCCTGGTAAATGCCCTTGACGGCGGCCTCCACGGCCGGCCAGACGTCATCGGCCGGATCGCCGCCGGCAACGATCACCACCCTTCTGCGCAGCGGGCTTTCGACCACTACGCTGGTGAGCATCGGCGCCGAGGTGTTTCCCAGCCGGTCCTGGGCATAGACCGCTATGGTATAGGTTCCTGCCGTATGAAAGCCCGAGTAGGCGCCTTCGTGACGGCCGTCTCCCACAGCCGCCAACTCCACGGAGGGAAGCCCCTTGAGGGGGTTGTCGGTGGCGCTGACGTCGTAGGAGGGGGGACGGATCACGGCCCAGACCCGAACAACGCCGTCCGGGTCGGCGACACCCTCTGCAACGATCGGCGCCGCATTTTCACCGACAATGGTGCGGGACGGAGAGACGGCGACGATTTCCGGCGCAGCCCCCTGCACGGCCGTCCCGTTGCCGATGTAAACGGACTGGGCACCTATGATATCGTCCGCCGCCTCGTTTCCAATCCCGTCACCGTCAGTGTCGAGTTGAGGGTTCTGGCCGGACGAGGTCAGTTGGAGCGAGTCTGCGGCGACCGTGAAGGCATCTCCCAGACTCATTCCGTTGAACACGTGGCTCCAGAAAAAGTAGGAAAAAGAGATCGTCCCCTGATCGATGAAAAGGGCGCTTTCCTCCGGCCGGGTGGAGGAGAGCGTGATGCGGGCCCGATCCGGCGGCGGCAGCAGTTCCCCCACAAAGCTGCCGGAGCGGCAGGCGTCGTAGACCAGGATCACCGAAGCCCCGGCGGCTGTCTGGAACTGATCTAGCCAGTTGTCGAGATCGGCGGCGGTAAGATTTTCGGCGGCGCTCATGCGAAAGGTCCGATCGCCCCCATGGTCCACCAGGTAGAGGATCAGTCGGTCTGCGTCGGCTGCCCATACGGTGATCGCCGCCTCCAGGTTTTCCACGGTGGCATCGCCGGCCACATCGTCGGCGAATCCGTTGCCGTCCAGGTCCATGTCGGTGTTTGCGCTCAGATAGTGGATGTCTTCTTTGGCATACCCCTGGTAGCGGAGGGTCCGGTAGGCGAAGTTGGCATTGGCCTGCGTAGCATCCCAAAGATTGTTCCCGGGAAAAGGACCGCCGCCGGCAACCACGATCGCCTTGCTTCGGCTGTCGAGCACCATCTTCTGAAAGCACTGGACCCGGTGATTGCCGGAATCGATCACGCAAATCCTGTCGTCCGGACCGGCCGCAACGCCTTCGGGATAGAGGAACTGGCCGACATCCGAGCCCTTGTTTCCGAAGGCGCCAAGGAAGTTGCCCTCCGGGTCGAAGACCTGGATGCAGGCATTTCCGGTGTCGGCCACATAGACATTGCCGTCCTCATCCACGGCAAGATCCATGGTGGCGTCGAAGGCAAAACCACCGTCGCCGATTCCCAGTCCCTCGTAGCCCCACTCCCCGAGAAAAACGCCCTGGTCCGTGAAGCGCTGAACCCGCTTTTGCAGGTCGTCGGACACGTAAACGACACCGGTGGGGCCGACCGCCACGGCGGCCGGATACTCGAACTGGCCCTGCCCGAACCCGAAGCTCCCCCATTCCAGCAGGAAATTTCCTTCGGCCGTAAACTTCTGGACCCGCGCGTTGAATTCATCGACCACGTAGAGGCTGCCGTCGGGACTCGCCGCGATGTCCCGCGGGCCGTTGAACTCTCCCGCCTGGTCCCCCTTCTCCCCCCAGGAAAACAGATAGCTGCCGTCGGCCGAAAAGACGATGATCCGGTGATTCAATCGATCCGCAACGAACACCCTTCCGGTAGAATCCACACCGATTCCGGAGGCGCTGTTGAAATCGAATCCCCCGTTTAAAACGGCCTCCTTTCCCCACCGGGTGAGAAACAGGCCATCGGGGGAAAATTTCTGAACCTGCTCCCGGTTGAACCATTCGATGGTGTAGACCGAACCGTCCGGCCCGATGCCGATGGCAGAAGGGGCGTAGACGCCGAACTCTCCTTCACCATTGCCGATACTTCCCCACTTGCCCTTGAAAACACCGTCCGGGGTAAACAGGTGGATCCGATCGGCCGCGGTGTCCGCCGCGTATACGGTGCCGTCTTTTCCGACCGCCATGCCGTTTCCGCTTCCGGACATGAACTCACCGTCTCCGCCGCTGCCTTCTTTTCCGAACTGTCGAAGATAATCCCCGGTTTTCGAAAAATTCAGAATCCGCTGGGTGCTGCTGTCAAAGATGTAGAGATTTCCTTCCGGATCCAGGGCCAGGGTTTGCGGCCGCCAGTACTCCGCGCCGTTTTCCAGGGGCACCTCTTTTCCCCAACCGCCGGCATATTCTCCTTCGGAGGTAAACTTTTGAACCCGTTGGTTCCCGGAGTCGGCCACCCAGATTCCGCCTTGCCGGTCGACCGCCACATCGGAAGGGGAATCGAACTGACCGATATCGGACCCGGCCTCCCCCCAGCCCGCCAGGTAGGCCCCGCTGGGGGAAAATTTTTGAATGCGGTCGTTTCCCCGGTCCGCCACGTAGACGTTTCCCTCGCTGTCGACGTCGATTCCCGATGGATGGAGAAACGCCCCTGCAGCAGAGCCTTCCGTTCCCCATTGGAGAAGAAAGCGGCCGTCCGGACCGTATTTTTGAATCCGGTTGTTGCCGCCGTCGATGACGTACACGCTTCCGTCAAGGTCCACGCATGCCGCGTCTGGAAACGAAAGTTCTCCGGCGGCGCTGCCTTGCTTCCCCCATCGTGTAACGAACTGTCCGCCTGCCGTGAATTTCTGAATGCGGTGATTGAAGCGGTCGACCACGTAGACGAATCCGTCCCGATCGACGGCAACGTCCGGCGGCTCGGAAAAATACCAGGGCTGCTGGATGGCGGGCCACATCCGCTCGAAGCGATACGCCTCCTCCGCCGAAGCAGAAGATGAAAATATCGACCAGAAAAGCAAAACCCCCACGAAAGGAAAAGCAAGATGCCGAGCAATCCGAATCAGCCAAGTTTCATCGGCCATCTCTTCCCTCCGGAATCACGTCATGTAAAAATTGCGCTGGGTGGGAATAACCAAGACTCGGCGGGGTCCGTTACCTCTTTTCCGGCCAGCCGCCCGGAAGACCGGCATCGATGCACCATGATATCCGGCCGTCTTCAATCTGTTCATGGGCCCTTCTGTCAAATGTCAGCCACGTCGACTCCAGTTGCCTTGCAAGGGCCGCATAGCAGGCGTCGTAGCCGGCCAGCCCCGCGTCGACGAAATCAAAAGCGCTCTTGGCCAGGCTGCGGGTCATGGGATAACGCAAAACCCCCGCCTGCAGTATCGGCATGATACCATCGTTGAAAGCGGAAAGGCCGCTGGAATGAACCCGCATCAGGACGGAATAGGTTTCAAAGGCAAACAGCTCGGGCACGGCGAAACTTGACGGCGACTCCGCCAGCCTTTCCAGGACCGCTTCTGCATGCGGATGGACCTCGTCTTCGATGAACCACTTTACCGCCACCGACGCGTCGACAATCCAGCTCAACGGCACCCTCCAAAAATACAGCACGCATTGGCGTCAGCGATTTTATAGCCGGTATCCCCTGAGTTCCCGAAGAACGGAAAGGCTGTCTGAACCGCCCTTCCGGGGTGCCCGGTGTCTTCGGATCCGTTTAAGAAAACGCTTTTTTTCCGCCTCTGCCTGATAGTCGAGAAACCGTGCTTCGAACTGCTCCGGAGTCACGAGCACCGCGCGGATCTTCCGTCCCTTGCTGATCAGAACGGGCTCTCCGGTTTCACTGAGCCGATCGAGCACTGCGCCCAGGTGATTGCGAAGCTTCAGTGCATTGATTTTTTCCATGGCTCAGGCTCCAAGGATATCTTTATTCATAAAAAATATACAGGTCGACTCTAGGCGTAAAGGGAAGATGAAATCAAGGTGAAATCATCCATCCTGCCTGTCCCGAGCAAGGTCGAGGGGAGCGAAGTCGAAGGAGAATCCAGTATTTTCTAATACTTATAAAGGTCAGATCAAGCGCGACGAAGGTTTCGGGGACTTTTTACGATTTCATCAGTGTTGATTTGAGATCGATGTCAAGAAGGCGGCAGTGCTATCGTCTCCCGGCCAATTCCTGCAGAACGTACACGGCTTCGGCGAGACCGATTCGGGCATCTCCGTTGACGTCACCGGAAACCGCCGGATTGGACTGCAGTGGCACCCCGGAAACGATCTGCAACGATAAAATGGCGTCTTCCAAGGTCACGCCATGGTCTCCGTTCACGTTGCCCGGCGCAATGAAAGCCGGTTCAAGGGCGAAGCTCTTTGCCATCGAGCCGCCGGAAGCAAGGGAGACATCGGTCACCGTTGCCGGATCGAAGCCGGTTGCCGTCGCATTCATATTGTACGTGCCGCCCGCCACCTGTCCGATGTAAAATCCGAATGCGTCTGTTTGAAAATTGACGGTGCCGACGGATACCTGGGCACCGGAAATAGGTGCCCCGCTGTGGGCATGGGAGACAAAACCTCGAATGTAGCAGGGCCAGACCGGGTTGGTGTTGTTGGTGTAGAAGGTGCGCACAGGGCTTTGGCAGACGGCACCGTATTCATCAATGGCCTGCACTTTCCAATAATAGGTGGAAAGGTCTTCGATTCCCTCCCCTGCGCCCATCACACCGGCGCTTTGGTTCAGGCATTCGATCCGAATCGGATCGGTAAAATCCGGGTCTTGCCGGGAAAGCAGAACAGTGTAGGTTATTTTGTCACCGTTTGGATCGACCGCATCGGTCCAGTCAAGCAGCACCGACGTCTGCACCTGGGCAGCGTTTTCCGGCATGAGCAGCGACACTTCCGCCGGCGACTCGTTGCCGCCGAGGGCTTTATAGACCCGGGTTTCCAGCAACGGAGAGACATTTCCCGTCTGGTCGTCCTTGGCGAAATAAAACACCTGGTAGGTGCCGGGGACCTCGAATCCGGCAAGATCCGTCCACTGGTATCGCTGCTCGGCCGCATTCAAGATCCCGTAAGTTTTGTTCAACACCAGCTCGGCCTGTTCAGAACCCATCGGATCCACCGGCGTATACCCGGGTGGCTTGATCTCGGTCCAGATGGCGCGCAAGCGGTTGTCATCGTCCACCCTTGCCCATAAAGTCGCCGTGCTGACATTCGGGGCCAGAAACCGGGTGGGGGCGGTTTCAACCACCCGGACATCTCCGGGGTCGTTTCCGGTGATGCTGCTCACCCCGATAAAAATGTCTTCGCTGAGCCTGCCGTCGCCCTCCGGGTCATCCAGATCGTTGCTGCCCACGCCGTCGCCGTTGTCGTCTAAAAGCGGATGCTGCAGGGCATCGTCATAATACGGTGCGTTGGCCGAATCGGCGGCATCCGATGCCGTAAAGGCCTCGGTAAGCTGCACGGCTTCGGTAAAGCAGGTTCTGACCGGTTTTCCCAGGGAAACGGCCTTGAAAAATTCCGAAACGAAGTACTCCCCTTCCCGGATTGCGTCTTCGTCCAGCGGCCCTTTGTAAGAGGATTCGTCGGCCGCCGCGCTGGCAATGATCACCCGATGAGCCTCGGTCAAATCATCGATAAAGGAGCCGGAGCGGCAGAAGCCCAGCACGGCGATGATCTCCTGGTCAATCGCCGCCGGCTGAAGTTGTTGTCTAAAAAGGTCGAGCCAGCTGCCGAGTTCGGCCGAAGTAATCATGTCCGGGTAAATGAAAAAATTCTCCTCCAGTCCGTGATCCACCAGCACGATGTAAAAATTGGCCGGGCTTTCATTCACCTTTTGGGCCGCCCAGGTCGTGATCGCCTCCTCGATCGTGGCCCGGGTGGGCATCCCATCGATTTCCGGGCGAGTGGGATCTCCGAAGTCATAGTTGAAATATTGGATATCTTCGGGAAAAAGCCCTCGTGAAATCAATGTATCGTATACAAATTGGGCTGTCTTGTTGTGGGAATCGAGTCCTTCTTCGCCCGATATCCGCCCCTGAACCACCACGGCATAGCCGGCGGTCTCCACCACCCGCAGGTGAAGCGAATCGGACCCCGCGGGCAGATAGGCGTTGTTTCCCGAAAAGACCGTCTGAAGGGTCCAGTCTCCTAACGAATCGATCCCCTCATAGCCTTCCAGGAGAAAATGCCCCCAAATGTCATTGGTGGTTACCGAGCAGGTTTTCGTTTCGTGAGGGCCGGTAAAGATCAGCGTCAGGGGTATCCCGGACAAATCGCCGCCGCAGTCCGGCTGCGGGGTGAACTTGCCGCTAACCGAAACCGGGTCACCCATCTTGATGGCCTGGGAAGAGGCATCCAGGGTCACCCGTGCTTCGGCATGGGTCACATCGAGGGTTTGGACGGCGCTGACGGCCGGTTTCAGCGCGTCGTCGCCGGTCCAGGTAGTCTGTACCGTCCACTGGCCTTCGCTGTGGATGTCTCCGCAAGATACTGTGTAGGAAAAATCCCCCATTGCGTTGGCAATCACCGAGGTATGAACGGTGTTTCCCGCCGGTGGATCGAAAATGACGTCCACAAAGGCGCCGCCTTCGGTCAACGCCGGGTCGATCCGGCCGGCGACGGTGAAAAATTCCCCTAAAATCAGGCTGCTTTGGGAAAGCTGGCAGGATATGGTCGACGAGTCGCGCTCGATGCCGTAGGTGACCTGGGCGGTCGCCGCCCCCATGTTTCCGGCAAAATCCATGGCCCGGGCCGTGATGGTGTAGCGGTTGTCGACCACCCACTGCACCGCGTTGGTATCGTGATTCCAGGAAGAAAAGGTGCCCCCGTCCGGTGTGAAGAAAATCTCCTCGGCTCCCCAGGTGCCGTTGGGCCGCAAGTACACGCTGCCGTCGGTCACCTGGATTTCGACACCGGAAAGACCGGAGCTCGGAAAAGCGTCCTCTGCGGTCCCGGCAAGGGCAAGAAGGGAGGTCACATATTCGCCGTCCAGCGGCAGCGTGATGATCGGCACCGGCGGCTGGGTATCGAAAAGAATGTCGTCGGAAAAAGGCGCAGACTCGAAGCCCGCCGCATCTTTGAATTTTACATAGACGGTTTTGGAACCATCCCCTGCCGAAAGCGTCCAGCTCTTTTGGGCTTGATAGGCCTCCCAGGGGGAGAAATTTTCCCCGTCGTTGCTGAAGGCCATCTGGATTCCGCCGCTTCCGGCATCGGATGCCGAAACATCGATGGCCGCCACCGGTGCATTGATCGCCCCCGCCCCCCCGGCAATGGACAGTCCGCCGGAAGGTGGTTCGGTGTCGAGTATGATGTCATCGCCGGCGGCAGGCGACACATTTCCGGCCGCATCCTGGAACCAAGTGTATACCATCTTTACGCCGTCGCCTTCACTCAATACAAACCCAATATCTGCGCTGAAGCCTGAAGCGGGTGCGACGGCAGTCCAACCGGGGGACTCGGCAGCCGGCGGGGTCGAGGCTTCCGAAACATACCAGGCGTCTACCCCTTCTGCGTCGCTTGCGTTGAGATGAAGCATGACCGACCGGTCTACGGTCAAGGTATCGCCGCTGTTGATGCCCAGCGAACCTGCGGGTGCGGTGGTATCCAAGATAATCTCATCACTGTTTGGCAGCGAGATGCTGCCGAGGCTGCTTTTGAACCAGACATGCACGGTTTTTTGCCCATCTCCGCTGCTCAGCGTAAAAGGGACCGAATCCGCGTAGTCGGCAACCAGGGTGATCGCCACCCATCCCGGATCGGTCTCCGCCGGTGTCGTTTCACTTTCTGACGCCAAGTAGGCGGCCACGCCGTCCGGGTGACGGAAAGAAAGGGAAACCGATACATCTTCGGCATTGCAGTATGGGGCACCCCCTTCCACGACGATACCGGGCTGATCCACCAAAAATTCATCGCTGAACCAGCTTTCGTTTCCCTGGGTCTGGTTTTCGTTGATCAGCGTGGCCGGGTTGTCACCGGCCAAGGCGGGGGTCACACCGTCGTCATAGGCAGTCACCGTAATATATGCCCCCTGAGGCATGTCCTGCAGAACATGGGAAGTCACATTTCCCACGTCGATCGTGTTGGCATAGGGAAATCCGGCGTCCGAGTCCCAGTAAACCCGGTAGCCGGCCAGGTCCGGTTCCGGATTGGCGGTCCAGGACAGGTGAACATCGATGCCGCTGACGGTTGCCGCCAAATTGGCCGGCGGGGAAATCGGTGCGGCGGAATCCGGCGCGGTGAGGTAGGGCAAATAATAGACGAGCCCCAATGAGCCGTCATCGATGCCGTCGTAGATCGTGTCCAGCACCTCGCTTTCGACGGCGGTCCCCCACCAGGTGTCTGCAGCATCGATGTTCGTCACTTCGCTGTTGTGATTCCACAGGGCATAGGTGGCGGTGTTTCCGAGCAAATTGTTGCCGTGAAACGGGCATGTCCGAGCATTGCTGGAACCGTCGCCGACATAGACAGAAGCGGTGGGCGATGCCGCACCGGCAAAGTTGGCTGAAATGGCGTTGGTCGAAAACGCAGGTTCGGGGGTCCAAACATCGGCATACCAGCGGACGGCCGATGCGTTTGGTGCGGTGTTTGCGTGGATCGTATTTGCCTCGATGGTCGCTGAACTGGCGCAAAAGATCCCGCCCCCGCCGCAGCCCGCATCCGCCGTGCAATAGTCGTAGGGGGAGCTGTTCAACGCCTCGTTTGCACTGACGATGTTGTGGTCGATTATGGTATCGCCGTATAGCGTGTAGATTCCACCCCCGTTTTCGGCGGTATTTCGAAGGATCAAATTGCCGGAAATGGCCCCGATGCTCTGCCGGTAAAAAATGCCCCCGCCCTGGTCTGCCGAATTGGTTCGAATCAGGTTGCCGGTGATCGTCGCCTCTCCTTGGTAGGTGCGAATCCCGCCGCCTTTCTGGGCCGCATTTCCTTCGATGACATTGCCGGTGATCGTCACCGAACCACCGCTGTACCCGTTGGTGTAAATACCGCCGCCGTCAACGGAGGCCGAATTTTCAACCACTGTGTTGGAAGAGATCACGGCCTGGGTGCCATGCTCGCTGTGGCATTTGATCCCGCCGCCGTTGCGGATCGTGGTGTTTGCGCCGATCCAGTTGCCGGAAATGTCAACCATTGTCCCCCCGTTAACGGATATCCCGCCCCCCGGATCATAGATCCCCCAGCCCTGCTGGGGAGCGTGGTTGTCTGACACGGTGCAGCCGGTGATCCGAAACGTTCCATCTCCGCGTGCATAAATTCCGGTGGCCGAATTGTGTCGAACGGTGCTGCGGTTGATCATCGGGTGGGCATCTAACGCCCGTACCGCCCCGTTGTATGTCACATCGAGCCCGCCGGCATATTCGACAATGCAGTGCTCCAGGATCGATCCGCCGGTGTAGTTGCCTTCGGCGTCATAAGTCGCGTCGGTGCTGGTATCGGCAAACAGGATGAATCCCCAGTCTCCCGGCGAAGGAGACGGCAAATTCGAGGTGAACCGGATCGGCTGAGCTTCCGTGCCGCGGGCGACCAGCTCCCCCTCCACCTTCAGGGAATACCCGCCATCGAAACGGATGACCACGCCGGGTTCGATGGTAAGCACCCCGTCCGGATTGACGATCACGTTTCCGGTCACGATGTACGGGCTTTCGGTCAACATCCAGGTCTCTGTATCGACGTAGCCGAGAACTTCCGTATCGGCACCGGCGATGCCGGCCAAACAGAGCCCGGTGAAAAAGGCCGCGACCAAAGCCGCTATGACGGCGCTCTTTTTCATCTTTTGTCGTTCGGAAAGATCTCTCTTTTTTGATCCTGCTCAAATAGACACGAAATATCCAAAAAAACTTTCACTTACCGTCTATCTGCAACATGCTGGATCACATAAAGAGCTTCCGGCAAGCCGAGCCTGCTGTCACCATCGACATCCGCCGAGATATCAACAGATTCAGCGGTGTCGATCCTGGCAGCAATCTTTAATAAAGAAATTGCATCGGCAAGGGTCAGCGCTGCATCCCCGTCCACATTTCCCGGCGCAGGACCGGCCAGGGCAAAATTGAGGACACGGTGAATGGTTGAGGTAAGGTTGATGCCGGTTTGAACCGCCTGAGAAAATGCAGGCGCATCGGCGGTAATCGAATGAGTGACAGCCGGCAGGCTCATGCAAAAGTATCCGTCCGTGAAGGTGAGCGCGGCATCACCGCCTAAGTCGGAGTGGACCTTGCCGCCGGCGATTCCTCTACCGGCGGCATCGACCACCCGCCCATATACCAATCCGGGATAATCTGCTTTGGTGTTGTTGACCCGAAAATCATACCGGCAGGCAGGGCCGAATGCGGAGGGGTCTGCATGAGTGATCCGGATATAATAAATCCCGTTTGTCGGACATGACCATGGAATCGATTCGCCGACGCCGAAGCCGTTGTTGTCGCCAAATTGGGCCAGATCGGTCAGGGGGGTAACACCGTCGGTGTCGAATACCTGAACGACCGTGTCGCAGTCGTCTCCAAGGTTTTCCGTAACGATTTCATAGATCTCGCCGGCCTTTGCGTAAAACCGAATCCAATCCTTGTCGCCGTCGTCGTGAAAATTCCGATGCTGGGCTTCTGCGGCATCGACGATGACCGGCCCGGCGTCTGCCGGGCTGTCGTCGGTTTCAAAAACATCGGGCCCGGCTTTCTGGTGAACGGCGGTCGACGCCGGCAAAGACAACGCACCGTCGACATCCACGGCAAACACGGAAATGGAATAGTCCCCGAAACAGGAGACATCGTCGATCACCCCTTCGTAGCGTCCTGACCCAGGATCGTATGCCAGATCGATTTCGAACGCCCCCGACACCGCCTGCCCGGGAAGCTGCGGATGCTTTGCTGGCGGGAAAACGACGGCCCACACCCGCTCGATGGCGCCGGTACAGGTGACGTTTTCCGCCCAGATCGCTGCCGAGGTCTCTCCGACAAGTTCCTGCGCCGGGCTCACCGCACCGATCAGCGGATCGTCTCCGGCAAGCAGGATGCCGGCGCCCAGGGTATTTCGGGCCGCAATGGCGCCGTCCCATTTTTCGTTTGCCGCCCCGTTGCCGTTGTCATCGAGCTGGGGCGTCTGATCGCGGAAGCAAAATTGCGCCGCCGTCCGGGCGTGATCGAACGCTTCCTTGAAAGTGGCGCCATTCAGGACACGGCTCCAGAAATACCGGGAAAAAGAAAGGGAACCGTCATCCAGAAAATAAGCGGCCTGGTCCGGAGCGGCGCTGGCGATCAAAATCCGTTCTTTTCCGGCGGACGGAAGCAGCCTCCGGATAAAGCCGCCGGCTTGGGGCCCTTCTACAACGACGCTCACCATGCCCGGGATGTCGTCCTGGAGGCTGTCGAGGCGGCCGTCGAGTTCGGCGGCGGTGATGCTCTCGGTGCTGCTCAGGTGAAACAAATCCGGTTCGACTGCCCCCACCAGATAGACATGCAGCTCCCGGGTTCCTGCCGATATCCACTGGTTCAGGGCAAAATCGAGGTTGGTTTTCGTGGCGCTGCCGTCCACAGCGGACAGAAAGGCGGTTGCGCTCAATAGATAGATGTCCTCGTCGGCGTAGCCCTGGAACCGCAGGGCTTCATAGGCATGAAGCAGGCACTGTTCCACGGCGGGCCGGCCGGGATTTTGGCTTCCGCCGCCTACCAGCACCGCCCGCCGCCGCAAGGGGTTTCCCACCGTCAGGGCGACGGTTTCGGGAATCGAGGTGTTCCCCTCCCGGTCCTGGGCGTAGACGGACAAATGGTAGGTCCCCTCCAGGGTAAAGCCGTCGTACACCCCTTCGTAGGTGCCGCCGCCCTGGGGCAGCAGATCGATGAATGGAAGTTCTTGAACCGGATTGTCCGCGGATCCGGCGTTGAATTCCGGCGGTCGGATCACGCACCAGACCCTGGAAACCCCCTGGGCGTCGGAAACGCCGCCTGCGGTGATCCGCGCGGAGGCAGCACCGTTTAGCGCCGCAGGATCGGTGGAGACGGCGGCGATTTCCGGAGCGGCCCGCTGCAGGACCGGTCCGTTTCCGATAAACGTTGCCGCAGCCAGCAGCCCGTCTTCGTCGTCGCTGCCCAGGCCGTTGCCGTTGTCGTCGAGCAGCGGCTGCTGAAAGGAAGTGGTTGCGGATATGGCGTCTTCGGCCCGGTCAAACGCCTCTTTTACATCGGCGCCGTTGAAGATGGCCGTCCAGAAAAATGCCGAAAAAGAGATCGTCCCGTGGGAGATAAAATAAGCGCTTTGGTCAGTGGATGCGCTGGTGACGACGATCCGCTCCCGTCCGGCCGGCGGTACCAGAGCGGATAGAAAACTCCCCGACTCGCACGCGTCGTAAACCACGATGATTTTTCCCGGGATGGCATCCTGAAGCTGACCGAGCCAGGCGGAAAGCTCGGCGGCGGTCAGAATCTCCTCTCCTCCCAGCCGAAAGGTGCCTTCGCCTCCGTGGTCGACCAGGTAAAGGAAAACGTCTTCGGCATCGGCGGCCCAGCCGGTGAGGGCCACGGCCAGATTCGATGCATCCGGTGTTCCATCGACATCGTCCAAGAGCCCGTTGTTGTCCAGATCGAGATGTTGATCCCAGCTCAGGAAATGGATCCTCTCCTTTGAAAACCCTTGATAAGTGAGGGTGCGATAGGCGAAATGGGCGCACATCCGGGTGGCGTCCCAGAGGTGGTTTCCCGGAAAAGTACCGCCGCCGGCAACGATGACGGCCTTCATGTTCTGGTCTGAGGGCATGGCCGGCCGAAACACCTGAACCCGGTTGTTGCCAGAATCGGTGATATAGATTTTTCCGGCAGGGTCGATGCACAGGAACTGGGGCCAGTCGAGCTGACCGGGGTCGGAGCCGAAGGCGCCCAACGCGGTGACAAAATCTCCGTCCGCGGTAAACTTCTGAATCCGGTGGTTGAAGATGTCCGCTACGTATACGGCGCCGCTGTCGTCCACGGCGACGCCCATCGGCATCTGGAACTCCCCTTCCCCGGTCCCTTCCGCGCCCCAGACCGCCAGGGAATTGCCGGCCGGGTCGAACTTCTGGACCCGGTTGTTGGCCTTTTCCACCACGTAGATATTGCCGGTCCCGTCGACGGCGATCCCCCAGGGAATCGCGATCTGGCCCGGTGCCTGGCCGTATTCGCCCCATTCGGCCAGAAGATCGCCATTCGGGCTGAACTTCAGGATGCGGTCGTCGTAGGAGTCGGTCACCAACAGGTTTCCATCGACATCGATGGCGATCCCGTAAGCGTGGTTGAGGTCGCCGTACCGTTTCAGAAATGTGCCCTCTGGAGTGAACTTCTGGATGCAGTTGTTGTCCGTATCCACGACATGGACATTGCCGTCCCCATCAATGGCAACGCCGCCCGGCGTGGTGAACTGGCCGTCCCCGGTCCCTTTCTCCCCCCACTGGGTCAGAAAATTTCCGGTCGCATCGAATTTCTGTATGCGCTGGTTCTTGGCATCGGCCACGTAAACGTTGCCCGCTGCATCCCTGGCGATTCCGGTGGGGTTCCAGAAGTAGCCCGCCTGTTGGCCCGCACTCGACCACCTGTCCAGAAAAACCCCGTCGTTGCTGAACTTCTGGACGCGCTCGTTGTAGTATTCTGCGATGTAGACGTTTCCGCTGTCGTCCACCGAGATCCCCGAGAGGGAATCGAGCTGACCCTCTCCCCGTCCGCTCTGTCCCCAGGCCCCGAGAAACGAGCCTTCGGCGGAAAACTTCAGCACCTGGTCGCCGCGGTTGTCGGAAACGTAGACAGTGCCGGATCCGTCGATCTCAATTCCGGCGATCCCTTCGAACTGGACGCTGTCGTCCACCTCCTCGCCCCAGGATAGAATGAAATTGCCTTCGGAATCGAGCTTCTGGATTCTTTTATTGCCGTTGTCGGCCACATAGACGTTTCCGGCGCCGTCCACGGCCAGGTCTGCCGGCGCGTCGAACATGCCGTCGGCCGTGCCCGCCGATCCCCACGCGCGAAGAAAATTGCCGTCCGCATCGAATTTCTGGATTCGGTCGTTGTAAGAATCGGCCACGTAGACGCATCCGGCGGCATCCACGTCCACACCCGAGGGAGCGCTGAATTGTCCCGGGCCTCCGCCTTCGCTTCCCCAGAGATCGACCGGGGCGCCGTCCGGGCCGAAGCGCTGAATCCGGTCGTTGGCCTGGTCCGCCACATAGATGTCTCCACTTTCGGCCACGGCAACATCTACGGGCGAATTGAACTGACCGGGACCGTCACCAGGCGACCCCCATTTGAAGATGAACCGCCCGTCCGGGCTGAACTTCTGTATGCGGTCGTTCCAGGTGTCGGCCACGAAGACGTTTCCGGTGCGGTCGACGGTGACGCCCGAAGGCCACAGGAAGTACCGTGGCTGATTCAGCATCGGCCACATCCGATCGAAGCGGTAGGTTTCTTCACACGCACCGCGACCCGGAAAAACGGTCAGCATCAGGCAGGCGGCAGCCAAAAGCAGTGTTTTTTGGATCGTTCTGCCGTTCATTTCCTTCCCCCCGGCAGGATTGCAGACTCTGCCGCTTTTCTTCGCAAGGGAACCTGGCTTTCATACAAGCGCCGCCGTCCCTTTCTCGAACGGGATTTGATCAAATATGAAACTTCCCCCGCCGCCCCCGCCGGTGGAGGGACGCGCGCAGTCTATTCCGTGTTGCCAGCAATGACTCAATACCGGCCACGACGGAGCGTGGCCCTCCAACCGCCAAAACCCAAGGCGGGGA
>CAYPFH010000012.1:0-31511 GCA_964409825.1 uncultured Desulfobacterales bacterium | reverse complement strand
TGGATCGCCGCACTTTGGGGAAGCCTTCGCCAGATGGGCACCGGCCCCATCGCTATCATGAGTCTGCTCGTGTTGACGACATTGACCCCGATGGCCGAGCCGGGCAGCCGGCACTACGTGGAAATGGCCATCCTGCTCGCCCATCTGGTCGGCCTGATCTACCTGCTGGTCGGTATTTTTAAAATGGGGCAGGTAATGGCCTTTATCTCCCATTCTGCCGTCAAAGGGTTTACGGCCGCCGCCGCCCTGATCATTACGGCCACCCAGCTGCCGCACCTTTTCGGGCTGCAGGTGGGCAGGCACGAGTACATTTTTCCCATGCTGCTGGAGATCCTGCGGGGCTTGGGGTCGATTGAGTTTCACACCGCCGTCATCGGGATCTTTTCCTTTATCATCATCTACGGCCTGAAACGGATGAATCCCAAGATACCGGCCGGACTGATCGCTCTGGTTCTGACCGGCTCGGCCGTTTATTTTTTCAACCTGCACGAAACCGGCGTGGTGGTCATCGGGAAGATCCCCGGCGGACTTCCCGGCCTCAAGCTGCCTTTGTTCGACATGGACATCGGATTTTCCCTGATCGGCCCGGCCGTGGTCATCGCCCTGGTCAGCTTTGCCGAAACATACGCGGTGGGCAAGGCGATCTCTTCGGAAACCAAGCAGAAGGTCGACGTGGACCAAGAGTTTATCGGCCAGGGGCTGGCCAACCTGGTCGGCTCCTTTTTCCAGTGCTATCCGGTGGCCGGCTCTTTTTCCCGGACGGCCATCAACTTTTCGGCCGGGGCCAAGACCGGCATCTCCAGTGTGGTGGCCAGCGTCATCGTCGTGGTCGCGTTGCTGTTTCTGACCCCTTTGCTTACCTACATCCCGCGGGCGGCCCTGGCCGCCCTGGTGATCAGCGCGGTGCTGCTCCTGTTTCACCCCAAAGAGGTGTTCGCCCTGTGGAAAATGAACCGCCACGACGGGGCAGTGGCGATGACGGTTTTTGTCCTGGCCCTGGTCTCCAAGCCCGACTACGCGCTGCTGATCGGAGTGATGATCTCGCTCATCTTCTTTCTTTGGAAAACCATGCATCCCCGCATTGTCCGGATCACCAAGGATCCGCTTCACAACATGTTCGTCAACGCCGACCTAACCGACAAGCCGAGCTGCCCGCAGATTCTGCACCTTCGCTCCGACAACACCATGTTCTTTGCCAATGCCGAGTACACGGTCGAGCACATCATGGAGCGGGTGGAAAGGGTCGATACGCCGCTGCGGTTTCTCCTGCTCGATTTCCAGGCCGTCGGATTCATCGACATTACGGGAATCGACGAACTGCGGGCCCTCAACGAGGAGCTTCGCACCCGGAAGATCCGGCTGGCCATGATGGCGGTCCACCGGCCGGCGATGGCGGCGTTCGATCGAAGCGGCTTTATTAAGGAGATAGACACAGAATGCCTGATCGACAGTTCCTGCCTGATGGAGCACAAGGGAGAGGCAATCACTCGGCTTTTTGCAGGGCTCGACCACGAGTACTGCCGGGACAAATGCCCCCATGCCCTGTTTTACGAGTGCCACACGGTCAAATGAAACGCCCGACTAAATTCTGGCCGGGCGTTTCATTTGTAATCATAAAGAAAAAATCGGAACTGCCGCTGGTTGACGGGAGGCCAAATCCCAACAGGGCGGCGATGAATTATCATCCAAAATGGGATAGAAGGATCCGCAGCATCCGGCGAAGCGGTTCGGCCGCGCCCCACAGGAGCTGGTCTCCGACGGTAAAGGCGGTCAGAAAGCCGGGGCCGGTGTTCAGTTTCCGAATCCGCCCCACCGGCACGGTCAAGGTGCCGGAGACCGCCGCCGGGGTGAGCCCGGCCAGGGTGGCTTTCTTCTCGTTTTCAATGACCTGCACCCAGTCGTTGTGGCCGGCGATGATCGCCTCGATCTCGTCGATCGGAGGATCTTTTTTCAGCTTGATGGTAAACGCCTGGCTGTGACAGCGCATCGATCCGATACGGACGCACTGGCCGTCGATCGGAATCGGATTTTCCTGCCGGCCGATGATTTTGTTGGTCTCCGCAAACCCCTTCCATTCTTCCTTTGTCTGGCCGTTTTCCATGGCCCGGTCGATCCAGGGAATGAGGCTGGCGGCCAGCGGGGCGCCGAAAAATTGCGTCGGGATATGCCCGGAGCGGAGAACGTCGGCCACCTTCCGGTCGAGGGCGAGGATCGTCGAGGTTCCGTCGGCCAGCATGGGAGATGCCGCTTCTCCGATGCCCGTCATCTGGGCCACCAGTTCGCGCATGTTGTTGGCGCCGGCGCCGGATGCGGCCTGGTACGTCATGGAGGTGAGCCACTCGATCAGGTCCTTTTCAAAAAGCCCGCCCAATGCCATCAGCATCAGCGAAACCGTGCAGTTGCCTCCGATGTAGTTCCTGACGCCGTCTGCCAGGGCGCGGTCGATGACTTGCCGGTTGACCGGATCCAGGACGATGACGCTGTCTTTTTCCATCCGCAGGGTCGAAGCCGCATCGATCCAGTAGCCGCTCCAGCCCGCCGATCGCAGCGCCCCGTGGATTTCGGCGGTATAGCCGCCCCCCTGGCACGAGACGATGATGTCCATGCCGGCCAGGCGCTTCGGGTCGTTGGCGTTTTCAACGGGCGGTGCGTCGATGCCGACGTCGGGGGCGGCAGCGCCGATCTGGGAGGTGGAAAAGAACAGGGGCGAAAAACCGCCAAAATCGTCCTCGCTGATCATGCGCTCCATGAGCACCGAGCCGACCATGCCCCGCCATCCGACAAAACCGACCTTCAACATGGCGATAAGACTCCTTTGATTCCGTTGGGGTGTCTCCGCATACAATCAGCGAGATCGACCATTTGTCAAGAAAAAGGCATTTCTCGCCGCTGGAAAGCTGGGAAGTTTGGAGGCTGGGAGGCGCGCATACAGAAACATCAGATCGCATTCCAATGGCCAATACCTGCTATCTTGCTTAAAACCTGCTGCCTGCGACGGCCACCAAGCCTCCCCCGGAGTTTCTTTCCTTGCTTTCTTTTGCTTTAAGCATTTAACGGCATCCCAGCTTCCGAGCCTCCCAGCCTCCCCGCAGTATATAGCGCTCAGGAAAATCTAACCGGCCCGGCCTTGCGGATATGCCGTTCGAGCACCTCACGGAGGACGTCCAGGTGGCTCCAGTAAAAATGGTCAGCAGCTTCGATGATTTCAAAGGCGGCATGCGGGTTCCATGCAGGAAGCATTTTTCGAATCTCTTCGGCCGGGGCGATTTCATCCTGGTCTCCAGTGACCACCAGGGAAAGGCTGGGCTGTGAGCCTGCCTTGGAAAAATCCATGAAAGCCACCGGCGGCGACACCATGACTGTTCTTGCAATCTGTCCGGTTTTTGTCGCGGTGTGGGCGTTGACCCAGGCGCCGAAGCTGTAGCCGGCCAGGTCGATGTTTTCGATCCCCTGTTCGGCCAGAAAACCAATGGCGGCAATCACATCCTGCTGCTCTCCGGCGCCGTCGTCGTGGCTTCCCTCGCTTTTGCCTGCGCCTCGGAAGTTGAACCGGAGCGTCGTAAAACCCTTGCTGCGGTAGGCCTGCTGGAGACACTCCACCACCGGGTTGTACATGTCTCCGCCATAGAGGGGGTGGGGATGAGTCAGCACCGCCCCCCTGGCACCGGCTGCGGTCTCGATCAGCCCGTCCAGGTACAGTCCATTGGAAACCAATTGGATCCGTTCTTCCATCAGCGGCCCCCTTTCAGCGCCGAAACGATGTCGCTGCCGAATTCCTCGCGCTGCCATTTTCTCATTTCGGGAATCTGCTCCAGCGCTTCCGGGTCTTGGGGATTGAGCACGGCCACGGCGGTCATCAGCGATTTGGTCAGAAGAACCGACGGATCCAGATCCAGTTGTCCGGCGCGTCGGTCCCGCCAGATGCGAAGAGCCCGCACGCGCTTGGGGACCGAAGGATGCATCGGGGGCGGCTTTTTTCGGGGATAGACCGGCAGATCCTGCTCGGGGATGTTCATTGCCTCCTCGAAGGCCTCGACAAGATCGGTCCCGTACATTTGAATTTGCCGTTCGCTCAATGTGTTGCTGTTTTTGAGATTTTTCAGCGTCCGGGGGCGGGTCTTGGCCAAATCCAGCATCGAGCGGTTGCTGAAGGTTTTGAAAAACGGCCGGTCCTTGGCCTTGGCCACCTGTTTCCGGTATTGAAGGATGGCTTCGAGAACGGCAAGCTCTCGCGGACGGAGACGTCCTGCACCCTTGAACCGCAGAAACAACGGCGCACCGTTTTCGTCGGCGGGTCGGACCCCGTTGAGAATTTCGCACTCTTCTTCGACCCAGGACAGACGGCCAAGGGCGGCCAGCCTGGCTTCTAAAAGGTCGGCCAGCGGCAGCAGGTGGGCTACGTCTTCTGCGGCATAGGCGACCATTTCCTCCGGCAGCGGGCGGCGGGACCAGTCCTTTTTTTGAAATTTCTTGTCCAGCTTCAGATCGAAAAACCGGTTCAGCAGCGATTCCAACCCCGTCTCCTGAATCCCCAAGAACCGGGCCGCTATCTGGGTATCGAACAGCCCTGCCATTTCCACCGAATAATCCCGGTACAGGCTTCGAATGTCGTAATCGGCCCCGTGAAAGATCTTTTTGGGAGTCGGGGTCGAAAAGAGCCGCCGGAAAATCTCAGTTTTCCGGACCGGAAGGGGATCGATGATAAACACCTCGCCGCCTGCGGCAACCTGAATCAGGCAGACCTTTTCCTGGTAGTGGTACATGGAATCGGCCTCGATGTCACAGGCGATCCGATCGGCTTTTTTCAGCCGGTCGACCGTCTCGTTCAACTCGGCTTCGGACGCGATGAAATGAAATCCGTCCGCATGAGACGCTTGGACTTTTTCCTTGACCGCTTTCGGCATATCACCTACCTTAATTTTTTGTTTCAGGCTGCGCATGAAACAGAAAGTAATAAAAGGGCTTTCAACAGGCAATAACAATTACGATGCAACGATGATTGTTGCAATTTCCGGCAAAAACAACAGTGTATTTTTTTATCTGAACCAAGCGGCGCAGCCGCTGCTACATAAAATTGCGGAGCAATTTTATGATCCAGATAACATTTCCAGACGGAAGTATAAAGTCGTTTGAGCCGCCTGTCACCGGCGAGGATGTGGCCCGGAGCATCAGCGAAGGGCTCGCCCGAAACGCGGTGGCGATGGAGGTCGACGGCCGTCTCGTCGATCTTTACTGGACCATCGACGAGGACGCCAGGGTCCGGTTGATCACGGTCAAGGATCCGGAGGCCCTGAAGATTTTACGCCACAGCGCCGCCCACGTGATGGCCCAGGCCATTTTGCGGCTCTATCCGGATGCCAAGTTGACCATCGGCCCCGTGGTGGAGGGCGGATTTTACTACGACATCGACATGGAGCCCCTTTCCGAAGACGATTTTCCGAAAATCGAGGCCGAAATCGCAAAGATCGTCAAAGAGAAAATACCGATCCGCCGCCAGGAAGTCTCCAAGCAGAAGGCCGAGGAATTTTACCGAGACGAGCCCTATAAGCTGGAAATGATCGAGGATCTTCCCGACGGCACCATCTCGTTTTACAACCAGGGGGAGTTTACCGATCTTTGCCGGGGGCCGCATCTGCCGCACACCGGGTTTATCAAGGCGATCAAGCTGATGAAGGTCTCCGGCGCCTACTGGCGGGCGGACCAGAGCAAGGCCCAGCTCCAGCGGGTCTACGGCACGGCGTTTTTCAACAAAAAAGAGCTCGACGAATACCTGCACTTTCTAGAGGAAGCCAAACGACGCAACCATCGGAAGATCGGCGAGGCCCAGGACCTGTTCAGCTTTCACGACGAGGCCCCGGGGATGGCCTTCATCCACCCCAAGGGGATGGTTGTCTGGAACATGCTTCTCGACTACTGGCGGGTCGAGCACCGGGCCGCAGGATACGTGGAGACCAAGACGCCCATCATTCTCAAGCGGGTCTTGTGGGAGCGAAGCGGGCATTGGGAAAACTACCGGGAAAACATGTACACCACGGCCGTGGACGATGAAGAGTACGCCATCAAGCCGATGAACTGCCCGGGAGGAATGCTCCTGTACAGAAGCCGCCCCCATTCCTATCGCGAGCTGCCGATCCGGGCCGCCGAGATCGGGCTGGTTCACCGCCACGAGCTTTCCGGGGTGCTATCCGGCCTGTTCCGGGTCCGGGCGTTTCACCAGGACGACGCCCACCTGTTCATGATGCCGGATCGGATCCAGAAAGAGATCCTCGATCTGCTCCGACTCGAGGAGCGGATCTATCACACCTTCGGCCTCGGTTTTCACCTGGAGCTGTCCACCCGGCCCGAAAAATCGATCGGGACCGACGAACAGTGGGCGCAGGCCACCGAGGGGCTCCGTTCGGCGCTGGAGGCCTACGGCCAGCCCTACCAGGTCAACGAGGGCGACGGCGCCTTTTACGGGCCGAAGATCGACTTTCATATCCGCGACGCCCTGGGCCGGACCTGGCAGTGCGGCACGATCCAGTTGGACATGTCCCTTCCCGAGCGGTTCGATTTGACCTACGTCGACCGGGACAACGAACGGCGCCGGCCGATCATGATCCACCGGACGGTGTACGGGTCCATCGAACGGTTCATGGGCATCCTGGTGGAGCATTTTGCCGGCAAGTTTCCCCTCTGGATGGCGCCGGTGCAGGCCGTGCTGCTTCCCATCAACGACGAACTGGTCTCCTACGCCCGGCAGGTGAGCGGCATCTTTGCCGAGGCCGGGCTTCGCACCGAGGTTGACGACCGCAGCGAGAGCCTGAACAAGAAGATTCGGGAGGCCCAGCTCCAGAATATCCCACTGATGCTGACCGTCGGCGCCAAGGAAAAAGAAGCCGGTACGCTGGCGGTGCGGACTCTGGATGGAACAGTCAAATACGGGGTCGCCCGGGAAGCCTTCATCGAGGCGGTGACGGACCACGTCCGGCAGCGGAAGCTGGAGCCGGACCTGTTCGAATAGGAAAACGGCGTTTGGATTTTAGCGTTTGGTTGTTTGGCGGCTGGATTTTTTTAAGGTGGCTTCTCATGTGAAACTTTGCTCCAAGCCGAGGTTTTTCGTAGGGCACGACCTCCGTGTCGTGCCTTCATGAACGGCACGGAGGCCGTTCACTACATCGGCAGAGGCTTCGGGGGAAGTTTCAGTATTGATCAAATCCCGTTCAGAGAACGGGACGGCTGGGCAGACTCCTGGCTTTTCGACAACGCATTTCCCCATGGCCAAGAAATCGAAACAACCCAACGCCGGCGTGACCTCCAGCCGGATTCGGTTTTGCGACCTGCGCTGCGGACACGCCGATTTTGCCAGAACCGATGCCCTGGACGGAAGCTGCCGCACCTGGCAGTCGATCTGGTGCAAGAAACTCGAACGGCACGTCACGAAAAATGCCCCCTGCGAGGCGCGTTTCGGCCGCCGCCGCCCCACCACCGGCTTGTGAACCATCCACTATACCGAGGGCGGCGGATTGCCCAATTCTACTTTTTGAATTCGAGGCATTGACCGCTATTGGGTGTGGACCCATACATTACCAAATTTCGTACGATTCCACTGCTTGGATATAAGGAGAGATCAATTTCCTACCTGGCACGCATTCCTAAATGAGCAGGATGCCAAGCAGTGGGCCGAAGAAATAGACTCGTACTCAAGAACGCAGGATGAGGTCGGCTCCGGCCTGCCCCCGGAAGGTGTCGTTGAAAACGGCGATTATGAAAATCATTATTGAAAAGTAATGTTCAACCGCCAGTTGCTCCGGGTCGGTAGAAATCGATCCGGCCCGGAGCGCTTTTCAGGAAATCATGCGTGTAGCATCATCCCCAAAACCTCTGCTATGAGGGTGTCTGAACTGCCTGGCTCATTCTTCGGCGTCGACATTCCGGGGGCTGAAGCGGCTCCAGAGCTGGGCGTCCTTGCAGCCGAGCAAGGTGGCCGCATCCATGTCCGCGGCGGCCTGGCGAAAGCATCCGAGCTTGTAGTGGCACAGGCCCCGAAACAGGTACGCTTCGGCCAGTTCGGTGTTTTCGCCGATGGCGTGATCGAAGGCCTCCAGCGCCTCGCTGCTTCTCAAGGAGGAGTAACCATGCCTGTGAAAATCGTCGGAGTCGCATGCAGCCCTCGATCCGGTCAATCCACCCGTTTTGCTTTGGATGCCTGCCTGGAAACCATATCGAAGGAATTCGAAAGCGTTGAGACCGTCTGTATCGATCTTGCCAAGAAGGACATCCGCGGCTGCATCGCCTGCGGAACCTGCAACAAGACACTCGAATGCAGCCAGGAAGACGACTTTCCGAAGCTGCTGCCGATCCTCACCGATCCTGAAGTCGCCGGTCTGATCATTGCCACACCGGTCTATTTCGGTTCGATGACCTCCCAGGCCAAGGCCTTTCTGGACAGATGCGTCATGCTGCGCAGAAACGGAAGTCTGCTCCGGGACAAGGTCGGCGGGGTGATCGCCGTCGGCGGATTTCGCCACGGCGGCCAGGAGACCACGATATTTGCGGTTCACGCCGCCATGCTCATTCAGGACATGATCCTGGTGGGAGACGGATACAACACGTTTCATTTCGGTGGAACGATTTGGAGCGGCCACCCGGAGGGTTTTCAGAAAGACGCCTTCGGGCTCGACACGGCCAGGAACATCGGCCGCCGGGTGGCATCGGTGGCCGCGCGGCTGCAGACTAGTTAGACCCGCCCCCTCTCTTTTTTTCCGGCCAGAGACAAGACCCCCGTTGCCAGATACAATACCCAGAAGACCCCGCTTCCCACCACCGAAAAGACCCGAAATGGCCGACGGGCTCTATCGTCGTCCGGCTCGGGAGGGTTTTCCATGAGCATTCCGGCCCCGGCCACCAGGACCATAAACAAAATGCCGAATACCGCACTCGTAGCCGAACAATTCCGATTCGAGAAGCTCCCTGGGCATCGCTGCGCAGTTAAATCGGACAAAAGGATAGGCGCTGCGAGCGCTGGCTTGATGGATGGCATGGGCAAAGAGCTCCTTTCCGGTTCCCGACTCGCCGGTGATCAGTACGGGGAGATGGTTTGATGCTGCGTGCATTGCTTCGGCGCGCGCTTGAAGAATGCTTTTGCTGATGCCGATGATATCCCCGAAACGATAGCGGGTTGTGTGCAGGGCCGACAGCTCCTTTTGGAACCGCTGAAGCTTGCTTTCAAGAAAGGCGACTTTCTCCGCCAGATTGGTTGCGGTGTTGGCTGAATCGAACAGAACCAATCCCAATACCGCTTCAACCTTTCCGTATTTCTGGATGGGTACCCGGTGAACCAGAAACCCGGTATCTTTGAACTTGTGGGGGTAGTTGATTTCGGCAATGCCGGTTTTGGCCACGATGTGAAGGCGGCTGTTGGCGATGACCTCGGTAGCATGCTTCCCGAGCGATTCTTCGATATCGATGTTCAGAAACCGGGCATAGGTTTGGTTAATGTAGATAAGCACGCCCTCGGCATCCGAAACGATGATGCCGATCTGCATATGGTCCAGCAGACGCTTGAAAAAGCGCTCCCCGAGCGGCTGCTGCGGTGTCGCTTTTTTAACCACGGCGCACTCCATTCAACGACAGAACGCTGCCGGTGTGTCGATGAAACGACCGGCCGGAAGATCTGCTTCTTCTGCGGGCCGGTCCGCTACGAAACCCGGCGCATCGTCGTCACGCAATTGGTGGCAGCCGATCCACCCACATTGAAGACCACGCCGATTTCCGGCGCCTTGTTTTCCGGCGCCTTGCCGATCGGTTCCCCTACTAACTGCTTGTATACCAGGGCATGCATGGAGCATCCGGTGGCGCCCACCGGGTGGCCCTTTGATTTGAGGCCACCGGACAGGTTGACTGGACATCGGTCTGCGGCGCTGAACCGGCCCTCGATATAATCGAAACCGGCTCGACCGTCCTCGGACAGACCCAGCGCCTCGGTGGTCAACAGCTGGTTGATCGAGAAGCAGTCATGCACTTCGGCCAGATCCACGTCATCAATCGTGATGCCGGCCTCGGTAAAGGATCGCTCGACCGCAACCTTGCCGGCGGTCAGTTCGTGCATGTTGGGCCGAACGCTTTCGGGAAGGCGCTCGGTGGCCATACCGATGCCGGCCAGCTCCACGGCGCGGGGGCTGATGTCCCGGGCTTCATTCGTCGAAGCCAGGACAACGGCGGCGGCGCCGTCGGAGATCAGAGAGCAGTCGTGGAGCCGGAGCGGCGGTGCGATAAGGGGGTTTCCTCCCCTGCCCTCTTCGGGCAGGTTTAGGATGGCCTCGGCGGAAAACAGCTTCATCCGGTCCGGTGGGCTTCCCTTGCTGAAATGAGCTAAGGGGTTTTCCATTCCGTTCCGGTAGGAAAGGGCCGATACCGCGGCGAACATCTTTCTCAGCTCTTCGGGGCTAATCCGGTAGTGGGCCATGTAGCCCTTGGCGTATTCCGCAAAAAGCCCCGGAAATGTAATGCCGCGGGATCCCTCTTCTGGCCAGAACGATGAACAGGCCAGGGCATGGGTCACCTCCGGAGTAGACACCAGGCTCATCTTCTCGACTCCGATGACCAGCACTCGCCTGAATCTTCCCGCCTCGATGCCGAAAACGGCATTGTATAAGGCCACCGATGAAGAAGCACATGCTCCCTCGGTACGGGTGGTGGGAACGAACCGCAGCGCTTCGGGGGCGACTTCCAGCCCCAGCGGTCCCACATGCTCCTGGTTGATGAACTTCGATGGCGAGCAGGAGCCGATCCAGATCCCGTCGATCTCTTCGGCGGAAAGGCCCGCATCTTCCAGAGCCCCCTTTCCAGCCTCCTTGATGAGTTCATAGAACGACTTGGTGTCCCGGAATTCTCCGGTATCCAGGTTCTTGTCCACAAAGGCCCCGAATTTTGTGTTGTATGCGCCGATAATACTGACTTTGCTCATGACGTCTCCTTGGCTGAGGGCTGCTGAAATCCGCCGGACTTTCGATGGGGCTGTCCAACGGAACCTATACAGCTATTATAGATGCGACGGGTTGCCGGTTCAAGGACTGAAGGTGTCTGCTCGCTAACCGACCCTATCCTTTCGACCCTAAGCGGAGCCCGCCGTGGATGTAGTAGACGTCTCCTGCCAGGGCCTCGTTGCGGTATAGCTCCCCGACCAGGGATGCCACCTCCTCCGGTGCAATGAGCCGGCCGATCGGCACATTGCCCAGGATCTTGTCCAGCGCTTTTTGGTTCATTCCATCCAGGATGGCGGTGGCCACATAGCCCGGAGCGACGGCCACACACCGTATGCGGTCGGCCACCCCCCTGCGGAAAAACTCCGCCGTGATCACTTTGGGCATCACTGAGACGCCGGCCTTGGTGGCAGAATAGTTGATCTGGCCGGCGGTGCCCAAGGAGCCGGTGGAAGAAACCAGACAGATGAGCCCGCGGCATCCGCAGTTGATCATCTGCTCGCCGCATTCCCGAACCGTAAGAAACACGCCGGTAAGGTTTACGTCCACCACGGAGGTGAACTGTTTCAAGGTCATTTTCCCTTTTACTTTTCCGGAGTTCCGGTCCGGGGCCAGCAAAAGATCGTCCTGGATGATGCCGGCAAACGGTGCAACCAGATGGATCCCACCAAATGCTTCCACGGCTGTTCGGGCCAACCGGGCATTGTCTTCCTCCCGGGTTACATCGCAGCGCAGGGCTTGCACCGGTCCGTCGATCTCGGCTTTTGCGCCCTCGATCGCATTCTCGGACACGTCGGCGATCACCACCTTGCCGCCGGCACCGGCCCAGTATTTTGCCAGGGCCAGGCCAAGGCCGCTGGCCCCGCCCGTAATCACCGCCACAGCGTCTCTGATTTCCAACATCGTCGATTCCTCCTATCATAAAAGGTCGCAAGTATTTGCAAAATCAACGTGAACCGGGTCCTGTTGCCTGGATGAGCGGCGTCCGGTGATGCTCCACGCCAGTTCTTCCGATAGTCCTTTTGAGCCCTAAAAATATAGCAAATCCTGTGCCGCGGAACCAAGGGTGTCGTGACGGCATTTTTTTGCAGAGGAAAAGGTGACCCACGTGATGATGGTGCCGGCCCAAATCATCGCCATGTTGAATGCGCCCAATTTCAATCCAAAGAAGCTGGAATCCTAGGAAATGATTCTCGCATTAGGAGCACCGCTCCTCATGGAACACAAAGAGCGGCTAACGAGCCTTCTGCCGGACCGGTTTTACGAACTCTACGGGCTGACCGAAGGAGTGATCACGGTCCTGGATAAGATCGATTACAAGCGCAAACCGAAATCCGTCGGAGCGCCGCTCCCGCTTTCAGAGCTGATGATTTTAGACGAAAACGGCAGCGAACTGCCGGCAGGCAAGGTGGGAGAGATCTGCGGGAAAGGGCAGTTTCTCATGCCCGGATACTACAAGCGGCCGGATCTGACCGAAAAAGCCATCGTCAACGGGATCATGCATTCCGGGCGCATGGTGGAAAGAGCGCAGGCAGCCGTTGCGTGCTCCTTTCTCAGATACAGGGGCAAATCGGAGGATCGGAGCGTGCTTCCTTCCATCGAGGCCAGCGTTCTTTCCAGAACGTTGGATAGTTCCCGGCCGTTGCCGGGCCAGTCATGCGTTTTCAGAATTTTTTGCGCCCCGTCTTCGATCTGAATATCGGAAAGCGCCATGTCCGTGCCGAATTGCCGCAGCAGGTGCCGGGCGATATCCATGATGTCCTCCCGCCGTTTCCGAAGCGGCGGTATGTGAAGCGGGATCACGTTAAGCCGGTAAAAAAGATCGCTGCGAAAGCTCCGCTCCGGTATCATCTTCAGCAGGTTCTGATTGGTTGCAGCGATCACCCGGAAATCGGAGCGGACCGGCTTCGTTCCCCCCACCCGCTCGAACTCCTTTTCCTCCAGAACCCGGAGAAGCTTTGGCTGCATGGCCAGAGGAAGGTCGCCGATTTCATCCAGGAAAAGGGTTCCCTGGTGGGCCAATTCGAATTTTCCGGGTTTGCCTGATGTCCGGGCGCCGGTAAATGCCCCCTTTTCGTAGCCGAAAAGCTCCGACTCCAGCAGATCGTGGGGGATCGCCGCACAGTTGATGCGCACAAAAGAGTACATTCGCCGCGAACTGCCGTGGTGAATGGCCTGCGCGAAGAGCTCTTTGCCGGTTCCGCTTTCCCCGGTGATCAGGACCGGCAGGTCGTTTCCCGTGGCCTTCAATGCCTCTTTTTTCAGGAACCGGAGCCCGTGGCTGCGGCCGATGATGCTGTCGAATGTGTATCGGGTCGACCGGAGGTTGATCAGCTCCTGCTCGTAGAGCTTTAGTTTGGTCTCCAGCACGGAAAGCTTTTGGGCCAGCTTGCCCACGTCGCGGACATCTTTGAACATCACCTGCCCGAACACGGCGACGACCTTTCCGTCCTTTTTGATAGGGATCCGCCGGACCACCATGTTCTGGCCCATGATGCGATGGCTGCTGTTGATTTCCGGCTTTCCGGTCTGCGCCACGATGTGCATCCGGCTGTTTTCAACGGCTTCCAGGCTCTTTCGCACCATCGCAGCCCTTCGGAGAATGTAAGCCATGGAAGTGAGCAACTACCTCGTTATTGCGATGTTCGTCACCTTTATCGCCTTGCTGTTCACCGGTTTTCCGATATCCTGGGTGCTCGGCGGAACGGCGGTCATCTTCACCGGCGCTGGAATGCTGGCCGATCAATACCTCGGCGCATGGACCGGGATCAACTACACCGTCTTTTCCATGAGCGTCAACCGCACCTATCAACTCATGTACAACTGGGTGCTGGTGGCCCTGCCGATGTTCATTTTCATGGGACTGATGCTCGACCGGTCCGGAATCGCCGAGCGGATGATGAAATCGATGCAGAACCTGTTCGGCAAGGTTCACGGCGGCCTGGCGGTGACCGTCTGCCTGATTGGTATCATCCTGGCGGCCTCCACCGGTATCGTCGGCGCTTCCGTAGTGCTTTTGGGGCTGTTGACCATTCCGGCGATGATGAAGCAGGGCTATTCGCGGATGTTTGCGGTGGGCACGGTGGCCGGTTCGGGAACGCTTGACATCCTGATTCCCCCCAGCATCGTGCTCGTCATCATGGCCGATCAGCTCGCCCTTTCCGTGGGCGATCTTTTCATGGGGGCGGTGTTTCCGGGGATCATTCTCGGCGGACTGTACATTTCCTATATCATCTTTTATGGACTGTTCAGGCCGAATGCGGCGCCCCTGGACCCGAAGCGCAAACCGATCCAGTGGCGGATGATCTGGGACGTGTTCCGGGACATTCTGCCGGCGGCGGCGCTAATATTTGCAGTCTTGGGATCCATCTTTGCGGGCATCACCACCCCCACCGAGGCCAGCGGCGTAGGCGCCTTAGGTGCCATTATCCTGGCAGTGATCAACCGGAAATTTTCCTGGGCGGTACTGAAAGAAGTCACCCAGGCCTGTTTCAACACGACCGCATACATTTACGGCATCCTCATCGGCGCCACGGCGTTTGCGCTGGTGCTGCGCAGCCTGGGCGGGGACGAATTCATCGAAGGCATTTTAAAATCGCTGCCGTTCGGCGCATACGGCATCATGATTTTTATTCTTTTCTGTGTTTTTCTGCTCGGCTTCTTTCTGGACTGGATCGAAATCACGTTGATCATCCTTCCGCTGGTGGCGCCGGTGATCCAGGATCTCGGCCTTCCCATAGACGGCCACGGCGTCGTGGACGATCCGGCGCTGGTATGGTTTACCATACTAGTCGCGGTGACGCTGCAGACCTCTTTTCTCTCGCCGCCGGTCGGTTTTGCCTTTTTCTACCTGAAGGGGATCTGCCCGCCGGAGGTGACCCTCGGCGACATCTACATGGGGGTGATCCCCTTCATCATCTTGCAGCTGATCGGGATGCTCATCATTGCCTACTGGCCGCAGCTGGTCATCTGGCTGCCCGCAGTTGCCTACCGTTAAGCGCTGCGGCGGGGCGGCGTCCGCCTTGCAATCTTGGAGATGGATCAAAGTTTTGCATTGCATTGAAAATCCTGCCTAAAAAGCTTTGCTGCAAATCCCGGAATCCAGCCTCCGGCGCCCGCCGTCTGGCCCGCATCCTGTCGATGCCGCCGATGCGAAAATGAGATTGACACGGCGGCATGCAGGCCTTTATATCTTTTTTCTTACTTCTGTTTGAAACAGGCCCGGCCGGGCCGTTTTCAGGCAAATCGCCTGCTACACAGATTCGGGCCGCCCGAACGGGCTGCGGGAACGCATGTGACCGGCTACGTTCAAGTATATACCGGCAATGGCAAGGGCAAAACCACGGCGGCCATCGGGCTGGCCGTCCGGGCGGCCGGCGCCGGTATGCAAATCTACATCGGCCAGTTCATCAAGATGGGAAACTACAGCGAGATCCAGGCGCTGAAGCGCTTTTCCGACAGGATCACCGTGGAGCAGTTCGGCAGAGGGCGATTCATGGACGAATCGCCCGAACCCGAAGACATCGAAAGCGCCCGCCGCGGGTTGGCGCGCATATCCCGGGCGATCGACTCCGGCCGATACGACATGGTCGTTTTAGACGAAGCCAACGCGGCCGTCAAATACGGCTTGATCGAAGTGGCGACCCTCGAAAAGCTGATCGGCGAAAAGCCTCCGGAGGTCGAACTGGTGATCACCGGCCGGGAAGCCCACGAACGAATTGTCGCCGCCGCCGACTTGGTGACCGAGATGAGGGCCGTGAAACATTACTACGCCAAGGGCGTCGAGTCGCGGGTAGGCATCGAAAAGTGACCCGCACGCCAGCAGAAGAACCCGGGGTCAAAGAGCGGTCCGACCGTTTTGCCGCCGCCGCGGGGCGGCGCCCGCGCATCTACGTGACCCCCATCGACGGGGAGGGCAGCGACCGGAACATCAAGTCGCTGGCGGCGGATTTCGCCGGACTCGGATTCGACGTGGACATCAACACCCGGGCCCAGACCCCGCAGCAGGTGGCCCGGGCGGCCGTGGAAAACGACGTCCACGTCGTCGGCCTGACCGGAATGCGTGCCGGGCACGAAGCACTGCTCCGGCAGCTGGTACAGACCATTGAACAAGAAGGGGCGGGCACGATTCTGATCGCATTCTGGGGGCAGGATATTTCCGAAGAAAGTCAAAACGGCACGGCCCCGATGATCCTTTTTCCGAAAAGAATGCCCCGGGAAACGTGCGCGGCAAAAATCCTCGACGTGATCTTCGCCAATTTTTGCGTCGACGCCGGAAAAAAGATGCCGCTGAAAAATCTGTGAGCGTCCGTGGGTTCATGCCTATGGGCACCCGCAGGGGCGTGAAATATCCGGGCTAAGGGGGATCTGGCCGATGTTCATCGACGGAAAATGGGTGGCGGCGCAAAGCGGCGCCGCCTTTGACGTGTTCAATCCGGCAACCGGCGAAAAGATCGCAGAAGTTGCCGACGGCGACGGCACGGATGCGAAGGCCGCGATCGAAGCGGCCCAGCGGGCCCTTCCCGGCTGGGCGGCGTTGACCGCCCAGCAGCGCTCGGCCTATTTGTACCGGGCCTACGAGCTGATGGCCGCGCGCAAAGCGAAGCTGGCGGCCCGGATGACCGAGGAGCAGGGCAAACCGCTGAGAGCCGCCACGGCCGAAGTTCAGTACGGCGCCGATTTTTTCCTTTGGTTTGCCGAAGAAGCCAAGCGCGTCTATGGCGAAACCATTCCTTCCTCGAGGCCGGATCAGCGGTTTTGGGTGCTTCGCCAGCCGGTGGGGGTCGTTGGAGCGATCACGCCGTGGAATTATCCGGTTTCCATGGTGACGCGCAAGGTCGCTCCGGCACTGGCAGCGGGTTGTACGGTGGTGCTCAAGCCGGCCGAGGCGACGCCGCTTTGCGCGGTGGAGGTGTTCAAGCTGCTGCAAGAGGCGGGCATTCCCGCCGGGGTGGTCAATCTGGTGACGGCGTTCAACCCGGCCCCGGTGGGCCGCGAGATGGTGGCCCATCCGGCGGTTCGAAAGATTACCTTTACCGGATCCACCGACGTGGGAAAAATTCTTGCCCGGGGTGCGGCCGACGGCCTCAAGCGGATTTCTCTGGAACTGGGAGGACATGCCCCGTTCATCGTTTTCGACGATGTCGATCCGCGCTATGCCGCCAAAGGGGCCGTGCTGGTAAAATTTCTCAACACCGGCCAGGCGTGCATCTGTCCGAACCGGATCTACGTCCAGAAAGCGTCCTACCCGGCCTTTGTGGAGGAATTCACCGCCCGGGCATCGAAGCTGAAAGCCGGCAGCGGCTTTGACGAAGCCGTCCGCATCGGGCCGCTGGTTGGCGAGGCGGCCCTGGCAAAGGTCGAAAAACAGGTGGCCGACGCCCGGGACAAGGGCGCATCGGTCCTGTGCGGCGGTCGACGGCTGACCGAAGGGACCTTGAGCCGGGGATGTTTTTATGCGCCGACGGTCCTGGGGCAAGTCACCGACGACATGAGGATATATCGGGAAGAGACATTCGGTCCGGTGGCGCCGATCATTTCTTTTTCCGACGAAGAAGAGGCGCTGGCCATGGCCAACGACACCGCCTACGGCCTGGCGTCTTATGTCTATACCCGCGACCTGAGCCGTGCCGTGCGGATGATGGAAGGCCTCCGCTTCGGGATCGTCGGAATCAACGACATCAATCCGACCGCGGCGCAGGCGCCCTTCGGTGGGATCAAGGAAAGCGGGTTCGGCCGCGAAGGAGGAAGCGAGGGGATCCTCGAATATCTGGATACGAAGCTGGTGGGGATCTCGGTGTAGCCGGAAAGTGGCTTTCCGGTTGCCTTAACGCGGCCTAACGGGCTTGTACGGTTGTCCCGCTTCAGAGCTGACAACCTTCGGCCTCCGGCTTGAATCTCCTGGAGGTTTGTGGAGAGCCTGATAAGAAAAGGAGAAAGGACAGGCAATAATGAAGAAGATCATGGTTTGCTACAACCGATCGGACCAGTCGAAAAAGGCCGTACGGCTGGCCAGGGATCTGGCAAAATCCCTCGACGGCGAGGTGATCATCGTCACCAGCCTGGAAAAGGGGGAGCCGGAAAACCAGGACCAGATCAACGAGGCCAAGGCCGGGCTCGAATACGCGCAGTCGATCGTCGCATCCGAGAAAGTCCCCTGCAGCACCGATCTTCTGATCCATGGAATTCAGGTGGGCGACGACCTTGCCAAGTTCGCCCGGGATCGGGGGATCGATGTGATGGTGATCGGGATCATTCGCAAATCCAAGGTCGGGAAACTCTTTTTCGGCTCCACGGCGCAGCATCTGATTCTCAATGCGCCCTGTCCGGTCCTGTCGGTGAAATAAGATCCGCGGCGGCATCCGGCAAGAGGGGATTCTTCGATGCTCGGGGCGCCGGGTGCGCCACTGCAACGGAAGGGGCAGACGGCCCCGGGCTACGCCGTCTCCCCGAGCAGCGCCAGGACTTTTCTTCGAAGCAGATTGGCTTCCTGGCTGGTGCGGTCCCGGGGCCGCGCCAATTCCACCTCGAAGATTTTCAGGATCCTGGCCGGCCGGGCCGACAGGACCGCGATCCGGTCGCTGAGATAGACCGCCTCGTCGACGTTGTGCGTCACAAAAAGAACGGTATCTTTCCGGTCGGCCCAGACCCGGAGCAAAAAGTCCTGCAGGTTGTTCCGGGTCTGGCTGTCCAGGGACCCGAAGGGTTCGTCCATGAGGACCACCTGGGGGTTGGCGATGAGCGTTCGGGCGATGGCCACCCGCTGCTTCATGCCGCCGGACAGCTCCTTTGGAAATCTGTTTTCAAATCCTTCCAGGCCGAAAGCGCGGACATACTCCATGGCCCGCGCCCTTCTCTTTGCCGGCGGCACGCCCTTGATCTCCAGGCCCAGTTCGATGTTGTGAATCAGCTTGCGCCAGGGGAAAAGCGCGTATTCCTGGAACACCATCCCGAGCCGGTCGTCGCAGCCGGAAAGCGGTCTCCCGTCCAAGAGGACCTCCCCTCGGGTTTTTTTCTCCAGGCCCGCCACGATTCGGAGCAAGGTGGTCTTGCCGCATCCGCTGGGGCCGATGATCGAGACAAACTCGCCTTGATCGATGGAAAGATCGATCCCGTCAAAGACGCGTACGGCATCTTCCGGCCCCTTGCCGGGGTAGGATTTTTTCAGGCCGATGATCTGGAGGCTGAGGGCCATGGCCGTTTTCAGGTTCCTTTGATCAAAGTTGTCGCAAAGCACCCGGGCTATCGCCACCGGGTCAGGCGCTTTTCGACTGCCCGCAGGCAGGCATCGATGCCCAGCCCGATGAGGCCGATGACCAGCATTCCGGCAATGATTTCGTCCGGCCGCTGGATGTCCCGCGCGGTCATGATCATGTATCCGAGCCCGTATCCTTGCCGGACTCCGGTAAACTCGGCCGCGACCAGCGACATCCAGCCGATCCCGATCCCGATCCGCATCCCGGTCAGAATCGAAGGCACCGCGCCGGGCACCAGAACCTTGAGAAGGATGAAGCGGGGCCGGGCGTTGAGAACCCGGGCCACCTCGATGAACACGGGATCGATGGACCTCACCCCGCTGACCGTGTTGAGCAGAATGGGGAAAAACGCCCCCAGGAAGATGATAAACGCCGCCGACTTGATGCCGATGCCGAACCAGAGGATGGCGATGGGAATCCAGGCAAGCGGAGGGATAGGCCTGATGATCTCCACCAGCGGCTCGATCAGGCTGCGCACGGTGCGGGACCATCCCATGACGATTCCCAGGGGAACGGCCGCCGCCAGGGCCAGCGCATAGCCCCAGGCCACCCGCTGGAGGCTGTAAAGGATGTGGACATGGAGCCGGTGACCGGGGGGCATCCCCTGGCGGATCAGATCCACCAGCCCGGCGGACACCTGCAGCGGGGAGGGAAGCTTCGTCCCGGAGATCACGCCGGCGGCCGACAGGAGCTGCCAGGCGAGCAGGACCGCCAGGGGCGGAAAAAGCCGCTTTGCCCTCACGGCTTAAGGATTTCCCGAAGGATGTCCGGGTTGATGAATCGATCCACGAATTCGTCCGGGTCTTCCACGCGGATGTAGCCCAGCTCGGAAAGAAAGGCCACGTATTGCTTTTCGCCTTCTATGCTCAATTCATGGGTGTAATGGACGTTTTCCATGGCCTGCCGGACGGTCTCGTGATCCATTCCCGTGTACTTGACCCCGATTTCAACGGCGCGGTCCGGATGCTGGTGGATGTATTCGGTGGCCTTCACATGGGCCGCGGCCACGGCTTTCACAGCCTGCGGATGGGCGGCCAGAAACGACCGGTCGGAAACCAGGACACAGCATGGGTGCTCCGGCCATATCGTTGCCGATGTTGCCAGGTTTTGTCCGACGCCCATGGTGTCCGCCTTGGCGGGGTAAGGCTCCCAGGCGATAAAGCCGTCGATCTGCCCGGTGCGCAGGGCGCCGATCATCTCCGGCGGCTTCAAGACAATGACATTGATCCGGTTCAGGGGGATCCCCGCGTCGGCCAGTGCCTTTCGCAACAAGAAATCCTGGACCGTGGAATGGCCGGGAACGGCCACCGTCTTTCCGGCCAGATCCGACAGGCGACGAATCCCGCCGTCGTTTCGGGCAATCACCAGCGCAGAGCCCTCCGTGTTGACCTGGGAGACCACCACCACATCTGCGGCTTTGTTGGCGACAGCCGTGGTGGCCGGGGCTTCGCCGACGTACGCCATGTCCAGTGCGCCGGCGGCAAAGGCCGTCATGATTTCCGGGCCGGCCCGGAACACGCCGGCCACCTCCACATCGGCCCCGATTTCATTGAAAAAGCCGTTTTCAAGGGCGACCCACAGGGCCAGATGATGGATGTCGCTTTGAAGGTACGCCATCCGAACCGTCGGCCGGTCGGACTGCGCCGCAGCCTCTGTGCCCGGTAAAATGAACAACAGCGCGATCGCCGTTGCAGCAATGATCCGTTTCATGTCGCCTCCTGAGATGTGGATTGTCCGCTCTGCGCTCCGGATCGAGCGGGTGGCCTCCTGTTCCGCGGGGCCGCCGTTTTCCGCTGCGCCGGGCCGATAGACAATCCCTGCGAAAAAAACGATGTTTTGGATGAACGCCTGCGAGCAAAGCCCTTAGCACATTCGGCGCGCCGGCGTAAACAGGCCTTCCGGGAGGGGAGCCTTGCTCCGTCATTCCGGCCGGATCCCGCGCCGGGAGGACACGCGCCGAAGCCCGGAAATGAGCGGTCTTTTCCGATTGCGACGGAGGTCGTGCCCTGCGAAACCCCCCGACGTCGACCGAAGTTTCATACGAGCCCCAAGCTAATTCCCGCCGTCTGCGCCGTCGGCGATCGCCTCGATGTACCGGTTGACCGGCAGCCCCGCGTAGATCACCGAACCCGGGCAGGGGACGACCAGTTTTCGGGCAAACCGGCTTCCGATGACGTTGAAAAGCTCCAGGCAGGCCGAGCAGATCTCCTGGGTCCTTCCGATGGAATAGGGAACGACGGCCTCACCGTCCCGGACGAAATATTCCGGCTCGATGAAGTTGGCATGGTTGGCGCAGTGGGTCAGGAAAAGCTCGGAAAAGCGCTTCCCACCGAGGCCCATGGCCCGCAGCCACTGCTCCCGGGCTTTGGGGTCTTCTTCGTCAAAGCAGTCCCACCGGGCCGGTTTGGCCCTCAGATAGCTCTGCCGCGAGATCAGGCGCTGTTTGTCCCGTTCGCCGGGCATCTGCGGCGGCCGGAACTGAACTGCCTGGATCAAGATCGGCCGCTTGCAGCCGAACGCGGCCAGGTCATCGGAACTGACGATCAGGTACTTACCGGCCAGGGACGAGATCCAGTACCAGGTGAGGGGCCGTTTGCACAAAGAAGCGTTTTTCCATGTCTCGGGGGGCACGATGCCCACGTCGGCCCGCTTGGACAGGGGGATGCAGACCGCCTTTCGCGGCTCGATGACGGTGCGGCCCCTGGCCTTGAGCTCCGCCTTCAGACGCAGGGCGTCCTGTCGCCGAACCCAGTATGCATATTTTCGGTAGCCTTCGATGGTGTCCCCCGCTGACCAGGTTTGCAAGCCGCCGGCTGCAGCCCCTCAGGACATCTATTGCTCCGGGGCATCCATGCCGCGAGGCATTTGTGGGGTTTCGTGCGTCGAATTTCGGATCGACCAGCCTCGCCTGCGATTGCCGGCCACGAACAAGCCCCCGGCAGGCAGTCGGTGCTTGCGTCTTCGCGTACTATGCCTCTTTTGCGGCGCGCCGCCGGGCCTTTTCCGCTTCCCGGGCGGCCCGTTTGTCGGCACGCCTTCGTTCTCGCTCCGCCTTCGGGTTGGCGGCCGCGGGCTCGGTTTGCGCTACGGCCTTCTCTTTTCCCTCCGCCGGCCCAGGCGCGGGGGCCGGCTCATTTCCGCGGGCGGCTCTTCTTTCGGCGCGGCGTCTTTCCCTTTCGGCCTTCTTGGCGTCGCGGTCGTTTGCTTCCGCCGGCTCTTCGGGGGCGGTTTCGGCCGGCGCCGCCGCCGGACCGAATTTCCTTGACCGCTCCGCCCGCCGCTCTCTTCGGGCCGTCCTGCGATCCGACCCCGTGTCCGGCGCCGCCGGGGCCGTTTCTTCGGCTGCCTTTTGCGCCCGTTCAAAGACGTTGTATCCGAGAAGCGATTCGGCCACCAGTCCGCTGATGTCCCTCATCACGATGGGCGATTCCAGGGCCGTGATGCCAACGTTCAGACCCTGAAAGCAGAACGGGCAGCAGGACACCAACTCCCCGGCCCCGGTCTGCTCGGCTTCCTGGACCCGGCGCCGGGCCATCTTGTTCTGGATGTCCGGGTACCCGGCCTTGAGTCCGCCGCCGGCACCGCAGCACCGGGAGTATTCCCGGTTTCTGGGCATCTCCACCAGTTCGAGGCCCGGGATGGCTTCCATGATCAACCGGGGGGCTTCGAAGCCGCCTGCAGCCCGGCCCAGATGGCACGGGTCGTGATAGGTCACGGTCCGGTTTACCGGGTGGGGGAATCGAAGCTCGCCCCGCTTCAGCAGCCGGGCGAGAAACTCGATGGTATGAAGCACCTCGAAGTTGAGGGGGGCGATCTTGGGATAATCCTGCATGATGGTTTTAAAGCACCCGGAACAAGAGCTGATCAGCGTCTCGATGCCCAGGCTGTTGAACTGGTCGATATTCTCCTTGAAAACCCGCCGATGCTCCGGATCGCCCATCCGGAGCAGGACGCTGGCGCAGCATTTTTCTTCGGCTCCGAGAATGCCGTAGTCGATGTCCAGGGCCTCCAGGATGTTGATGGTGTTGATGGCCACCTGTTTGACGTTGACGTCGTAGCTGGCGGTGCAGCCGAAGAAAAGAAGCACTTTTGCCCCGGTCTTTCTAATTTCCCGGGGCAGCTCCCGGATCAGGCCGTCTTTTTTGGCTTTTCTGGCCCATTTGGTCCGGCCTGCCCGGGGCTGCTGCCAGGGGTTGTCGAAGGCCTTGACGCTTTTGACCAGCGCCTTTTGAGGTTCCAGCGGCCCGTAGTCCGCCTCGACGATCACCCGCCGCAGCTCCTCCCACAAGGTCACGGTTTCGATGTGGGCGGGACAGACCACCTCGCACTGGCCGCAGGTGGAGCATTCGTACAGATTTTTCACGAAATCGTCGATTTCGGCCCGGCCGATTTGCCGATATCCCAAAACCCGGCCGAGAACATTGCGCAGCGGCGCGCTGAGCTTTCGGGTGCGCATCAGTTTGCCCAGCAGGCCGTGCTGGGTTCGGGCGATCTTCAAAAAATCGATCACCTTTCGCCGGGGTACGAGCGATTCTTTGGCGTCCTGGTCGTACACCGGGCACCATGTGAGGCATTCCCCGCACCGGGTGCAGGCGTCCAGCTCGATGAGCTGCTTTATGTCCAGACTGTGAAGGGGGATGTCCCGGACGACGTCTTGCGCGCTTTGCGAGCCCTCCGGCCGAAGATCGTCCGTCGTTTCTTTTTCTTCGGTCATCACGACCACCTGTGGCACTGGTTTAGCGCTCTTTGCATTGTCGTCTCCGGATCGACGGGTCAAAATGCCGCTTGAGCTCAGACCCGCTCCTGTTTTTTGACGCCCCATACCTCCTCGATCAGGTAGGTCAGGGGCACATTGAAAATATGCCTCATTTTTCCAAACGGCAAATATGCGATAAAGGCGGCGCCCAGCACCGCGTGCAGATACCAGAGAACCGGGTAGCCCGAGCGCCAGTCGATGGGCAGCACCGAAAGGACTATAGAAACCGGGTACCCGATAAATGAATAGACGGCGGTCTCCGGCGGCACCTGGGTAAGGAGCAGGCGCGCCCCGGTGGCCAGGAATCCCGCCGCTGCCAGGGCGCCGAGAAGACCGATGGCGATGTTGTCCTCGGTTTCGGCAGCCACATGCGCCGGCCGGATCGCAAAGCGCTGAACGACGGCCCACACCGCTCCCAGCAGGATGCACAGTCCGAGCAGATCATAGATGAATGCGGTGTAGACGTTGTTTTTGTCGATCAGGGCAAGAGAGAGTCTTCCGTCCGGATCGACGGCGAACATAAGGCCGGTGAACAGGCTCAACCCCAGCCGCAGCATGATGGCCAGAAAGATCAGCGAGTGCATTGACCACCGCTGCACGCTTTCTTTCAGGATTCGCCGCTGCAGGAAAATATCGACGACCAGCACCCGGATCACCGTGAGGAATCTTTTCGAAAACAGGGTCTGCCATACGGTATCGGCGCTGAGACTGATTTTCCGGTGCAGGGAGGCGGCCTCGTCCTGCACCCGGCCGATAAACCAGAACCGGACCATGAGCACCAATCCCAGCGCCAAGACCAGCAGCGCGACCCAGAAAATCGGATGGCCCACGGCCATGGGCGAGGGGTGGCACATTACGCACAGCGCGCTCTTGGCGGGTAAAACGGCGGAAGCGGCCCCCACGGTGTTGTCGGCTTGGTGGCACCGGCGGCAGGCGTCCTCCCCGGACAGGTCCTGCAAACCGTGCGCTGCCAGCGAGACGGGCAGGCCCTGGTCATCTTTTCGCGAGAGTTTGACCCGGTTGTCTGCCGGGTCCAGCCGGACGAACTCGGATTGAAAATGGCAGGCCTGGCAATCGACCCGCAGGTGGGGGGCATGGGCGGTGCCTTCCCCGTGAACCGGATGGCAGCCCCGGCACTGGCCCCCGATCCCGGTGCGATGGAAGGACCTTGCTACATCCGTGTGGCAGTGGATGCAGGCGACATACCGGTGCGGATCGTCGGCAAAACTTTCGGCCGTGACCTGAAGCGATACGATTTGCCCGTCCACCTCCCGCCGGCAGTCCTCGCGGCTGTGGCACCGGTCGCAGAAGGCCCTGGCGGCGGCCACCCCCTCGTGAGTGTTGATATTGGGCTGCCGGTGGCAGTCGAGGCAAACCAGCTCTCCGGGGGCGACCTCTTCCCAGACGGGCGCCATGGCTCCGGCTGCCGGGGCCAGGAGGGCAAGCAAACCGGCGGCAACTCCGAATGCGATCCAGTGTTTTCGACTCATCGGTCCCGTATGTCCTCTCTGGGATACAATCCGATCGGCGGCACCCTATCGTTTTCCGGCCAAATCCGCAGATTCGGCGATGGACCGCCACTGGCCGGGGTGCTCTTTCATGATTTTTTCCTGCGATGTCCGTCCGGTAAAGATGGACGCATCCATTGGATACACCGCAGGGCGGAAATGGGCCATGCCGATGTGGATGAAAAACTTGACGGCAACGGCCAGCACGGCCTCGAAAAAATGGAGGACCAGGGCGATGTTGACAAAAAAACCGGGGAAAAACCGGGTAAAGTACTCCGGAAACCAGAGAAACAGTCCGGTGGCGCCCATGGTGTTCATGCCGATGAAAATCGCCCAATAGTCGATCTTCTCCATGTAGGTGAACTTGTCGAAATTCGGCGGCGCCGTGCGGCGGCCCAGAAAATAGGCGATGTTCCGGCGGAAATCTTTCAGGTCCTTGCGGGTCGGCGCCACCGAATGAGGCCCGGTGAGCCGTCCGCCCAGAACGAACCGGTAATACAGAAACCACAGTCCGTGGGCGACCACGCATCCATACGTCATCACCGCGAAAAAGCGGTGCAGCCAGCCGGCGTTGGCGGCGCCTCCCACCAGCCAGATGAAAAACCGGGCCGGAGCGGCGGCGCTCAAGCCGATGGAAAAACCGGTGACGGCAAGGCCGGCAAATCCGATCATCACCACCAGGTGCAGAAACCGGTCAAGGGGTGAGAATCGGATCCATTCTTTCTGGGGGCGGGCTTCAGTGGTCATCTCAATGCTTCCTCAGCTTTTCGTGGATTTCCCGAAGCAGCCAGAGCAGGCTGTGACCGAAGAAGAAAACCAGCGAGACGGCCACCACTGCCAGGGCGGCGATTCGGATCCGCTGAATCCAGAGAATCGACCCGTCTTTGGGGGTCCCGGCTTCGGTCAGTACCGCCGGAGCGGCATGAATCACCACGTCGGCAAACCCGGCCTCCGCCTTGGGATGGCAGCGGCGGCAGACCGGCAGGGCGTCTTCGGCCTTTTTCAGCGAAACGACGCGATGGGCGCCGTGACAGTCCGAACAGTATGCCGATTTTTCGTTTTCCAGGTCTACGCCTGACCGGCCGTGGACGTTGTCCATGTAGCTTTCCGAATGGGCCCGATGGCACCGGCCGCAGACCGACACCATTGCCTGGCCGACGGCCACCCGGGACTTTTTGGACCGCTCATAGTGGGAAACGTGGCATTCTCCGCAGGTAGGGGCCTGCCGGGGCGGCGCTGCTTCCGCCGCATCCGATCCCTCGGCTTCTGCGGCCGCTTCGGCCTCCTTGGCCAGGGCCTTTGCGTGTCCCCCCTCCAGATATCGGTCATGGGCCACCTGGTGGCACTTTCGGCAGCGGCTGTAATCGAATCGACGGGTTGCCGGCGTTTTCAGGTAGTCCGGGCTGTCCGGATCCGGGTGTTTGCTTCCGCCTTCCATCATCGTGCCGTGGCAGTCCTCGCACTTGAACGCGGCATGAGCCGATGCGGCAAACCGGTTCATGTCCACAAACCAGCCGGCGTCGGCGCCGGCATTGGACTTGGCATAGGCGCCTGCGGTGGCCGCGGTCCAAAGCGGCAGCAGGATAAGCATCCCCAGCACCGGACCGATGAGAAGACCCTGCCAGGGCCGTGAACGGGACTGACCGGATTTGCATTTCAATGTCGACTCCTGCATGCAGATCTAGGATTGCGCGGCGCCTCGATGCGCCGGTTTTTCAAGAAACGAGCCATCAGCGGCTGCCGGCCGCAGCGTGCGCCGTTTGCCGACGGCTCCCGGCCCGCAGGCCATGTGCCTGACCTCGGATCGACCCGTCGGGATGCGGGCTGCCCGACGGGCTTCGGCTCTGGAAATAGAGCTCGAAAAACGCCCTTGTCAGTCGATTCAGCAGCTCGAACAGGTGTTCAGCCGACAGCTGCGTGTCGCAGCCCTCATCCAGCGCCTGTTTCAACCGGCGCAGCCCGATCGTGGTCTTGGCCGCACACACTACGAGCGGTTCGGTCAGGTCCGGGAGGCAGCCGGCAGCGCAGCTCTTTTCCCATGCCGGCAGGCGCTTCCACATCGATTCGATAAACACGCGGATTTTTTCCGGCTCGTAGAACTTGGCACCGATCAGCCACCTGGCCGGCCGCATCTCGAGGCCGGCGGCCACGATCCGGGAATTGCTCAATTCACGCTTCAGGTCCCGGAGCCATCCGCCCGGCCTGTCTATGGCGTCGTTTTCGGCCGCCCCCGGGGCCGGAGGCCGGCGCCGGCCGGCGGTGCGTCGGGGGGCGTCGGAGACGACGGCCTGGGCGATCATCTTGTTGGCCGCATGAAAGTGGGGATGCTCGAAATGGGGGCCGAAAAGGTAGAGGACCCCTTTTTCCAAAGAAGTGCGAACGGCCGCTGCATAGCCCACCAGGGTGCTTCGGGCCAGCTCCCGGTCGACCAGGTACTGGGTCTTGGCCGTAAAACCGGCGTACCGCGCCAGGATCTGCCCGCTTCCGGAGACGATCATGCCCGGCCCCCCGTACAGGGGCGCGAACATCCGCTCGCCTTTTCGTCCAAAGGCGGCTCCGGTCAGCTCCAGGGCCACGGCCCCCCGAACCGGGTGAAAAATGTAGTCGCATCCGTAGCAGACCGAAAACTTGTGGGGCAGACGCCGGCATTCGGGCAGCATCCGGTTCAGGTTGGTGATCTTAACGGCTGCGAAGTTGAACAGGTTCAGGTGGGGTTTGGACGAGTTCATCACCAGGTAGGCGCCGGCGCAGGAGCCGATGTAGAGGCCGCCCTTTTCGATGAATTCCCGGATCCGGCGGGCCCCGGAAGCCCCCAGCCCCTCAGCGATGGCAAATGTATCTCCGCCGGAGACGGCCAGCACGTCGCAGTCGTCCAGGCGCCCGTCGTCGATATTCGACGAACTCAGCGGCCGAAGGTCTGAAAACCCCATCCGCTCGAAGGTATCGACGAACCAGAGCCAGGAATGAGAGCAGCCGTCCCCGGCAAAGATTCCGATCCGGTAATCGGCCGGCCCGGCGGCCGGAGGGGGCTGGACTTCGCTGACGGTCGGAAAATGCATAGCGTTTCCGGTGAGTCTGATACGCCCTCGCGGTTTGCCGCCGGCGGCCTTCGGCTTCAGCCGGGGCCGCCAGCGCGAAGAGAACGCCCGAAGGCACCGCAGAAGCAGGCCTGCGGGCAGGATACAGGTCGTGCCGGGCGGGCTCCTTTACTGGATCAGGTAGGCCACCGCCTTGTCCAGGGTCTCCTGGGTGAACTCGATTCCGGTTCCCACCGATGCGGCGTCCAGCAGGTCGTCTTCGGTGATCTCCGGGCTCATGACGGCAAACAGGGGATGGATCCCGAAAATGTAGGATACGGCCATCCGCCGCTGCCACCAGCCCGACGGATCCCCGGCCGCCTCTTCGAATGTGCCGAACACCGGCTGGGCCGGACACCACGGACTGAACACACCCCCGCCGGGCCGGGTCACGTCTCCGCCGAGGCCTGCGAAGGCCTCCTGGATGTCGGCCGCGGAGGTTTTCCCGGACGCCTGGGCCAGCTCCGCCACGGCCGCCGCATCGATTCCGTACTTGGCGCATGCCTTGAGCAGCGTGCAGGCGTCGACCGCCGAAAGCCCCAGCCTTTGAAAACCGATGAGTCCGTATAGATCCGTGATCAGAAAGCCCGGCTCTTCGATGTCGGGCTCCTCCAGTTTCTTCGGATCTTCGTCCAGATAGACAAAGGTGTTGGTGGGATAGGGGGTGTTGTAGCAGGCACTGTGGCGGTGAACGATGGGATCGAGCCACTGCTTGACGCCGGTCTCCCCTATGGCGGCGCAAATATCGCCGACCCCGCCCTTGCCGACCTGGGCGCCTTCCTTGATTTCTTCTAATACATCCAGGGAGAGTTCCACGAACTCGGCGGCATCGGCGGCCTCCAGCAGGCCCATCCCCCGAAATGCCAACCCCTTGAGGTTCTTGGCGCCGAAAAGCGTTCCGAAGCCGAATCGATCTCCTCCGGCCCAGAAGTTGTAACAGAGCTGTGCAATGTCGGACCCGTCTTCGCCGGCCCTGCCGATGACGATGGTCTGGATGAGGTCGTCGCCCAGGTCCTTGCGCCAGGTCGTCGTGGTCTCCCAGACGTCCTTGCCCCAGACGCCGGCGGCATCGGAAATGTCGGCGATCCCGTCGTGAACCCACAAAAACGCGGGTGCGGCCGACTTTCCTTTGATCACGATGTAGTCGAAGCCGGAATACTGGATTTCCAGCCCCACCTTCAACGTCACCGGACAGTGGGAAATCTTCCCTGTGGCCGGGCTTTTGGCGGTGATGACGCCGGCGGCCGTGGCCGGAAACAGGGTGCCGGTGAGCAGCCCCGTGGCGATCACGATCGGGTCGCCGTCGGCATGTTCTTCACAGAGATGCTTTGCAATGGCCGCGCCGCCGATTTTTTCCGCAACCAGCGCTTCGCTGAGTTCGTCTTCGGTGGTCTCCGACGATCCCAGATCCACGACGAGAACCTTGTCGGCTGACAAATATTCCATATCCTGCTCCTTTTCCCGTTCGAATCGGCGTTTACTCTTCGGTGATCGCGTCCACCGGGCAGAACTTGATGCACATGGGACCCAGGTCCATTTCTTCGCACAGATCGCAGGCTTCCCGGAGCAGCATCGGCTTGGCCGAGGCGTCCTGTTCCTTGCCCGAATCCGGTTCCTCTTCGGTGTCTCCGATCCGCTTGATTTCGGTTCCCTCGGGCCTGGCGACCAGCAGGTCTTCCTCCCGCTTCAGGAGCACGCCGAAATAATCTTTTTTTTCCCGCGTCCGGTAGGCGACGATGCAGGAAGAAAGGAGGGCAAAGCCGTCGTCCCGGTGATAGCCGCAGGCCATCTCGCAGGCCATGCAGCCCGTGCATTTCAACGCGTCGATTTTGATCCCCATAGTGTGCGCCCCTTCTTTTTGGATGTGGTTGGCCGGTTTCCATGGTAAAAAATGTTGTTTGTCCAGAAGGCGGGGTGTCCCCTTAGAAATCGGCGGTGGACAGTGCGCCGGAGGGCACTCAGACAGGCCTATAGCCAAGGGCGGGCAAAATGTCAATACTCTAAAGATATAAATATCTGATGTTTGGATAATTATAAAATATCCTTGACAGGATATCGGCATTGTGGCAACCAGGGAAGACATTGAAAAAACCCCATCATTTATTTAACCTGATTCAGTGAATGGCGAATGTTCAAGACCGCGCGGGTCCACAGAGTCTCTCACAACATCGTCCAGCAGATTCGGAGTGCCATCCTGGCCGGGGACCTGAAGCCGGGCGATCGGCTCCCCTCTGAAAAAGAGCTGGCTGAAAATTTCGGCGTCAGCAAAGCCTCTTTGCGGGAGGCGTTTCGGGCCCTGGAGGCCCTCGGCCTGTTGGAAGTGCGCCAGGGAATGAACGGCGGCGCCTTTGTCCGGGAAGTCGACCTGGAAACCGCCCGCAACAGCCTCTTCAACTACATTTTTTTTCAAAGCCCCTCCATTTCGGAGTTCACCCAGCTTCGCTCGATGATCGAGCCCGCGGTTGCCGAAATCGCCGCCCTCAACGCAACGGAGGCCGATCTGGACTTTCTGGAGAACAACCTGGCCCGCACCCGGGATAAATTGGACAGCGGCTCGTTCTACTACGATCTTGACTCCAGGTTCCACCACCGGCTTGCGGAGATTTCCGGCAACCGGCTGATCTGTTTCGTCATCGATTCCTTGAAGAACGCCATCGTCAATATCAAGCTCCAGCTCGAACTGGACCGCGATTTTTCCATCCGGGTCTACAAGGCCCACATGCGCATATTCGACGCGGTGAAAAAACGGGAACCGGAGCGGGCCAGGGCGGAAATGCTCCAGCACATCGTCGAAGTGGACGAACAGATGGTGGCGTTCTGCAACGGCGAATCCCTGTTCGAAGCCAGTTGAAGCGATCTTACGGGAAAGGCGCTCTTTTTGTCTTTAATGCCATGGAAAGCGAACTGCAATATCCATCGAGGAGGTAGGAAAGTGAGTGAAATGCCCGCAG
>CAYPFH010000011.1:12071-31610 GCA_964409825.1 uncultured Desulfobacterales bacterium | reverse complement strand
TGCGGCTTCAACACGGCGGTGTTGACCGAAACCCAAGCGCTGGGGGTGGCCGGGATGCGGGAGCGGGCCGCGCTGGTAGGGGGCTTTGTCGATGTGTCGTCCCGGGTCGGCGAGGGAACCCGGGTGGAATTCCGTGTTCCTCTGGAAGGACATCTGCCATGATTGGTGTGCTTTTGGCCGACGATCACAGCATTGTCCGGGACGGACTTCGACGCATCGTGGAAGAAAGCGATGACATGACCGTGGTGGCCGAGGCGGCCGACGGCCGGGAAGCCATCGTCCGGGCACGGAACCGGCGGCCCGATGTCGCGGTGATCGATATTTCCATGCCCGGTCTGGACGGTCTGGAGGTGATCAGCCACCTGCTTTCTCTTTATCCGGAGCTGCCGATACTCGTACTGACCATGCACGAGGAGGAGCAGTACCTCGTTCGGGCGTTTGAAGCCGGGGCCATGGGATATCTGACCAAGCGATCGGCGCCGGAGCAGCTGGTGACCGCCATCCGAAAGGTGCATGCCGGCTCCCGCTATCTGACCGCGTCGGCGGCCGAAGTCCTGGCCCTGCGCCTGGCCCGGGGAAACAGAGGCGGCTCGCCCCTGGACATGCTCTCCACCCGGGAGCTTCAGGTGCTTCGGCGCCTGGCCCTCGGCGGCACCAACCGGGAGATTGCAGAGGCTTACGGCATCAGCATCAAAACCGTAGACACCTACCGCTCCCGAATTTTGAAAAAGCTCAACCTGAGAAACAACGCCGAAATTTCCCGATTTGCCATGCAAAACCGCCTCATCGAGCCCTGATGTTCCCAATGATACCGTGCAAGTGAACTCTCCGACAGCCCTGCCGTTCTTTTTTTTGCGGGTTTATGCACAAATTTAAGGCCAGTCTGAGGCCTGTGTGGATCTTTCCGGAAAGACCCCCACAGGCCTGACCACATCCTTAAAATGGTACATAGTTTCGTTTTTTTGGCTATTCAACGAAAAATTCTTACAGGTCGGCGGCTTGCTGTCGGCCTGTAAGAATTTTTCTGATAGCAAAATCAGAAATCGACGAATTGACTCGCATCGGAATGGTTGATATCTCTAAACAAGAGAAATAGATCCGTCTGCACCTGTGTCGGATGGAGACGGCCCGCGGCACCCTGTTTCCGCTGCCGGCCGGAAACCACGAAAACGTTCAACAAAGGAGAGACCCATGAAAAAAATGAAATTCTTTCCCGTTCTGATCGCCGTTTGTATGGCGGTTTCCCTGAGCCTGATGGTTTCGGCCGATTCATATGCCAAAGAGCGGATCGTCTTCGGCGGCGGCCCGGCCGGAGGCACCTTCCAGGTGGTGGCCAACGCCGTACAGGTCTACAAGCCGGTCAAGGCCCTGCGTGATTACAACATCCAGGCCCAGGCCTCGGCCGGGTCGGTGGAAAACCTGCGGAAGGTCAATGCCAACCGGCAGCAGTTCGGCGTCGTTTATTCCGGCCACGTCTGGCTGGGAAGAAACGGCAAGATGAAAAACGATCCGACCAAGTATGAAAATGTCTATGCCGTCTCCTACCTCTACGGGGCACCGGCCCAGCTCGTGGTGCGGGCAGACAGCGGAATCAAGAGCACCAAGGACCTGGTCGGCAAAAAGGTCGGCGTCGGCAATGCCGGCTCCGGCGCGTTTGCCAACTGTGAATTGTTCTTCACCCACATGGGGATCTGGGACAAGATCGAGCGAAACGCCATGGGATACAACGACGCGGCCCAGGCTTTCGGAAACAACCAGCTCGACGCCTTCTGGCTGTTTACGGCATTTCCCAGCGGGGCGGTGATCATGGCGGCGCAGACCAACGACATCGCCATGGTCGACCTAGGAAAAGACGCGGAAGAAAGCGGATTTTTCAAAAAATATCCGTATTTTTCGAAGCTGGCCGTGCCGGCCGGTACCTACCGCGGCGTCGATACGAGAACTCCGTCTTTCCAGGACTCGACCCTGTGGGTGGCCTCCGGCGAAACCCCGGCCGATCTGGTCTATGACATGCTGTCGATTATCTACACCCCCGAAGGCCTGAAGCACATGGTGGGACAGAAAAAGACCTTCAAGGAGATGGCCATCGAAACCGGCACCAAGGGTATCGTGACCCCGTTTCATCCGGGCGCCGAGAAATTCTGGAAGGAAAAGGGCCAGCTATAGACCGGCCATCGCCTGACGGCGGAGATCCTGATTTGCCTTTGCACTCCCTTTTGCTCGTGGAACAATGCCACCTGTAGGGGGACCAAAAGAGTCTGCAACGTGCAAACCATGCCAGACAGGGGCCGAGAACCCAAACTCGGCTCCTGTCTTTTCCTTCAACGGCTTCGCTGTGGCCGGCGAATGCAAACGGTCCGGCGCGGTACATACCAGGCAGGTCCACCGTGTACGACAAACTTCATCGATTTGAAAAGATCATCTTCGATGTGCTGGCCGTGGCTTTGGTCCTTTTCTATTCCTATGCCGCGGTCATCGAACCGACTTCGACCCAGTATCACCGGGGCATCTACGTCATCATTACCTACGTGCTGATCTTCCTGGTTTACAAGTCGAAGCATCCGATCATGCGGGTGGTCGACTACATCCTGATTGCCGCCTCCATCTTCACCGTAGGCTACTGGATTCTCAATTTCGAGGTGATCAACTACCGCACCGGGGCAGAGACCCAGTTCGATATGTGGGTGGCCATGGTCGGTGTGCTCATCGGCATCGAGCTGGCCCGGCGGGTGGTGGGAAACGTCTTTGTGATCATCGGCGTCGTGATGCTCATCTACGGGGTATACGGTTACAAGGCTCCGGATCTTGTTTCCCATGCCGGGGCCCCGTTTCCCGAGATGGCCACGAGCATTTTTTACAAGAGCGACGGCGTGTTCGGCATCATGGCCAACGTGCTGGCAACTTATGTGATTCTTTTTGTCCTGTTCGGGGCCTACCTGGAGGCCTGCGGGGCCCAGCGGTTTTTCATCGACTTTCCCCTGGCGGCGGTGGGCCACAAAATCGGCGGGCCGGCCAAGGTGTCGGTCATCGCCTCGGGCCTGTTCGGGTCGATCTCCGGAAGCGCCATCGCCAATACGGTTTCCACCGGAGCCTTTACGATTCCCATGATGAAAAGGGCCGGGTTCAGGCCCCATGTGGCCGGCGCCATCGAACCGGCCGCCTCCATCGGCGGGATGTTCATGCCGCCCATCATGGGCGCCGGCGGCTTTATCATGGCCGAGCTGACCGGCGTGCCCTACGGCCGGATCATGCTGGTTTCGATCTTTCCGGCTTTCATGTACTTTTTCAGCGTCTTTGTCATGGTTCACTACGAGGCCAAGAGGCACAATGTCGTTGGGGAAAAATTCCACAAAAGCGCCTGGGATATCCTGCGATACGAATGGTTTTACATGATGCCTCTGGTGGTTATCACCGTCTTTATGCTCCTGTGGTACTCTCCGGCCTATGCCGCGATCCTCGGCATCATCACCTGCCTGATCATCAGCTGGGCGCGGCCCGATACCCGCCTCGACCTGACCATGGCCGCCCTGGTCCTGCCGGTCATGGCCGGAGACTGGTTCAAGATAGATCACAAGTACTCGGTGATCCCCGGAATCCTGATTGCGGCCTTTATCTACTGGCGGTTCCGCAGCCAATCCTGGGAGGGGCTCAAGCGGTTTGTGGTGGCCGCCCGGACGGGGGCCGAAAACAGCCTGAAAATCGGGGCCACCATCGGCGTCATCGGCATCATCATCGGGGTGCTCAGCTTCAGCGGCCTGGTGCTCACTTTTGCCGACATCATCATCGAACTGGCCGCTGATGCCGTTTTCTGGGGCATCGATTTCCGGCTGGTGGTAACGATCTTTCTTATCGCCTTTGCCTCGCTGATTCTTGGCATGGGCGTGCCGGTGACCGCCGCGTATCTGATCACCGCCGTGGTGGCCGTGCCGGCCCTGACGCATCTTGGCGTCAACGAGATCGCCGCCCACATGATCGTTTACTGGCTGTCCCAGGACTCGAACATCACGCCGCCGGTCTGCATCGCGGCATTTGCCGGGGCCACCATCGCCAAGGCGAACATGTGGAAGACCGCCTTTACGGCGTTTAAGTTCGCCAAGTTCCTTTACCTGGGGCCGTTTTTGTTCGGCTACGTGCCCGGTTTTTCCCTGGACGGCAGCGCATGGGACATCGTCAAGGCGTTTGTCCTGATAACGATCGGAACATATGCCTATGCATGGATTCTGTCCGGCTACTGGATCAAACCCCTGGGCCGTATGTTCAGCAAACGGGCGGCGGTCTAATCGGATGCGAAGATCGAAGGGGTAAAACCGGAAGAAAGGAACAGGGCATAAAAGATGATTCTGCCAAAGGTGAACATCAGAAGGATCCTGTATGCCACCGACCTGTCGGAAAACGCAAAGTCGGCGTTTGTTTTCGCCGCGGACCTTGCGTCCCGGTACGATGCCGGACTGATCATCGTCCATGTGCTCGACGAGCATCCGGGCCTGGAAGAAAAGATCGTCGGATACGTTCGGGCTGAGCAGTGGGAAGAGATCAAGAAGCGCAACGAGGACGAGGCGCGCTCCGCCTTGATCGGCAAGATTTCTCACCGGACGCTGATCGGAGAGGTGCTGGACCGGTTTGCCAAGGACGCCCAAAAGGATCTGAAAGAAGTCTCGTTTCGCACAGACGGGATCCTGGTGGTGCGGGGAAATCCGGTGGAGCAGATCCTGCAGCAGTCGGCAGAAAACGGCTGCGACCTGATCGTGATGGGCACCCACGGGGAAGGGACCCTGGCCGACGCCATGATCGGCAGCACGGCCCGGCGGGTGGTCCGCCGCTCCCGGATTCCGGTGCTGGTGGTCCGGCTTCCGTCAGAGAAGGGCGACTAGCGGCGCGCCCCTTTGCACGAATTGGCGGCAAGCCGCCTCAACCGTCACATCCAGGTGTCAGGAAAAAATTGTTTTCACCGGGCTGCAAAGAAAGACCCGTCGAATGCACCCGCCGGCCTCAATCCGGATCGTTTCCGGGTCGAGGCCGTTTTCTTTGATCACCGCGATCGACTGCAGGCTGTACCGCGTTTTCAAAAAAGTGATATTCTGGTTCTTTTGTCCGCGGAGCTGGGATTCCGTTCTCGGGTGGACCCAGATCCGCACCTTGCCCGTTTCTCCGGACTCGAAAAGCGCGTCTTGCAGCTTCTGAAGCCATACAGCGGAGCGGACCAGCTCGCCGAACGACGGGTGGCAGGGCCCGGCAAGGACCTGGCTGCCCGGACGAAGAGAGTCGGTGGCCTGGAGCCCCATTCGCACCACCGGGATGCGCTGCGCGGAAAAAATACGCATCATTTGGGCGGCAAGCGACACCGCCGCCTCCAGACGAAGGGGGCGGTACCGTCCCCGGCGGTACCACCGGGAAAGGGGGCTTCCGGCAAGGACCAGCGCCGGGTAGATCCGGACAAAATCCGGACCGAGGGCGGCCGCCTGGGCCGCGCTGGCCAGGGCCGATGCCGCGGTCTGCTCCGGAAGCCCGATCATCAACTGCAGCCCGATCCGGTAGCCGCGGGATTTGAGAAGCTCGACGGCGGCATGCGTATCCGATGCCGTGTGGCCCCGCCGGGATCTTGCAAGGACCCGGTCATCCAGCGACTGGACGCCGATCTCTACGGTATCGACCGGAAACGGCGCCAAAACGTCCAGGCTATGTATGGAGACGGTGTCGGGGCGTGTGGAAAAACGGACGGTGTCGGCCTTTCCCCCTGAAATGTACCCGCCGGCCAGCCGAAGCAGCTCCTGGACGGTTTTCGGCGCCTGGCCGAGAAAGTTTCCCCCGTAAAAGGCGATTTGCACGGCGGCCCGGGGACGGGCGAAGGCCAGAAAGGATTCGATCTGCCGGACAATCCGTTCCGGTTCCGGGCGGGCCGAAACGGATGCTGCACCGGTGATGGTCGCTTGGTCGCAGAAAATGCAGCGATGGGGACAGCCGGCTTGGGGAAGAAATACCGGCACCACCAGGGGTCTGCCGGCAGGGGGTCGACCGGTCAATCCTCGGTCTCCCCGCCGGGGACAAGCGTCTTCAACGCTTTTCGGGCGGCATCCTGTTCGGCCATCTTTTTGCTTTTTCCGATTCCCTCTTCACAGCGCTGCGCCACGCAGACCTCTACAGCAAAGGTCTTGTCGTGGTCTGGCCCATCTTCGGCAACCAGGCGGTACACCGGCACTTCGCCATAGGCCCCCTGCGCTGTTTCCTGCAGGCGGCTCTTGTAGTCGAAGTTAAGCGACGGTGCGGCCATGTCTGTAAGGATCGGGTCCAGGTGTGCTTTCAGGATACGAAACGCTTCGCTGTATCCGCCGTCGAGATAGACGGCGGCAATCAGCGCTTCATAGGCGTCGGCTAAAATCGAACGCTTTTGCTCGCCGCCGGACAGGGCCTCTCCTTTTCCCAGCCGGATGAACTTTCCAAGGCCGATTCGCCGAGCAAGCCGGGCAACCTGGGTCTCGTTGACGAGATTTGCCCGCATCCGCGAGAGGTCTCCTTCGGGAACGTGGGAAAACCGCACCATAAGCAGATGGCCTGCCACCAGGTTGAGCACCGCATCGCCGAGAAATTCGAGACGCTCGTTGTTGCTCATCTCCAGGTCGGCGTGCTCATGGATGTAAGAGCTGTGGTTCAGCGCTTCGTCAAGAAGGCGGCGGTCGCCAAATCGATAGCCAAGGCGCGATTCGAGCTGCTCCGGGGCCGGGGCGGCAAAAGAATTCCCCCGGTGTATGGGCAGGGCAGCCGCCAACGACTCGTAGGCGGAAAAAGGGACGAACATCCGGCCCCGGCCCACGCCGATTTGGATTCCCGGGGTAATCGCTCCGTGAAAATCGGTGCCGCCGGTGATCAGCAGATGGTTTTCCTCGGCCAGAACCATCGCCTGTTTCACCTGGGCGTCGCTGTGGTCGGGGTAGTAGGCTTCGATCCCCCGGAGCCCCATTCCGACCAGAAGGGCCACGAGACGCCGGAGCCCCTCCGGATCAAGGTTCCGGATGAGAAAGGGATGGGCCAGTGCCGGGACGCCCCCCGCGGCTAAAATCCTTTCGACGGCCTTCGGACAGGGAATCCGGTATTTATCGACGTAGGCCGGCTTGCCGAAACCGAGGAAACGGTCGAAGGCGTCGTCGATGGATGCGGCATATCCGCAGCGGACCATTTCCCGGGCGATGTGGGGCCTTCCGACCTGTCCGTTGCCGGAGGTGCGGATGAGATCCTCTTCTTTGAGGGCCACACCCAGGGATCGAAGCCGATCGAGGATTTGCGGGTTCCGGCGGCGCCGGGCATTTTGCAGGTCTTTTAGCGCAAGATTCAGTTCGGGATCTTCCAAGTCGATCCCGTAGCCGAGGATGTGGAGGCTGCCGGCGATCGAAAACCCCGCCGGCGGCGAGGCACTGATTTCAACCCCGGTCATGAATGAAAGCCCCGGAGGGATTCCTTCGATCAATGCCTGCTTGGCGCCTTCCAGCGTGTCGTGATCGGTAATGGCGAGAGCGGCAAGGCCCGCAGCGCGGGCCGCCCGAAGAATCTCTGGAGGGGAAAAGGTTCCGTCTGAAGCGGTCGAGTGAACGTGAAGGTCGACGCCGCCCGAGGGGTGGTCAAAGTCCAAGGGCCTTTTCTTTTGCCTCCTCTTTGGTCTTGCAGTCGATGCACTGGGTGGTCACGGGCCGGGCCTTGAGGCGTTCGATGGAGATATCTTCTCCGCACAGCTCGCAGACGCCAAAGGTGCCGTTTTCGATTCGGTCCAGCGCTTTTTTGATCTTTTTGATCAATTTGTTCTCCCGGTCCCGGATCCGAAGCATGAAGTTGCGATCCGCTTCCAGGGAGGCCCGGTCGGTCGGGTCGGGAAAATTCTCACGCTGGTCCGTCATTCCCGATACCGTATCGTCGGCCTGGTTCAGCAGGTCTTTCAGACGCTGGTTCAGCAGATCTCCAAAATAATCAATGTCTTTCTGTTTCATGGCTGATCCTATCAGAAGGTCTGTTACGCTTCACCTATAAAATCCTGCGTATAATACAATTAAAAAATGATGTAAAGGCCAAAGTCCAGCTGCCGACAGCCGGGATCAAGCCGGCGATTGAACATATTTTTCAAACGTTTTCAGGTTGTTGATAGAGGCGATCCGCGCATCGGTGCCTTGGGGCAGAATCTTTTTCACGATTCCGCTCAATACTCGGCCGGGTCCGACCTCCGCGAAACGGTCGACGCCCTCATCGATCATTTTCTCGATCGACTCATACCATCGCACCGGACTGCAGAGCTGTCGGACCATCAGCGCTTTGATCTCCTCAGGAGTTTCGCATTCTGACGCGGAGACATTGTGAATGACGGGCAGCTGCGGCGGCGAGAACGGGATCGTATCCACCACCGCCTGGAATTCTTCTTCCGCGCCGCGGATCAGCTCGCTGTGCCAGGCACCGCTGACCTTGAGTGAAATGGCCCGCCCCCCCATTTCCACGGCCATGTCCGAGGCCTTTTCCACCGCTGCCGGGACACCGGTGATGACGATCTGCTCGGCGGCATTGTGATTGGCCACCGATACGCCGGCGCCCACCTCGGAAACAATGCCCGCCACGGCCTCGATGGAAAGTCCGACGACGGCGGACATCGCTCCCCGGTGCTTCAAAGATTCTCTGTGCATCAATTCCCCTCTTCGCAGGACCAGGCGAAAGGTGTCTTCAAAGGACACCACCTCCGCTGCGGCCAGCGCACTGTATTCGCCCAGGCTGTGCCCGGCGGTGAACTGCGGTGGGGACGACTCCCGTTTCAACGCCGCCAGGATCGATAAATTCACCGCCGTGATTGCCGGCTGCAGATGAATGGTTTTCGTCAATTCCTCGATGGGCCCCGTAAAACACAGGCGGGCAAGGGGAAGCCGGCAGATCTCTTCGGCCATGTCGAAAACTTCGCGAACGAAATCAAACTCCTGGTGAAAGTCCTGCCCCATCCCCACGACCTGCGACCCCTGTCCTGGAAAAAGAAATGCCGTCTTCATGATGCTTTCCTCCCATCCGAAAAGGTTGCCTTTTGTTGGAACCAAGGCAAGCGATACGGTGTCCACCATGTGTAACTGCGCGCAACGCAGTTACTCGTCGAGCTTGAACAGCTTGCGCGTCATATCGATGTAGACGGCGCGGTCGCCATGGCCACCGCCCCCCTTTAAAAAGAGGGTGGGGTCATGAAGCATCTTGTTGACCAGAGACGGAATCATCCGCTCGAAGGCAGTCCGGTCGTTTTCGGAAAGATGATTCAACCCCCCCACGGTTCGTTGTATCTCTTCGGCAACGATTGCCTCCATTTTTTTTCGAAGGGCAACGATGGTGGGCACCACATCCAGGCTCTCTCGCCATTGTCGGAAGCGGACGACCGCCTCATCTACGATCCGTTCGCCGGCAACCGCTTCGCGCTGCCGATCCTCGATGTTTTCGTCGATGATTTCCTTCAAATCGTCGATATCGTAGACATAGGCGTTGGTCAGGCGATTGATGGCCGGATCGATGTCCCGGGGAACGGCGATGTCGATAAAAAAAAGGGGACGATTTTTCCGGCTGCGCATGACTGACTTGACCATGTCCTGGGTCACCACGTACTCCGCAGAGCCGGTGGAGCTGATGATGATGTCGGCCTCCCTCAGGCAGTTGCCGACCTCCTCGAACCGCAATGCCCGGCCCCCGAACCGTTGGGCCAGCGCCAGCCCCCGCTCGAAGGTGCGGTTGGCCACAAGGACCTGGCCGACCCGGTGACGGAGAAGGTGTTCAACGGCCAGCTCCGCCATCTCGCCGGCGCCCACCAGCAGCCCCTTTTTTCCTTCCAGGGTGCCGAAAATTTTACGCCCCAGCTCGATGGCGGCATAGCTGATGGAGACGGCGTTGTCCCCGATCCCGGTCTCGCTCCTGACCCGCTTGGCCACGAAAAAAGAGCGGTGCAAAAGCCGGTTTAAAATCACCCCGGCGGTTTTTTCGCGAGTGGCCAGCCGATAAGCTTCCTTGATCTGGCCGAGTATCTGCGGCTCTCCGACCATCAACGAATCGAGGCTGGCGGCAACCCGGAAAACGTGCCGCACGGCCTCGTCATTTTGAAGAACATAGAGAGAAGAAGCAAATTCTCCCAGCGACACCCGATTGAAATCCGCCAAAAACTGCTTCACCACCGGGATTCCGCTGCAGGTGTCGTCGGCGACCATCAACACCTCGACCCGGTTGCAGGTGGAGATCAGCATGACCTCTGAAACCTCCGGCCGTTGATGGAGGCGGTCCAGGGCCTCGGCGGCCTGGTCCGGGTCGAAGGCAATGCACTCCCTCAGCTCAACCGGCGCTGTTTTATGGTTCAACCCGATGAGAACGATATCTGTCATATCCTACCAACGCGTGAACTGGCCGTGGTGGCCTGTAAACAGGAAGTTGACGCCGAAAAAAGTAAACAACAGTACGGCGACCCCGGCAATGGCCATGATTGCGGCCCGCCGGCCCCGCCAACCGACCGTAAGGCGCTGGTGGAGCAGGACGGCGTAGAGCAGCCAGGTGATGCCCGCCCAGACCTCCTTGGGATCCCAGCTCCAGAAACGCTCCCAGACCGCCTTTGCATAAACGAAGCCGGTGACCAGGCCGATGGTCAGCAGCGTGAATCCCACCACCAGACAAGCGTAGCCGGTGGTGTCGAGCAGGTTCAGCGACGGCAGCCGCCGAAAGAAAAAACCGTGCTTTTTTCTTTTGATGGCCCGCTCCTGGAGCAGGTAGAGCAGCCCCACGCCGCCGGCCAGCGCCAGGGCGGCTTCTCCGATAAAGATCGTAAGAATGTGGATGACGAACCACGCGCTTCCAAAAATGTTCTCGGAGACCGCCGTAGCCCGGGGGATCTGGGATGCGAAAACCATGACCACGGCTGCCAGGGGGGCTGCGTAGATTCCCAGAATCTTGATCCGAAAGCGGGACTGGACCAGCAAAAACACGCCCGCCAGGGCCCAGCCGGCCAGAGAAAGCGTCTCATGAAGATTTTTCACCGGCAGATGGCCTGCGTCGACCGTTCCCTTTACCAGGGCGACCGTGTGAAGAAGGAATCCGGCCAGCAGCAGAAAACGGCCGGTCCCGTGAAGGACTTCGCGCTGCAGAAACAGGTAAAGGAAATAGCCGACGGTACTGAGCAGATAAAAAACCGTGGTCAAGACAAGGAGTGTCTGCATGAATCACCCGCTTTCCAAATCGGCGGCGTCGATCAGTTCCCGGTATCGGAACCCGCTGCCGAGGACGCCGGCAAGCAGCCGATCCACAGGCTCTGGATCGCCCGTCCGGATTTTTTCCAGCAGCCCTCCTTCGATCAGGGCCTCGAACAGCGGCTTGTGGGCTTCCGGCGCATGTTCCTGGACCAACAGGCGGCTGCGGATCGCGCCCATAAGCCGCAGAAAAAGATCGTATTCGGGCCCGATTTCCTGTTCGATCTGCTTGCGAAGCTGCCTGGCGAACGCCGGGCTGTTGCCGGAGGTGGAAATCGCAATGATCAGGTCGCCCCGGCGGACCACTGCCGGGAGGATGAAGTTGCATCCCTCCGGAAAATCGGCGATATTGCACAATATCTGGCGTTTTTCGGCCTCCGCGTGGATTCGGCGGTTCAGCGGCTCGTCGTCGGTGGCCCCGATCACCAGAAATCGACCGTCCAGGTCCGAGGGTGAAAACGGTCTTTTTTCAAGAACCAAGGCGCCGGATTCGGCAAGACGGTCGATTTCCGGCACGGTTTCAGGACTGACGACGGTTATCCGGGCGCCGCAGTCAAGAAGGGCGGATACTTTTCGGGCGCCGACGGCCCCGCCCCCCACCACGAGACAGTCCCGGTTTTGAATGTTCAGGTTGATCGGGTAATATTTTCGGCGGTGTTTGTTCATTTGTCTGTCATTCCATTGATAGGCGCATCAGGTCCGCTGCAATGACGATTTTTCCACCAAACGTTTGGCGACCCTGAGCGATCAGGTCTGCCTCATCGCATTCCGGGTACAGGTGGGTCAGGATCAGGGTGCCGGCTCCGGCCCGGGCGGCCATATCACCGGCCTCGGAGGGGGTCAGGTGCCCCTCCACTTTAAGCTCGTCAGGCATGGCCGATTCGCAGATGAACAGGTCGGCCCCCTGTGCCAGCCGCACCAGGTTTTCGGAATAATCCGTGTCTCCCGAGTAGACCATGACCCGGCCGGCGGCGTCGGTGATGCGAAAGGCGATACTTTCCGGTCGGTGCACAGTGGGTGTGGTTTCTATCGTGAACGGGCCGGCGCGAAATCGGTCGAAACCGGCGGTGCTCAGCTCCCGAATCCGGAGCATATCGGGCGCAAGGTCGATCCATTGTCCGTACACCCGGCCCAGGCCGTCGAAAAATGCGGAAAATCCGCTTCCGGCTGCCAATTGAAGGGGGATGGTGCGACGCCGGCCATCCGGGTATTTCGTGGAAAACAGCAGGGAAACCAGTTCGCCGGTGTGGTCCGGATGAAAGTGGCTGAGACAAACCGTCGTCAGTTCGAAGATGGTCACGCCGGCCTCCAGCAGCCGACGCATGGTCCCCGGGCCGATATCAAACAGTATCTTTTCGGTCCCGGCCTCTACCAGCACAGCGCAGGCGCTTCGCTTCAGCGACGGTACGCATGTGCCGGAGCCGAGTATGGTCACCGTGGACAAGGAAGAAGTCATGACCGCCTGCCGAAGATGGCTTTCTTCATTTCCGCATCCGACGCCGGTTTGCCGATGCCGTCGGTGGTCCGCTGCTCCACCTGGCCGATGATCCAGCGGGCAACTGATTTACGGTCCGTCTTTCCAGCCGGAAAATCGAGCTTTTCCAGAGGGATTTCCGCCCGGGACATGCTCTGGTGCCCCCCGGCGGATCCGATGCGGCCAAAGCTTGCTTTGGCAAGCTTTCCGGCGTTTTTCCGGATGCCGTCGTTTCTCATGACGACAACCAGTTTTTGTTCGCTGATTCCCGAGACGACGCTCCAGTCAACGCTGGCTAACCGCATGAAAAAGTCGGCGACCAGAACGCAGACATCCGGATTGACCACCTCGCCCAAGTGCACGAACATGCGCCCCCTCCGGAGCTGCATCTCTTCTAAAGCGACGCGGAAGTATTTGAGGAAGTCGAACCGCAGGTCAGCCTGTTCGATACGACGCGACAGGAGGGTGTTGGCATGCCGGAAAAGAAACTGAAACGCCTTCAGGTCTTCAATCACCGTCTGGCGTTCGAAATTGCCGGTATCGGTCTTGATGGCATGAAAAAGGGCCGTAGCCAGTTTTGCCGATGGTTTGATCCGGGCCGCCCGGAGGAACTCGGTCATGATGCTTGCCGTTGCGCCGTATTTGGGCCGGATGTCCACAAAGGGGGCTTTGACGCCGGTGTCCGGGTGGTGATCGATGATCGCCTCGGGGCGGAATGCGTTGAAACGATCGTCGTGGCTCGGTTGAGAGTCGACCAGCACCACCTTTTTCGGGCGATTCTGATCCAGTTCGTCGATGTGGACCATCCGCACATCGAGCAGGCGTATCATGGCCAGATTGTCCGGGCGCTTGATAACATTCACATGGCAGAGGGTCACACCGGCAACTCTTCTCCATAGGAGCCGCTTGACCGCCATGGCGCTGGCAATGGCGTCCGGGTCTGCGTTGATGAGCACCAGCACGTGGTCCTCGCTGGTAAAGCAGGCGAGGAAACGCTTCAGCCTTTCGTATCTTGTCAGTTTCGTCATTCAATTCGGACCTCTAAACAATGGCAGAATCATAAGATCAGATCCCTGATGATGCAACACCGTTTTTTTCAGCGCTTCTTGCAGGGGTTTACGCGGACCCTTTTTGGCAGCAGCCGATTCTTTATCTTGACATCAAAACGGTTCCTTTGGTAGCTATCGCATTTTTGGATGATGCGCGATCTCTTCGGTACGGTTCTGCTGCCGGTACCTTGGGAGCGTCCGCGCTTACAGCCGTTTCAGGGCCCATGGTCTTTGACTACAAGAAAAACCGCGCCTGGTCGGAAAACCTTTCGATCGTTATGCAGCTGGGTCTGACCATGGCCGGTTGCATCGTTTTTTGCTTCTTCGTCGGGTTTCATCTCGATCGCTGGCTGGGCACCCGGGGGATTTTTATTACGATTTTCACCCTGCTGGGCATCGCCGGCGGCGGCAACGTCGTATACCGTCAGATCATGGCGATTTTTCGGGAAAAGGAAACAGAGGCGCAGCAGGACGCAGAGCAACGAGACAATGGAAGCGATTAGAGAGGTTCAAAAACGGTACTGTTCGGTGGCCATGGCGGTGACGATTGCCCTCGCCCTGTGCCTTGTCCTTGCCGGGATGAAGTCTGCCGGAAAGGGGCTGGTGCTCGGTTCGCTGTTCAGCATCCTGAATTTCATTCTCATGGGAAAAACCCTCCCGCTCCGGCTGGGGCGGACCCGAAACGCATCGATCGCCGTTTCTTTCGGAGCCCTCGGTTTTCGATACCTGCTCCTTGCCGTTCCCCTGGTCGTGGCATTGCGGGTGGAAGCGTTTCATCCGGGGCCCACCGTTTTCGGCATCTTCATGATCCAGATCGTGATTCTGGCAGACCACTTTGCCAAGGCCTTTCGGCGCGGGGAAGAAAAAAGGGGATGACATGCAAGATCTGGGAAGAGTCCACCAGCTTCTGATTCCGGTTAACGGGTATACCCTGACCTTCAATCTGGAAGCGATCATCATGGCCTGGATCGTAATCGCCCTGCTCGTCATTTTCGGATTTTTGGCCTCCCGGAAGCAGGAACGCCTCCCCGGAACCCTGCAGATTTTCGGCGAGATGATCGTCACCGCCCTTTACGGGCTGACCGAAGACGCCCTGGACAAAAAGCTGGCGCGAAAATATGCACCGCTGGTCTGTGCGCTGTTCCTGTTTCTGCTGCTGAGCAACTGGATCGGGATGATCCCCCACATGCACGAGCCGACCAAGGATCTGAATACCCCCTTGAGCCTGGGGATCATGGGGTTTGTGATCGCCCACGCCGCAGGCATCCGGTCCAAGGGGTTCAAGGCGTATATCAAGGAATATTTCCAGCCCATCTTTTTCATGATGCCGCTGAACGTGATCGGCGAATTGGCCAAGATCGTTTCCATCTCCTTCCGGCTTTTCGGCAACATCATGGGCGGGTCGATCATTATCCTGGTGGTTTCTTACCTGGTGTACAGCGTGCTTCTGCCCCCGTTTCTCAGCGCCTTTTTCGGCTTGTTCGTCGGAGCGGTGCAGGCGTTCGTGTTCACGATGCTCACGGTGGTCTACATTTCGGTCCAGGTCAAATAAACATGGCTTTCGATGCGGAAACATGGGTGCGGTTGGCGGCGTATTCCGGCGGCGGGTTGGCCATGGGCCTCGGAGCGGTCGGCGCCGCCATCGGCGAAGGATATACCGCATCCCAGGCCAGCTATGCGGTTTCCCGGAACACGGCGATTTCGGGGGACATCATCAAATCGATGCTGGTGGGCCAGGCCGTGGCCGAATCGGCGTCGATCTTCGCGCTGATCGTTGCGATCCTGCTGCTGTTTCTCGATCTGCCGGCGCCGAACCTGCTCCAGGCCGCCTCTTTGTTCGGCGCCGGGCTGTGCATGGGCTTCGGTGCGATCGGGTCGGGGGTCGGAGCCGGATTTCCCGGAGGGCAGGCCTGCGCCGGAATGGTGCGGCAGCCGGAAATGACCGGCAAGTTGACGACAAACATGCTGATCGGATCGGCGGTCTGCCAGACGCCGGCCATTTTTTCCATGGTCGTGGCCCTGATTCTCATGTTTCTCGATTTTTCCCAGGCGCCGGTTTCACCGACCTGGGCAGCGCTTCTGGGCGCCGGATTGAGCACGGGCATGGCGGCCATCGGAAGCGGTATGGGCGGGGGGTTTGCCGCTGGCGCCAGCTGCGAAGGGGTGGCCCGGCAACCGGAATCGGTGGGTCCGGTGACCACCACCATGCTGGTGGGTCAGGCCGTGGCCCAGACACCGTCGATTTTCGGGCTTCTAATTAGTTTCGTGCTTATTTTCAAAAGTTTTCCCGAATCAAGCTCCCTTCAGGCGGCGATGGCACTTCTCGGCGCCGGGCTGTGCATGGGATTCGGCGGTATCGGTCCGGGAATCGGAAACGGGCTGGCGGCCGAAGGCGCAGTCCGCTGGGCGGCCCGAAACCTGAAAAACGCAGGCGACCTGATGCGGATTATGCTGGTGGGGCAGGCGGTTTCCCAGTCCACGGCCATTTACGCCATGGTGATCAGCCTGGTGCTGATTTTCGTCGTATAATTTTTATTTATCCGGACGCATTTTGCGTCCGGATAAATAAAAATAAAAAAAACAGAAAAAAGAATGGCATCGGCGAAGCGGGAGCCAAAGGAGGCGTTTTTTCGCTTTGCCGGCAACAACGGAAAGGCGGAGGAAAATATGGCTATCGAAGGTGCGGATCTGATCAAGGCGGCGGCGTTTTTAGGGGCCGGTTTGGCGATGGGGCTGGGGGCCATTGGGCCCGGGGTCGGCGAGGGAATGGCAGCGGCCAAGACCTGCGAAGCCATCGGAAAAAATCCGAAAGAGGCCGGCCTCCTGACCCGGACCATGCTGGTGGGGCAGGCTGTGTCCGAATCGACTGGGATTTACTCTCTGGTCATTGCCTTGCTGCTGCTGTTCGTGGTCTGAATGCCCAAACCACGAACCACCGCTTTCTCTGATGCCGAAACCCGGAAATCTGCTCGAACACCGGCAGAGGGAAGGCGACGAAAGGGATAGGCAATGGAGATCGTCAGCAACATTGCATTGATCAGCCTCAACGAGACCATGGTGATTCAGCTGGTTTCGTTTCTACTTTTTGTCTTCATCATCAACCGGGTCATGTTCCGCCCGCTGCAAAGCGCCATCGCCGAGCGGGATCGATACATCGACCGGCTCCAGGAAGAAGTATTCGATGCCGGCCGGGAGCTGGAAAACATCGGCAAAGGGATTCGCCGGTCCGAGGAGCAGGTAAAGGACGAGGCGTTTCAAATGCAGGAAGCCTTGAAAAACGAGGGGAATCAGAAAGCCGCCGAGATTTTCGAGACCGCCCGTATAGAAATCGAACAGACAAGGATGGAGACAAGCCATGCGGTGACGGCCCAGATCGCCGAGGCAAGAGAAGGTCTTGAGGCCGAGTCCCGCATCCTGGCCGAGGCCATTATGGAAAAGGTCCTGGATCGGAGGCTGAACCGATGACGGGCGGCAAGCGGATGTTGGCCTGCATTGCCGGGGCGGCGGCTGTCTTGCTCGGAGCCGCCCCGGCGGCAGCCGAAAGCGGCGGTTGGCGGCCGTTATACGATGTGGCGATGCTTTGGCTCAACTTCGGGATTCTCGTCTTTGTCCTGGTCAAGGTGCTGAAAAGGCCACTTCGCAATTTTTTCCAGGACAAAAAGGACGAATTGTCGCTTGAGATCAGGCGCATCGAGTCGGAAAAACAGCAGGCAAGGCAGCGGCTTGAAGAGGCCCGCCTTGCGCTGGAAGAAAACAAGGCGCGGCTGGAAAGGGTGCGCAAGCGGTTTTTCGAGGAGGGAGAACGGACCCGGGACCAGATTATAGAAGACGCCCGGGATCAGAGCCGTCTGATGCTCGATCATGCCCGGCGGCGCATCGACAACCAGATATTTCTGGCGCGCCGGCAGGTCAAGGCGGAAATGGTGGATTTGGCTGTGGAGATGGCCTTGGAGCAGCTGCCCAAGATGGTGACCGAGGCAGATGAACGCCGGCGCATCGATTTCTACCTCAACGCCGCCAACTGAACGTTGTAGCCCCGGCAGCAGACTTCGCCCTGGGATCCGGGCGGGAGGGTCCTGCCGGTGTCCGGATCACAGATGCGCACTTCGACCCCGGCGATGGCACGGCCAACGGTCTCGGTTCGCCGCCGGATGTCATCGTCTACACGGGTCTGGGTGATGACCGGAGACGCCTCGGTCAAACCGTAGCAGATGGTGATCTGGGTCAGGTTCATTTGATCCATGACCTGGCGCATGACCGGAACCGGGCATGGGGAGCCGGCCATGATGCCGGTTCGAAGCGATCCGTAGTCGAACTTGTCGAACAGCTTGTGGCCGAGAATGGCGATGAACATCGTCGGTACCCCGTAAAGGGCGGTGCACTGTTCCTGCTCCACAGAGGCCATCACCTGGACCGGATCGAAACTTTCCAGGATGACCATACAGCTTCCGTGGCTTAAGGCCCCCAGAACCCCCATCACGCAGCCGAAGCAGTGAAACAGGGGCACCGGCAGACAGATGTGGTCGCGTTCGGAAAAGCGCTGGTTTTCGCCGACTGTAAAGCCGTTGTTGACGTTATTTATGTGGGTGAGCATCACTCCTTTCGGAAATCCGGTGGTTCCCGAGGTGTACTGCATGTTGACCACATCGCCGGGGTCGAGGGAGGACTGACGTTCCAGATAGGCGGCTTTCGGCGTGACTTTGCTCAAAGCCAACACCTCGTGGATGGAGTACATGCCGCGGTGCTTCTCCGGACCGAGGAAAAAGACCCGCTTCAAGTGTGGAAACGCCTCGCTTTTCAAGCGTCCTCGGGGTGCGGTTTTCAGCTCCGGAACCAGCTCGGAGACGATCTGCAGATAATCGATATCCTGATATCCGTCGATCAGGAAAAGGTTTTCGGCCTCGCTTTGCTTCAGCAGATAGTCCAGTTCGGCCGACCGGTAGTTGGTGTTGACCGTAAGCAGCACCGCCCCGATCTTGGCAGTCGCAAACTGCAGGGCCACCCAGTAGGGGATGTTGGTCGCCCAGACGGCGATCTTCTCCCCGTTTTTCAGCCCTAAGGCCATCAGGCCCCGGGCCAGCCGGTCGACCAGATCGCCGAATTGCCGGTACGTGAGCCGAAACCCCCGGTCCACGTAGACGATCGCCTCGTTGTCCGGCCACCGGTCGATGGCCTCGTCGAGAAGCTGTCCTACGGTGATTTTTTTCAGGTTGTATTCTTCTGTCATAGCCTTGTCTGACACCTTCTGCTTCAGAGCGGCGAAGCCGCGTTTAATAAAAGCGCGAAGCGATTTTATTCGGGGATAAAGAGCACGGCATAGATGGCCGCCGTATGCCGCCCATGGCAGCTTACGTAGTGCGGGACGATCGAGTTGTAGTAGATGCTGTCGCCGGCTTCCAGCGTATAGGTTTCCTGCCCGTAGACTACTTCGATCTGGCCGGAGTAGACCACGATGAATTCTTCTCCTTCATGGCTGGAAAGCTGCTGGCTCCTGGAAGATTCGGGAAGAAGCTCCACGAAGAAGGGCTCCATGTGCCGGTCGGTCTTGCCGACGCCTAAGGAATAAAATTTCATCGCGGTCTGCGATTCTTTTTCCCGAAGCATGCTCAATTTCTGTTTGCGTTCGGTTCTGCGGATCACCAGGGGGTCTTCGCTGGTGCTGTCGTCGAGAAACGTGCCCAGCCGCACACCCAGGGTTCGGGCGATTTTCAGCAGCGGCCCGAGAGAAGGATATACGTTGTCGTTCAGCAAACCGGCGACGAATTTCGGGTCAAGTCCGGTTTGTTCGACCAGC
>CAYPFH010000011.1:0-12061 GCA_964409825.1 uncultured Desulfobacterales bacterium | reverse complement strand
CTTCCGCTGGGTCATGATTTGCTGGATTCGGTGGCCGATTTGATCTGTTTTCATTTTTTCTCCGAAAGCGCCGTGCGGGTCTTTCCGACGGCAAAGGCAGACGGATATCTGTTTGGTTTTCGAATGTCAACCACCTTCGAATTTCGGCAGATCACCCGGTGTGTTATTCATTCTGGGGCAGGATTCGGACATGTTTTCTGCGGCACGATTCGCCGGAGGAGCCGTGGTAAACGTTTTCTTCGACCTTCAGCCTTCCTTCGGCAAAGAGCTGAATGCAGAGCGGGTAAAGCGTCCATTCCAGTGTAAGCCCCTTATCCCGCATGGCGGCAAGAGAAGCGTTCTCGTCGATGGAAAAGGCCCGCTGGCCGATGATCGGTCCGGTGTCTTCCCCGTAGTCGACGAAATGGACGGTGCACCCGGCCACCTTGCATCCGTATCGCCAGGTGTCGCCGTATCCGTCGGCCCCGGGAAAGGCAGGAAGCAGCGCCGGATGGATGTTCATGATCCGTGGGTTCAGCGGATCCGGACTGAACCGGTCGATAAAATAGGGGGTCAGGGTTCTCATGAACCCCGCCAATACCAGAAGATCGATGGCATACGGCTGCAGGCATGCCAGCAGCCTGGCTTCGGCAACGGCCCGAGAACGGAGAAATCGCTCCATTTTCGCCGGATCGGTCCGGGGATCGAGCAGCCGCTGTTTGCCCATCGCCTCCTGGATCTGGAAATCTTCGGGCAATGCCGCCGGCTCGGCGCCGGCAACGACTGCGTCGATGACCTGCCGATAATCGACCACGAAGGTGTCGATGCCCCGAGCCCGGGCCTTTTCCAGTCCGGCGGCGCTTGCGTTGTCGGCACCGACAACGACGATCGCCCCGTCGATCCGGCCGATCATGCAGCTGTCGACGATGGCGGTCAGGTTGGTCCCGCTTCCGGATATCAACGCTCCGATTCGCACCATGAAATCTCTCCGGTCGTTTGCTAACAGACGGATGGGGCGCTGTCAAACGGCTGCCGGACGGATCCGCCGGTTGACAACCCGCCGGGGCCATACTATTGTTTGAACGTGTTTACCACGGGCTGGGAAGCAGGCAATAAGCCCGTAAATACCGTCTCGCCGAAGCGAACACCGATCCCGTTTGCCGAGACAGATCAAAAGACATACAGGAAAGGAAGAAAACCATGGCTGAAGGCGTCCTGGAGGTCAGCGACAGCAGTTTTGATGCCGAAGTGTTACAATCGGAAACGCCGGTACTGGTCGATTTTTGGGCCCCCTGGTGCGGTCCCTGCCGGGCCATTGCACCGGTGATCGATGAACTGGTGGGTGCTTACGGAGATCAGGTCAAGTTTGCCAAGTGCAACGTGGATGACAACCCGGTCACCCCGGGAAAGTTTGGAATTCGGGCCATACCCACGCTGATCCTGTTCAAGGGAGGCGAGGTCGCCGACCAGATTACCGGTATCGTCGCCAAATCGAAGCTGGAGGACGCCATCAAAGGAGTCCTCTGATCCGCAGTGCCAAGCGGCGGATCAATTCCTTTCGGCGGTGGCTCCCTCGGGAAGGAGCCGCCGCCGCTTCGTTTGAGGTCATTTTCGATGAAACCGAATTTCAGGACTTGCTGCGATTCCGGAAAAAGAGGAGCGGCTGCAGCGGCGCTCGTCGTTGGCTGTTTTCTGCTTATGGCCGGCTGTGCCTGGTTTCAACCCAAGCTGGACAAAACGGCGTTGGAGTTGGCCAGCGACGGCATGGATGACTACAACGCGGGCAAATACAAGGCGGCGATCGAACACTTTGAAAAACTGAGGGATTGGTACCCCTTCAGCAAATACGCGATACTGGCGGAGCTGAAGATCGCTGATTGCCACTACCACTTGGAGCAGTACGAGGAAGCGATTTTCGCCTACCAGGAGTTTGAAAAGCTTCATCCCCGGAACGAAGCTGTTCCCTACGCGATCTACCAGATCGGTCGCTCCTATTTTGACCGGATCGATACGGTCGATCGGGATCAGAGCTCAGCCCGGGATGCGCTGAAAACCTTTCGAAGGCTGATTTCCATGTTTCCGGAGGACCCCTATGCCAGGATCGCCCAGGGGCATATCCGCCAGTGCCTGGAAAGTCTGGCCGGGCATGAATTTTACGTGGGGTATTTTTATTATAAGAGCCGCCATTACCCGGCCGCCGTCAGCCGTTTTAAGACCGTCATCGAGGAGTATCCAGATGTCGGGGTCCACTATCGAGCCCTGCAATACCTGGCCCAGTGCAAGAAGGAAATGCTTCTTCAGGAGGAAGAAGAAATGATCCTCGGCCATGAGGAATGAGTCTCCCCGCAGCCCCGCCAAAGCGGAATTTTCGCTTAGTTCCAAAAAGCGGCAGGGATTTCAGTCAAACGTGAATAAAAAAGCTTTACTTTCCTGAAAAATGAAGGTATCAGATTCTTTTTTTCGAGGCAGAGCGCATCCAGGTCTGCCGGAACATGAAAAGCGAGTCAACCTGTGGGGTGGATATGTCTAAAGTATGTGAAATCTGTGGGAAAAAAGCCATGGTGGGAAGCAACATCAGCCACGCGCACAATGTGACCAAGCGAAGATTCAATCCGAATCTTCAGCGGGTCCGCGCACTTCGAAACGGCCGGGTGCGAAAGATGGTCGTCTGCACCCGCTGCATCAAGGCAGGAAGCGTCGTCAAAGCGGCCTGAGCCGAAATCGACAAGGCGGCGCAACCGGTCTCCGCACATAGCGCCGCCGTCCTTCAGGAGTTTTTGTCCCGCCTTGCGCAGCCTGAAACCGGCCCCCCTGGTCCTTTCGGGGACGCCGGGACTTCCGCCGACAGGGTTCAAACGATGGCTGCCGCAGCCCTGCACCGACAACCGCGCTATCCGATCCTTTTGACATCCTGTACCTGCCGCACCTTCCGAATGGCCGTCAGCACCCGTTCCAGGTGTTCGGTTCCTTCCACGGCAATGGTGAAGTGGCTGTCCACGATCTTGTTTTCAAGGGTTCTGGTGTTGACGCTCAGGATGTTGGCCTCGTTTTTGCTGATGTTGGCGGCCAAATCGGCCAGCAGCCCGACCCGATCGAAGGATCGGACAAGAACCTTGACCGGGTATGTCTCCCGGAGGTCCTCATTCCACTGGACGTCGACCTGCCTTTCCGGAGACATTTTCAACACGTTTACGCAGTTGGTGCGGTGCACGGTCACGCCGAAACCGCGGGTGATATATCCGATGATCGGATCCCCCGGAACGGGCTGACAGCATCTGGCGAACTTGATCAGAATGTCGTCCATGCCCTGGACGATCACCCCGCCTTTGGGCTTTTTCTTCCGGACCTTTCCGATCAGTTTGTTGAGAAGCGACTGGTGCGGCTCTTCGGACTCTTCCCGGGGCTCTATTCTGCGGATGACCTGCAGCGGGGTGATTTTTCCGTAGCCGACATTGGCGATGAGGTCCTCTACGCTCTGGAAACCGAAGTGTTTGGCCGCCTCCGCCATTTTGTCTGTCTTCAATAACTGGTTGAAGTTCAGACGGTATTTGCGGAAGGCCTTTTCGCACATTTCCCGGCCGAGGGTCAGGCTGCGTTCTTTTTCCTGGTTTTTGACCCACTGGCGGATCCGGGAGCGGGCCTTGACGCTTTTGACGAAGTTGAGCCAGTCCTTGCTGGGATGGGCACCCTTGGAGGTGATGATTTCGACGATGTTGCCTGTCTGAAGTTCGTATTTCAAAGGAACCATCCGGCCGTTGACCTTGGCGCCAGTGCACTGGTTGCCGACTTCGGTGTGGATCTGGTACGCAAAGTCCACGGGGGTGGCTCCTTTTGGCAAATTCTTGATCTCTCCCTGGGGGGTGAACACGTAGACCTCATCCGGAAAAAGGTCGATCCGGACATTTTCCAGAAACTCTTCCGGGTTGCTGAAGTTGGCCTGGTTTTCCACCAGGTTCTGAATCCAGGCAAAGGTCTGGCTCGCCTGTTCGTCCGGCTTTCGGCCTTCCTTGTAGCTCCAGTGCGCGGCGATGCCCGACTTGGCCACCCGGTCCATCTCCCGGGTCCGGATCTGGATCTCCACCCGTTCTCCGTACGGGCCGATCACCGTCGTATGCAGGCTCTGATACATGTTCGGCTTCGGCATCGCGATGTAGTCTTTGAATTTCTTGGCGATCGGCTTCCACAGGGAGTAAATCACCCCCAAAGCTTCGTAGCACTGGCCGAGGGTGTCCACGATGATTCGAAAGGCGATGATGTCGTAGACCTCCTCGAAGGGAAGATCCTGGAGGACCATTTTTTGGTGAATACTATAAAAATGTTTGTACCGGCCCAGCACTTCGCAGCCGACGCCCGCCTCGGCCATCTTTTCTGAGATGATGCCCCGGACCTTTTCGATGTAGCGGTCCTGTTTCTCCCGGCCGGCGCTGACCAGCTCCTCGATGGTCTTGTATTCTTCCGGCACCAGATACCGGAAGGAGATGTCTTCGAGCTCCTTTTTCATCCAGTAGATGCCGAGCCTCGAGGCGATGGCCGCATAGATGTCGAGGGTCTCCTTGGCGATCCGCCTCTTTTTATCCTCCGTACGGTGAAAATCGAGGGTTCGCATGTTGTGAAGCCGGTCGGCCAGCTTGATGAGAATCACCCGGATGTCGTCGGCCATGGCCAGGATCATCTTGCGGATGCTTTCCGCCTGACGGGCTTGGGAGGATGAAAACGGAAGGGTGCTGAGCTTGGTGACTCCGGAGACGATATGGCGGACTTCCGGCCCGAAGATCTCTTCGATTTCCTCGGGCGATGCATAGGTATCTTCGACCACGTCGTGGAGGAGACCGGCGGCGATGCTCACCTCGTCAAGCCTCATCTCCGCCAGGATGCCCGCCACTTCCAGGGGGTGGGTCAGATACGGCTCTCCGGACAGGCGCACCTGCCCATCGTGGACCCGGGCCGAGTAGACGTATGCCCGGTCGATGATGTCCAGATCCGCTTCGGGATTATATTCGGCCACCAGATCGATAATGTCGTTAATGCGGATCATGGTCTGCACCGCTTAGGCATCGCTTCAGCACGTCTCGTGGGCAAATCTCCCGCTGAAAAAACTTCCCCCTGACTTCTTCATGTAAATTTTGACACGGCTGCTCGCCATCGGGGCTAATAGGCCTTGGCAAATACGACGCGCCGGTCGCTGGGGCTGCCGCAGTCGATGCAGCGGCCCGATTGCTCCGGCTCTGCCAAGGGGATACAGCGAATGGTCACGCCGAGTTCGTCTTTGATGCGGTCTTCGCAGTCTTCGGATCCGCACCAGTGGCTGCGGGCAAAACCGCCATGGATTTCGAATTCCGAATCTCCGGCGGGGGTGAAAAAATCGTAGAAGGATTTCTTGTCGTCGATTTCCCGTGTGTGGGCCTCCCGGAACAAGCGGGCTTTTTCGAACAGGCTTTTCTGAATTTCTGCGAGCAGTTCTGGAATTTCAGAAACGAACCGGTTTCGCTCCTTCGATGTCTTTTCCCGGTGCCCCCGGTCGCGGCGTGCGTAAAAAACCTCGTTTTTGGCGATATCCCGGGGGCCGATCTCCACCCGGAGCGGGATCCCTTTTCGAATCCAGTCCCATCCTCTGGCGCCGCCGATATCCCGGTCGTCGATTTCCACGCCGATGGACCTTCCCCCGTAAAATTGATCCCGCAGCTCCCGGGCCAGGCTATTTACGTATTCCATGACCGCCGGTGTTTCCGCCTCGGTTTTGAAGATGGGCAAAAGAACGACGTGGGCGGGGGCGACCATTGGCGGCAGGACGATGCCGTCGTCGTCGCCATGGGTCATGATCACTCCCCCGATCAGCCGCGTGGAGGCGCCCCAGGAGGTTGTCCATGCGTATTCCTCCTGGCTGTCCTGGTTCTGGAACCGGATCTGGGAGGCGCGGGCGAAATTCTGTCCCAAAAAATGGGAAGTCCCCGCCTGCAGGGCCTTCCGATCCTGCATCATCGCTTCGATGGTAAAGGTGTCCACGGCGCCGGGGAAGCGTTCGGCGGGGCTCTTTTTGCCTTTGATGACCGGTATGGCCAGATGATTTTCCGCCAGATCGGCATAGACATCGAGCATGAGCAAGGTTCGCTCCTGGGCTTCTTTTGCCGAAGCGTGGGCCGTGTGGCCCTCCTGCCAAAGAAATTCACTGGTCCGCAAAAAGATCCGGGTCCTCATTTCCCACCGAACGACGTTGGCCCACTGGTTGATGAGCAGCGGAAGATCCCGGTAGCTTGAAATCCACTTGGAAAAAGACTCTCCGATGATCGTCTCCGATGTGGGGCGGACGATAAGGGGCTCGGTCAGAGGGCCGGCCGGAATCAGGCCGCCGCCGGGCCCTTTTTCGAGCCGGTGGTGGGTGACCACCGCGCATTCCTTGGCAAAGCCTTCCACGTGCCGGGCTTCTCTTTCGAGAAAATTCAGGGGTATAAATAAGGGGAAGTAGGCGTTTTTTACCCCGGTGGCTTTGAATTTGTCGTCAAGGGAGCGGGAAATGTTTTCCCAGAGCGTATAGCCCCAGGGCTTGATGACCATGCAGCCGCGTACCGGAGAGCGCTCGGCAAGGTCCGAGGCCCGGACCGCCTGTTGATACCATTCCGGGTAATTTTCCTGCCGGGTGGGAGAAATTGCCGTCTGGACTTTCTTTGTCATGTCCTGCCTTTCCAGGGGTAGAAGTTTCAGGTTTCCGGTTTCAAGTTTCAGGCTGCACGTTCTGGTTTCAGGCTGCACGTTCTGGTTTCATTGAAATTTCAACCTGAAACCTGAAACTTGAAACTATTTTTCCCCGGGCGGGATGCCGAGTTCTTCCAACAGCGCCTCCGCCAGCCGATCTTCAGGCACCGTTCTCACGCGCTTTCCTTTTTTGAATAAAATGCCCCGGCCGCGGCCCCCGGCAATGCCGATATCCGCCTCTCGGGCTTCGCCGGGCCCGTTGACCACGCAGCCCATGATGGCGATCTTCAGGGGGGCCGGAAAGGTCATCAAAGCGCGTTCCACCTGTTCGACAATGGAGAACAGATCGATTTCGCACCGTCCGCAGGTGGGACAGGAAATGATTTCCGGGCCGTGGCGGCGGATGTCCAGAGCCCTGAGAATTTCGTAGCCGACGCGAACCTCTTCTACCGGGTCCCGGGTCAGGGAAACGCGGATCGTATCTCCGATTCCTTCGGACAACAGCATTCCGATGCCCAGGGCGGATTTGACGATACCGGAAAAGAGGCCTCCTGCCTCGGTGACCCCGACATGGAGCGGCAGATCGGTCTTTTCGGAAAGGGACCGATAGGCGCAAAGGGTTCTTCCCACATCGGACGCTTTGATGGAAACCTTCAGCTGCTCAACGCCGAAATGGCGAAGATGGGCGATATGCCGCAAGGCGCTTTCCACCATCGCTTCTGCTGTGGCGCCATTATACTTTCTGACAAGATCCTTTTCAAGAGAGCCCGCGTTGACGCCGATTCGAATCGGAACGCCGTGGTCGGCGGCACAGGAAGCGATTTGTTTCACGCGGTCTTTTCCGCCGATGTTGCCGGGGTTGATGCGAAGCCCGTCTGCGCCGGCACGGATGGAGGCGATCGCCAGCCGATGATCGAAATGAATGTCGGCGATGAGCGCAATGTCGATTTGAGACTTGATGCGGGTCAGGGCCGCTGCGGCCTCGGCATCGACCACGGCGACACGGACGATTTCACATCCGGCACGGGTCAGCCGCCGGATCTGGGCCGCCGTGGCATCCGCGTCCCGGGTGTCGGTATTGGTCATCGACTGCACGGATATCGGGGCGCCTCCGCCGACGTTCACCTTTCCGACCGCGATCTGGCGGGTTGGTTTTCGATCGATCTTCATAAAGATCCGCTCGCTGGAAAAGCATCCCCTTCAAAGCCGCTTGTCGGGTTTTCTGACGAATTCACTGGCCGCGGAGGGACTTCAGGTCAATGTGGAAGCGGTCGAATTAAAAAAATATCCCTGCCTTCTAACAGAGAGCAGGCATCCTGTTCAAGAAAAATGCCGCTTTGCAAAGCGGGCGTCCTTCGTCTATGATAATAAAATCGCTGGTGTAATTTTATTGTTTTTTCGCGTGCCGCGAAAAGAATATAAAACGGAGGAGTTTCTTATGAGCGAAAGCAGTACAGGAGGTTTTCGACAGAAACACGGGCCCGACGCCCGGCCGGACCCAAAGATTGCCGAAGCGGTCGAGGCCCGCAGGGGGGAAAAGGGCCTTGCCTGCGCCGTGGCCTTTGACATTGCCAAAACCCTGGGGGTTTTGCCGATGGATGTGGGCAAAACAGCCGATCTTCTCGGCTGCCGGCTGATCAAATGCCAGCTGGGATTGTTCGGATATTCGCCGGAGAAAAAAATCGTTCGGCCGGAGCGGCCCGAGGACCCGGCCATTGTCCAGGCCATTGAAGACGCGGCAAAAAACGGTCGAATTTCCTGCAAACAGACCTGGGAAATCGCCGATCGGTTCGGCGTACGCAAGATGACGGTCAGCGGCGCATGCGAAGCCGTCGGCATGAAAATCAAGCCGTGTCAACTCGGGGCCTTTTAACAAGAATGGCGGCCTTTCGACGTCATGGCAGCGTCGTGCGCAGGCTTTCAGCGGCGGTTTTTTTGATTCTGGCAGGGCTTTTCCTCGGTGGCTGCGACACCCCCGTGTCTTACAGCCATCTGGAAAAGATCCTTCGCAACGGCGAGATCACCGTCATCACCCGCAACAACGGGCACTGCTACTATCTGTACCGGGGCGAACCGATGGGGTTCGAATACGAACTGGCCAAGCGGTTTGCCGACGAGTTGGGGGTGCGTCTCAAGGTCCGGGTCGCCCAGAACTGGGAGGGTATGATCCCGGACCTGATGAACGGCACCGGTTCGTTTATCGCCGCCAGCATGACCATTACCGGCAACCGCCGGCATTACGTTTCTTTTTCCGACGGCTATCTTCCGGTGCGGCAGCACATCGTCGTTCATCAGAAAAACTATGCGGTACGGAAGGCTGCAGATCTTGCCGGGCGGAAAGTTCATGTCCGCAGGGGGACCTCTTACGAAGAGCGGCTGCATGAGCTCAAGGGCCGGGGGATCGATCTGACCATTGCGACCCATCCGGATTTGCCGACCGAAGAGCTGATCCGGCAGGTGGCCGAGGAAAAAATCGAGGCCACGGTGGCCGACAGCAACATCGCCAAACGCAATCGCAGGTACTACCCGCAGGCTGTCGTGGCCGGCGCCATTTCCGAAGAAGAGCACCTGGGATGGGCGGTCCATCCCGAGGCCCATCACCTTCTTGCCCGGATCAACGAGTTTTTCAGGACCATCAAAGGCAACGGCGAATTTGATGAGATCTACGACCGCTATTACGGCGATGTGGACGACTTCGATTTCGTCGATTTGAGAACCTTTCACCGGCGGCTTACGTCCCGCCTGCCCCGATATCTGGATATCATCCAGGATGCGGCCGAACAAAACGGCTTTGACTGGCGCCTGATCGCCGCCCAGATGTACCAGGAATCCCATTTCAACCCGGGCGCAAAAAGCCATGTCGGCGCCCACGGCCTGATGCAGCTGACAGAAACGGTAGCCGTCGCACAGGGCGTCAACAACATCTACGATCCGGAGCAGAACATCCGCGCCGGCGTCCGCTACCTCAAGAAACTCTACGACCATTTCGACAAAGCCATCGGAGACGATCGGATCTACATCGCCCTGGCGGCTTACAACATCGGGTTGGGGCATGTCTGGGACGCCCGAAATCTGGCTCGGGCGCAGCATCTGGACCCGAACCGGTGGGCCTCTTTAGAAAAGACCCTGCCCCTGCTCAGCTACACCAAATACTTCAAACATGCCAAATACGGCTATGCCCGGGGGTTGCAGGCTGTCGACTACGTCAAGCAGATTCAGATCTATTATGACATTTTAAAATACCGAAGCCTGGATATCGGAAAAGAGTTTATGCCGCCTGAAGGAATCTGAGCCGCTCCGGCGATGAAAACTCGGGGTTGACTCGAACCTTCCAATCAATTATGGAAGGCGAAACGCGCCACGAAGGCGCCGGCTGAAAAGGAAGATCATCAACCAACCAAGCCACGAAGGCTGCGGCAACACGCCGATATGCCTCTGTGGCTTTTTTTATGAGGACACCCTATTTTGACGCTGAAGTCGAGGCAAAAACGCCGGTTCATTTTTTTGGGGGCCGCCCTTTTTCTTTTTCTTGTGCTGCCTTTTGGCGCAGGCGGCGCCGAAACCGTGAAGAAAGACACCGACGGCGACGGCCGGATCGACCAGGTGGCCTATTTTCATTCCGACGGCCGGCTCGCCCGCCTGGCGGTGGACACCGACGGCGACGGGGCCATGGATCTTTCTCAGCACTACGGCTCCAAAGAAGAGATCCAGCGGATCGAACGGGACACCGACGGCGACGGCAAGGTCGATACCGTCGATTTTTTCGAGTCTGGGGAAAGGATTCGGCTTGAAAAAAAGAACCAGCGCGGGCAGGTGGTTCAAGCCGCTTTCTTCGACGAAAAAGAACGCCTTTTCCGGGTCGAAAAAGATACCATCGGCGACGGCCGGTTCGACACCGTCTACACCTACGAAGAAGAGAAGCTTTCCCGCTTCACGAAAGACAGCGACGGGGACGGGTCGGTCAATATCGTGCAGCTCTATGAAAACGACCTGCCGGTGAAGCGGAAGGTGGACGAAGACGGCGACGGCCGCCCGGAGCGGATCGTACACTTCGATGAGGAGGGGCTTCCGGCAGAAAGCCTGCACGATCTGGACGGCGACGGCCGGTTAGAAACCCGGCGGGAATATGAAAGCGGCGAGGTCGTCCTGCAGGAAAAAGACCGCAGCGGCGACGGCAGGATCGACGAGATATCCCGGTTCAAGGCAGGGGTGATTGTCGAGCGGAAGACCGACGAAAACGGCGACGGCCGCTTCGACGCGACGATCCTTTTCGACGAGGGTCGGCCGTCTTTCCAGGAAAAGGACACCGACTTTGACGGCCGGCCCGACTATTTTTGCCGGTTCGACAAAGAGGGGCGGCCTGTTTTGATCGAGGCCGACACCCTCGGCGATGGACGCATCGACGCCCGCCGGCATTTCGAAAAAGGGGTGCCGACAAGGGTGGAACAAGACGAAGACGGCGACGGCGTTTTTGAGACCGTATCCGAGTACCGAAACGGAAAGATGGCGGTCCAGTCCCGGGACCGAAATCAGGACGGAAAACCGGACCAGGAAATTTTTTTCGACGAACAGGAGCGTCGGAAGAAGGTGGCAGCCGACGCCGATCTGGACGGCCGCCCCGACCTCTGGCAGTACTACACAGAAGGCAGACTCGTCCGCCTGGAAAAGGACGAAAGCGGCGACGGCCGCGTCGACCTGAAGGTGTTTTTCACGGAGGAAAAAAAGACAAAGGCCGTCAAAGACGCAGACGGCGACGGCCGGTTCGAGACTACCCGGTATTTCGACCGCCCGCCGTGGAGCGTCTGGGTGGAGATCGACAAAGACGGCGACGGCGCGGCCGAAGATGTTTTCGGCTACAAAGACGAGGTGCTGCGCTTCAAACGGATCGACGAAAGCAAAGACGGGGTTCCGGATCTGGAGGAAGAATACGATCAAAACGGTCGCCTTGTAAAAAGCCGGGAGACCGACGGCGACAGCGGCCGCCTATCCCTTACCTGGCACTACAATGAAAAAGAAGAGGCGGTGCGGGCGGAAAAGGACGTCAACGGAGACGGGTCGCCCGATCTTTGGTTTTTCTATGAGGACGGACGCATCGCCCGGGTGGAAGAAGACCAAAACGGCGACGGCCTGCCCGACATGTGGGAGATCTATGACGAGTCAGGGGCGCTGGTGGAAAGGCGCGAAGACCTCGACTTTGACGGCGTCGCCGACGTGGTCCGGAAAGAATCGACTCCGGAGGGGTAAATGCATTCGGACGCTATGATGGTAGGTCTGGTTCAACATGAGAGCCCTGCAACCGGCCGGCCGCACCGACCAGTTTGATCAATACTGAAACTTCCCCCGGAGCCTCTGCCGGTGGAGGGACGCGCTCTGTCGCGTCCGTGTTGCCGGT
>CAYPFH010000010.1:27956-32135 GCA_964409825.1 uncultured Desulfobacterales bacterium | reverse complement strand
TGGTCGGCTCAGGCCAAAAAATTCCTATAGAATTCCTTCCGGCAAACCCTGAACCTCGAACCCTGAACGCCGCGCCAGAGGCGGGGCGCATGTGAAACCTTACCCAAGCCGGTCGGCGAGATACCGAAGGTGAGCCACCCGGGTGCCGCAGCAGCCGCCGAGGATTTTGACGCCGTATCGCGGGTTGAGCGCGATATCCGGTCACCCCTGTCGGGGATTTCCTCTGCGTGGCGTTCTCCGGCCTCGTTCAAAACCGAATGGTCGGCTGAAGAATTCGTCGACCGCCGCTTCGGTCAACACAAATTTACGGCGGTCTATTGCCTGAGCCAGTTTCATGGGCTACACCATCGGAATTTTTGGAAACACCCGGTCCCTCGCCCGGTCGAGAATGGATTTTTTCCCGACGGCTCTATACCCTATGCCTCTTGCCATTGGAGCTATCGATAATGGATTTCAACGATCATCGCCCGCCAATAGGAAAAGACTCCTTCCGGCAGGTGCCAGGCCACCTCGGCTTCGAGCGGCACCCGGTAGCCGTTCACATCGGTGTAGTCGGCAAACCGGCCCTCCCAGGGGGTGGGGATGAAGGCGCCGTCGGCTTCCCGGTAGCGGGCCGGTGAATAGACCGCCACGATCTCCCCTTGGTCGTTGAACGAAAACTCCAGGCTGACGGTGTTTCCGTCGTCGGTGACCGTCGCCCTGGCACGGTTTTCGTCGATCGCCTCCCAAGCCACCCCCTGGCTGGGGAGAAGCGCCGTGGGAAACCAGACCGCTTCTGCCAGATACCGCATCAATGCTCCCTGGTCGATCTCCTTGCTGCCTTGGATGTCGGCCAGCGGAACCATGGAAAAAAGGGCCGCCTTCATGGTGCCTTCGCCGTTTCGGTAGGCGTCGAACACCCGCACCGAGACGGCCGGGGCCATCGCGATCTTCGCATCCCAGACAAATGCCCGAGGATCGGATGAAAATGCCTGCCGGGCGGAGAGTTTCGCCCAGCCTTCCGCCTCCGGCTTGGTGCGAAAGCCCCCTTTCTGAACCAGGTAGGTCTGGGAGATCAACAGCTGCCCGTCTTTGAGCGCCTGGTGAAAATAGCGCCTCACCGGTTCGGGCAGCTTCTCGGTTTCGGCCAGGTCCACGACGCGGTCGAGAGCGGCCGCATTCTGAACCACCTGCCCGACCTGGGACGACACATACTGTGACCACTGTTCATGTTTGCGCCAGACGGCGGCCAGACCGCCGCCGGCCAGAAGGATGAAAAAGATCAGCGCAGCGGTCATGAACGGCTCCGGGCCTGGAACACGGCGATGCCGCCCACCGGCGCGCCGATGTCCCGGGCGATGACCGGACACTTGATCTGAAGGAGGCAGAACACTTTCGGGTCGGTTTCGCTCAGGGTTTCGTAATTGGCCTGGCCCTTGGCGATGACAACCGGCGCTGCCTCGAAGGCCTCGATGAACTCCGGAGAACAATTGGGCAGCATCGTGCCGGGGGCATCGGTGCCGTTGTCGATCACGGCGGCGATCCGGTTCAGGCCGGCCTCTTCAGCATCTTTTTCGGTGGCGTCGTTGATGATCGGTCCTTTCTTGACGGCGTAGACCACCGGTACGGCAAGGGTTTCGATGAGAATGCGGTCGAACACGGTCTCTCCGGCATTGTCCGCCAGGAAAAGAACATGGCCGGCCCCTTCGATCGCGGCAAACAGCTGCGGCCGATGATTCACGGCAAACGGTTGGGACAAAACCCGCTCGATGACCGCCTCCAGGTCCTCGTGGTCGTCGGCTGCACCGAAATCGATAATGTTGCCGGCGATGCTCAGCCGCAGGGCGGTGTCCATGGGGTCGCTGCTCCGGTCCACCCGATCTTTCAGCGCAGGATACAAGGCAAGGGCCTGCCGGGTGCTTTCTTGCTTGGCCTGCCGGTAGGGGTCCGCCGCGCCGATTTCCTCTCTCACGATGCCGTGGAGCCGATGGGCGATCTCCGGCGGTGTGGCCTCCGCCGGCAGTTTCTCGAGCAGGGCCAGGGCCTGTCTCACCACGGAAAGCTGCTGTTGCTGGTCTCCGTCGGCGCGGCGGGAGGCGCTCAGCGCCTGCCGCAAAAAACACGGATAACAATCCAGATAGGCCTTCAATCTGTTTTCCTTTTTGTCGGGCGATCGTTGCGGCACAATCCGGCCGCAGCCGGTTTGTCCGGGCTGCCAGGTCTTTGCGGAAAAACAGAACCCGGCCCCTTCGAAGGTCCCGGTGTCCACGGCCGCGGCGATATCGCACAGCTTCGCCACGCCCGATTCTTGAAAGCGGCATAAAGTTCTTCGCGCAGTGTTTCTTCTGTCATGACGATTCTCCGTGTTCGGTTGTTTTGCCTCCAAGCTTCCCAGCGTCCCGGCGGTAGGCGGTGTCAGCCGCCTACCTGAGGCATGCCCCGTTGCTGCACCTGCATGGATCGTGGGTCCGCTCCCACTGGAGGGTCACATGGCCGATGCCGAACCGATCGTAAAGCTCTCCGGCGATGCGGCCGATCATTTCGTCGTCGCCGTCCGGATTCGGTTTGACCAGGTGCGCGGTCAGGGCCGTTTCGGTGGTGCTCATGGCCCAGATGTGAAGGTCATGAATGGCTTCGATGCCGGGAAGGCCGGAAAGATATTCCATGACGTGGTCGGCGTCGATGCCGGGCGGAACGGCGTGCATGGCCAGCGCGAGGGATTCTCGCAGCAGGCCCCAGGTGCCCAGCAGGATCACTATGGCAATCGCGAGACTGACCGCCGGGTCGATCCAGAGTTTGCCGGTGATCAGAATGGCGATGCCCGCTGCGGCCACGCCCGCGGAGACAGCGGCGTCTGCGGCCATGTGCAAAAAGGCGCCCCGGAGATTGAGGTCTTTTTTCCTTCCCGACAAAAAAAGCAGCGCGGTGAGCGTGTTGATCACCACGCCTGCGAGAGCCACCACGATCACGATCTTTCCTGCCACCGGTTCGGGACTGACAAACCGCCTGATCGACTCCCAGCCGATGCCGCCTACGGCCACCAGCAAAATGACGGCGTTGATCAGGGCGGCCATGATCGTGGAGCTTCGCCAACCGTAGGTTCTGCGCCTTGTGGGCCGGAGCCGGGCCAGATAGCTCGCCCCCCAGGCCAGCAGGAGGCCGAGCACGTCGCTCAGGTTGTGGCCGGCGTCTGCCAGCAGCGCCACCGAATCGGCAAGGATGCCGAACACGGCCTCGCAGATAACGAACGCCACGTTGAGGGCAACCCCAATGGCAAAGGCACGGTTGTAGTTTGCGGGGGCGCAGGGGGTGTCAGGATGACTGTGTGTGAGAGACATCAGATCGGAGTCCAGATTGTGCGGTAAAAAAAATTCGCGCCCCGCAGCGGCTAAGCTGTCGAGCTGTCTAAGCTATTACCAAGACCTTTTTGTTGTTGCTTAGCAGCTTAACTGCTTAGCATCTCAGCGGCAGCGCAGCGGCGCCCAAGCGATGACCTCCCCCAAAATAACCACGGTGGTGCAGAGGGCAAGGATATCCCCGGCGCAGGGAGCTGCGCCCCTGCGCTATCCTTCCCCGCAGTCGCGCAGCTTTCGGCGAAGGGTGTTGAGCCCGATGCCCAGGATGCGGGCGGTCTGGGCCTTGTTGCGGCCCATGGAACGGAAGACGGAAAGAATATGGTCCTGCTCCACCGCGGCAAGGGGGCGGTGATCGGCATGCTCTGCCGGCGGCCGGCACCGCCTGCTATCGGATGAGTTTGCCACCTCCCTGGGCAGGTCGCGAACGGTCACCGGCCGGCCCCGGGCCAGGTTGGCGGCCGACTGGAGAATCGACATCAGCTCCCGGACGTTTCCGGGAAATGGATACTCCATGAGCAGGCACAGCGCCTCTTCTTCGATGCCGCTGCCGGCGCCGTATACCGTCCGGTCCAGAAAATGTTCGGCGAGCACCGGGATGTCTTCGGGCCGCTCCCGCAAGGGAGGCAGGTGCAGCCAGCCTCCCCGGATCCGATAGTAGAGGTCCGGGCGGAAGCGTTTCTGACCGATAAGGGCCTCCAGGTCCTCGTTGGTGGCGGCAATGATCCGAATGTCCACCTTCTTCTGGTCACTGCTGCCCAGGCGGGCGAACTCGCCGTCCTGGAGCACCCGAAGCAGCTTGCCCTGGTGCTCTGGGGGGAGGTTGCCGATTTCGTCCAGAAAAAGG
>CAYPFH010000010.1:0-27946 GCA_964409825.1 uncultured Desulfobacterales bacterium | reverse complement strand
GGTCGGTGCGGGAAAGATATCCGGCCCGATCTTTTTCGGCGCCGGTAAACGCCCCTTTTGTATGGCCGAAAAACTCGGCTTCGAACAGCGATCCGGCCACCGAGGCCATGTTCACCGCAAGAAACGGAGCGGCGGCCCTGGGGCTTGCCGCATGGACCGCCCGGGCCAGCAGCTCTTTTCCGGTGCCGCTTTCTCCGGTGATCAACACCGGCACGTCGCTGGCCGCGTGAAGCTCGGCCTCCTTGAGCAGGCGCATCATTTTCGGCGACCGGGTCAGGATTTTTTCAAAGGCCTCGGGGTGTCGGAGTCGAGGCGGTCTCTTTTGCTTGCCCAGGTCGATCAGCGCCATCAGGCGCTGGTGTTCCAGGGTGCGGCTCAGGGAGAGGGCCAAATCTTCTTTTGAAACCGGCTTGACCAGATAGTCGTACGCCCCCCTGCGCAGGCATTTCACCGCCACCCGGGCCTCGTTGACCGCTGTAACCATGATGCATTCGGTCCGGGGGCTGGCCTCCTTGATCCGCTCCACCAGCTCGATCCCCTCCATTTCCGGCATCGACATGTCGATCATGGCGATGTCGAAGCGTTCTGCGGCCTTGAAGCGGGCGTCGGCCCGTGCGGGGCTGTCTTCGAGCCGAACGTCTGAAAAGCCGCATTCGGACAGCTTCCGGGCAAACAGATCGAGAAAATCGAGGTCGTCGTCCACGACCATGATCCGGGCATCCATCTCCTGCCTCCCCTTTCATGTCTGAAGGTGCCAAAATGGACCATGCCAAAATGGCATGCATGGTGCAACAATCTGAATTTAGATGAGATTTATGAAAAGAATTCCATTTTGGCATGGTTTTCACCCATTTTCAAGCCCTGTAAGGGGATTGGCATCGGGGACCGGAATTTCTGCAACCTTCTATAATCACAGAGAATCGATCTTGAATTCCACCATTTTCCGGGAACGGCACGAAGGTTGCTCCAGGATAGAAAGAGCCGCCGGAAGGAACGCGGTCCACTCGGGGCAGAGGAGCCGTTTATGCATCTGATGCAGTTGAGAAAAAAACTGGAGGAGGGGTCGTTCGTCGTCCTGGCGGAGATGGAGCCGCCCAAGGGGGTCGATACGACGGTGATGACCGGCCACGCAGTGAAGGTCAAGGGCAAAGTGGACGCCTTTCTGGTGCCGGAGATGAGCAACGCGGTGATGCGGATGAGCGCCCTGGGCGGTGCCATGGTCCTCCAATCCAAGGGGCTGGAAGCGGTGATCCAGGCTTGCTGCCGGGACCGGAACCGGATTGCCCTGCAGGCCGATCTGCTGGCCGCCTATGCGTGCGGAATCACCAGCGTCATGGCGGTGACCGGCCAGGAGCCGAGCTACGGGGATCACCACCAGGCCCGTTCCGTGTACGACATCGACCTGCTCGAGCTGCTGTCGGCGGTCTCGACCCTGCGCAGCGGCCGGGATATGGCCGGCATCGAGCTGGTCGGGGCGCCGGATTTTCTGATGGGCGCCTCCGTCAATGCCGGGGCGCCGGGCATCTCCCCGGAAGTCGAGGCGGACGACATGAAAAAAAAAATCGATGCCGGTGCCCGGTTTTTTATTACGCCGCCGCTGTTTTCCATAGACACCATCGCGCCGGTGCTCAAGCGGATCGATCGAAGTGAGGCGCACATCATCCCCACCGTGTTGCTTCTTAAATCCCTCGGGATGGCCCGGTACATGGCCCGGAACGTTGCCCACGTCCATGTGCCGGATGCCGTAGTCGAGCGCCTGGAGGCCGCTCCGGACAAGGTGCGCCAGTGCGTCGAGATCGCCAAAGAGACCATTGCCGCCTTTCGGACCGAGGGCTTTTCCGGGGTGCTGCTGTCGACCATGGGATGGGAACACAAAATCGCCGATATGCTGGAGGGAGTCTGAGCATGGAAACATCGCGGGAAAGCGCTGTGCAAAAGGCAAACGGCCGGCCGGAAGGGGCGGTGCTGGTACTCGGCGGCGGAATCGCCGGTATGCAGTCATCCCTGGATTTGGCCAACGCCGGCTATTACGTCTACATGGTGGAGCGGTCTTCGGCCATCGGCGGGTTGATGGCCCAGCTCGACAAGACATTTCCGACCAACGACTGCGCCATGTGAATCATCTCTCCAAAACTGGTCGAGGTCGGCCGGCACCTGAACATCGAGCTTTTGACCCAAACCGAGCTGCTTTCCCTGGAGGGAAATCCGGGGCGGTTTACGGCCCGGCTCCGGCGCAGCCCCAGATATGTGGACCTGGACAAGTGCACGAGCTGCGGAGAGTGCGTCAAAGTCTGTCCGATCCGGGTCGAGGACGAATACAACGAAGGGCTTTCCCCGCGAAAGGCCATTTACAAGAGTTATCCCCAGGCGATCCCGGGGGCCTTTGCCGTGACCAAGCGCGGCACGGCCCCCTGCCGGGCCGCCTGCCCGGCCCATGTCAGCGTCCAGGGGTTCATCGCCCTGATCAACGACGGAAAACCCGAAGAGGCCTTGAAGCTGTTCAAAAATGACCACCCGTTTCCGGGGGTCTGCGGCCGGGTATGCCACCATCCCTGCGAAAGTTCATGCACCCGAAACGAACTGGAGGGGGCCCTGGCCATCCAGCACCTGCATCGGTACCTGGCCGATCTGGACATGGCCGCCGCCGAACCCTACGTGCCGGAAAAGAAGGCGCGGCACCGGGAAAAGGTGGCCGTCATCGGGTCGGGGCCGGCCGGGTTGACCTGCGCTTATTTTCTGGCCATCGAGGGATACCAGGTGACGGTGTTTGAAAAGCTGCCGGTATTGGGCGGCATGCTCACCGTGGGTATTCCGGCCTACCGCCTGCCTCGGAAGGTCATCGATGCCGAGATCGGGGTGATCCGCCGGCTCGGTGTAGAAATGCGCACCGGCGTTGCGGTCGGAAAGGATGTGACCATCGGGGCCCTGCGGGAGCAGGGCTTCAAGGCTTTTTTTCTGGGGATCGGCTCCCATGAGTGCAAGGCCCTCGGGATCGAGGGCGAAGAACTATCCGGCGTTTATCCCGGGGTGGAGTTTTTGCGGGACGTTAACCTGGGGAAAGAGGTTTTCCTGGGCGACCGGGTGGCGGTCGTCGGCGGCGGAAACGTGGCCATGGACGCGGTGAGAACCGCTCTTCGCACCGGCAGCAAGGCGCCCTTCGTCATCTACCGCAGAAGCGAGGCGGAGATGCCGGCAAGCGAAGAGGAAATTGCAGAGTGCCGCGCAGAGGGCATCGATATCCGCACCCTGACCCAGCCGGTGCGGGTTCTTTCCGGAAACGGGAAGGCAACCGGCATCGAGTGCATCCAAATGGCCCTGGGCGAGCCGGACGAAAGCGGCCGCAGGCGGCCCGCGCCGGTGGCGGGAAGCGAGTTCGTCATCGAGGTCGACGCGGTGGTGCCGGCCATCGGCCAGGAGTCGGACTGGGCCTGTCTGACCGACGAATGCGCCTGCACCCTCAGCGATTGGGGGACCATGGACGTGGACCCGGCGACCTTCCAGTCCAAGGACCCGGACATCTTTGCCGGCGGTGACGCGGTAAGCGGCCCGGCCACGGTGGTCGATGCGGTGGCCGCCGGAAAGGAAGCCGCCGTCTCCATCGACCGGCTCCTTAAAAAAGAGGACTGTTCCGCCGGTCGGGGCCGGTTGTGGGATGGGGTGAAGGATGTGCCGATCGAGGATACCGAAGTCCGACCCAGGTCCGCCATGCCGCTTCGGCCGGCCGCTGAGCGGGCGGGCGATTTTGACGAGGTTCAGCTCGGCTTTGCCCCGGAGACTGTCGAGGCCGAAGCCGGTCGGTGCCTGGCATGCGGGGTCTGCAGCGAATGCTACCGGTGCGTTTCGGCCTGCCTGGCCCAGGCCCTGGTCCACGACGAGCAGCCCGAAGAACGGGAGGTGGCCGTCGGTTCGGTGGTTCTTTGTCCGGGATGCGAGCCGTTTGATCCGGCGCCGCTTTCGGCCTTTTACCAATACGGCGTCAATCCCGACGTGGTCACCAGTCTCGAGTTCGAGCGGATCCTGTCCGCCTCGGGACCGACCATGGGCCATCTAAAGCGGCCTTCGGACGCAAAGCCGCCGAAGAAGATCGCCTGGATTCAGTGCGTCGGCTCCCGGGATATCAACCGCACGGCAAACGGATACTGTTCGTCGGTATGCTGCATGTACGCGGTCAAAGACGCCATGATCGCAAAGGAGCACGCCGCGGGCGACCTGGACTGTGCCATCTTCAACATGGACGTGCGCACCTTTGGAAAAGACTACGAAAAGTATTACCGCCGGGCCGAGGAAAAGGAAAACATCCGTTTCGTCAAGGCCCGGATCCACACGGTGGACGAAGTGGGAGAAGAAAAGAACCTGCGGATCCGCTACGCGGACGAAAGCGGAACGACCGTCGAGGAGATGTTCGACATGGTGGTGCTCTCCGTGGGGCTCACGATCCCCGAATCGGTCCGGCAGACCGCCGCCCGGATCGGGGTGAAGACCGGTAAATACGGGTTTGTCGTCTCCCCGGAGCTTTCCCCGGTGGAAACCAGCCGACCCGGCGTCTATGCCTGCGGGGTGTTTCAGGCGCCCAAAGATATTCCCTCTTCGGTGACAGAGGCCAGCGCAGCCGCCTGCCTGGCAGGGGCAAAGCTGGCCGAGGCCAGAAACACCCGCACCCGGACGATTGCCCTCCCTGAGGAGATCGACGTGGAAGGGCAGGAGCCCCGGACCGGGGTCTTTGTCTGCAACTGCGGAATCAACATCGCCGGAACCGTGGATGTGGATGCCGTGGAAGTCTACGCCCGGTCCCTGCCCCATGTGGTCTGGGCCGGCCAGAACCTGTTTACCTGCTCGGAAGACTCCCAGCAGCAGATGAAGCAGATCATACAGGAGCAAGGCCTCAACCGGGTGGTGGTGGCCGCCTGCACCCCGAAGACCCACGAGCCGATCTTCATGGATACGCTGCAGGGCTGCGGCCTGAACCGTTACCTCTTCGAGATGGCCAACATCAGAAACCAGGACTCCTGGGTTCATGCCAACGATCCGGAGCGTGCCACAAAAAAGGCAAAAGACCTGGTGCGCATGGCCGCGGCCCGGTCGGCCGCCCTGCGGCCGCTTCATGAAAAGAAGATCCCCGTCGATAAGCGCGCCCTGGTGATCGGGGGCGGAGTGGCCGGCATGACCGCCGCCCTGGCGTTGGCCGACCAGGGTTTTGAAACGATCCTGGTGGAAAAAGAAGATCGGCTGGGCGGCATGGCCCGGCGGCTGACGAAAACGATCGGCGGCACGGACGTGCCCGCGTTTGTCGACGATTTGGCCGGCCGGGTGTCGCAGCACCCGAACATACAAATCCTGGTCCAGACCCTGATCGTGGGATTCACCGGCTTCAAAGGGAATTTCACCACCGAAGTGATCGTGGGGCCGGGCATGTACGAACGGAAAATCCGCCACGGTGCCGTGGTGCTCGCCACCGGAGCGGGGGAATACCGGCCGAATGAATACGGATACGGCCAAAGCGACCGGGTCGTCACCCAGCTGGAGATGGCCGCCCGTCTCGAAACCCGGGGCGCAGAAGGGCTTCAGCGGGTCGTGATGATCCAGTGCGTTGGGTCCAGAAACGAGCAAAACCCAAACTGTTCGAGGGTCTGCTGCCAGGCCGCGGTGAAAAACGCGCTCCACGCAAAGGCGCTGAAGCCTGCGTGCGACGTATTTGTCCTGTATCGGGACATGCGCACAGACGGCCTCCTGGAAGACTATTACCTGGAGGCACGGCAGCAGGGCGTGCTGTTTTTCCGGTACACCCCGGAGCACCCGCCCGAGGCAAATCCCTTCGACGGCGGGGTGACGGTGTCCATTGTCGACCCGGTGCTGGGCCGACGCCTGGAGGTGGATGCGGATCTGTTGGTGCTCAGCGCCGGCATGGTTCCCGAAGACACCGGGGAACTGGCCTCGATCGTAAAACTCGCCCGTACCGAAGAGGGCCATTTCATGGAGGCCCACGTCAAGCTTCGGCCGGTGGACATGTCCACCGAGGGAATCTTCGTCTGCGGCACCGCCCACAGTCCGAAGCTGCTCCATGAGGCGGTGGCCCAGGCCCAGGCTGCAGCGGCCCGGGCGGTGACTTTCCTCTGCCAGGACCAACTGACCCTGTCTGCGGTCACCGCGCGGGTGGAGGTCGAGCGCTGCGCCGCCTGCCTGGTGTGCGTCCGTTCCTGCCCATACGGGGTGCCGAAGATCAACCAAGACGGCGTCAGCGAAATCGACGAGGCCCTGTGCCACGGCTGCGGCGTGTGCGCCGCGGAGTGCCCGGCCAAGGCCATCGAACTGAACTGGTACGAGGACGACCAGATTCTTTGCAAGGTGGAGGCCTTGCTGGAGGGGATCCGATGAACGAAGCATTCGATCCGATTATCCTGTCGTTTTGCTGCAACTACTGAGGATACACAGCCGCGGACCTGGCAGGTTCGATGCGACTGTCCTACCCGGCCGACATTCGGATCGTGCGGGTGCCGTGCACCGGCAAGGTCGATCTCATTCACATCCTGCGCGCCTTTGAAAAGGGCGCCGACGGGGTGTCGGTGGTCGGCTGCATGGAGGGAGACTGCCACTACAACAGCGGCAACTTCCGCGCGAAAAAGCGGGTGGCCCAGGCCAGGGAAGTGCTCGATACCGTAGGCATCGGAGGCGAGCGGGTGCAGATGTACAACCTGTCCTCCAGTGAAGGCCCTCGATTTGCCCGTTTTGCCGAGGAGATGGCCGGCAGGATACGGGCGCTGGGTCCGAACCCGGTTCGCATGACGGCCGAACAAGGGGAACACCAGACGGGAGGTGGTCGATGATCGTCGCCGAGAAAAAGCCGATGAAAGAGATTGTCGAAGAGATCAACCACTTCGAAAACATCCTCATTCTGGGCTGCAACGAGTGTGTCACGGTTTGTGAGGTCGGGGGGAAAAAGGAGGTCGGGGTTCTGGCCTCGGCCCTACGGATGTTCTTTCTCAAAGAGGGGGCAAAGGTGCGCATCGATGAACGGACCCTCGAGCGCCAGTGCGATCCGGAATATCTCGACGAGATCCGCGACGTGGCCGACGGCTACGACGCCGTCGTCTCCCTGGCCTGCGGGGTGGGGGTGCAGTTCACCGCAGAGCACTACCCCAATTTGCCGGTCTATCCTGGAGTCGATACCTGTTTCATGGGCGCAGCCGAGGCTCGCGGAATATGGAGCGAGCGATGCCAGGGATGCGGTCGGTGCATCCTGGCCTCCACCGGCGGGATCTGTCCGGTGGCCCGCTGCGCCAAACGGCTGTTCAACGGCCCCTGCGGCGGATCCACCGATGGAAAATGCGAAATCGGAAAGGACACGGTCTGCGCCTGGCAGCTCATCATCGACCGGCTCCGGGCGCTGGGACGGATGGAGGAATACGAGAGGATCGCCCCGATCAAGGACTGGTCCACGGACCGGGCCGGCGGCCCCCGAAAAATCATCAGAGAGGACCTTGCGCCATGAGCACCAAGACACCGAGCCGACTCGAAAAGATCCTCGCCGCAGGGCAACTGGCCGTGACCTCCGAATGCGGGCCCCCCCGGGGCAGCGATCCGGCGGTGATCGAAAAAAAAGCCGCGATGATCAAGGACTACGTTGATGCGGTCAACGTCACCGACAACCAGACCTCCATGACGCGGATGTGCAGTCTGGCGGCTTGCATCCGGATCAAGCAGATGGGGATGGAACCCATCCTGCAGATGGTCACCCGGGACCGGAATCGGATCGCTCTTCAGAGCGACATCCTCGGGGCCGCCGCCTTCGACATCTTCAATGTGCTGTGTCTGTCCGGCGACCATCAAAGCTTCGGCGACTGCGCCCAGGGCCAGAACGTGCACGATCTGGACTCGATGCAGCTTCTGCAGACCGTCCGGCGGATGCGCGACGAGGGAAGATTCCTGGGCGGCGACGACATCGTCCGCCCGCCGCAGATGTTCGTCGGGGCCGCGGCCAATCCCTTTGCGGACCCGTTCGAGATCAGGGTGCGCCGGCTGGCCAAGAAGGTTGCGGCCGGCGCCGAATTCATCCAGACCCAATGCATCTACAACCTGGACAAGTTCGAGCGGTGGATGTCCCAGGCCCGGGACCGGGGTCTGACCGAACGGGTTGCGATCCTGGCAGGGCTCACGCCCATGAAGTCCGCGGGAATGGCCCGCTACATGAAAAACCGGGTCCCGGGGATGGACGTGCCCGACGAGGTCGTCAAGAGACTGGCCGACACCCCAAAGGAGAAGCAGCCGGAGGTGGGCATTGACATCTGCCTGGAGGCCATCGAACGGCTCAAGGAGTTCGAGGGGCTGGCCGGGTTTCACATCATGGCCATCGAATGGGAGGAAAAGGTTCCAGAGATCGTGGAGAGGGCCGGATTATACCCGCGTCCGGAAGTATAAGGGCGCTGTCTCGTCCGCTGGGAAGCTAGGACGCTGGGATGCTGGGAAGCTGCAAAACAAAACAACACGGGAAGAAAACCTCCAGATGTTTTTCGCCTCCCAGCTTCCTCGCCTCCCAGCCTCCCAGCAAATGAAAACCTGAATTCAGTTGTCGGAATTCAAGCTGAACCAACAACATAAACGGCACAAACCCGAAGGAGGTCGTCATGAACGGAAAAAGAAGAGTGCTGGTGGTGGACGACGAGCCGGATTTTGCCGCCATCGTGCAGGGAAATCTGGAAAAGGAAGGATTCGATGTGGAGGTGGCCTACAACGGGGTCGAAGGGATGGAAAAGGTCAACGCCAATCCGCCCGACGCCATCGTTCTGGATGTGATGATGCCCGAGATGGACGGCTACAAGATGTGCGCCGCCCTCAAGGGCGACGACCGGCTGTGCGAAATTCCCGTGATTCTGCTCACGGCCGTAGCGTCCCACGTGACCTCGACCCGCTACACCCATGCCGACGGAATGGCCATGGAGGCAGACGACTACATCGCCAAACCGGCTTCGGCCGAAGACATTACCAAAAGCCTCCGACGTCTGTTGAGCCTGGCATAAACCCGCCGCCGCGATGACCCGAAATAGCCGGTCAGTATTGAAGGCATCCGGTCTTTATGAGGACGCACAGTGAGGCGTTTCACTTTCCCAGAAATTGTGGCGTACGATCCTGATCGCATAGCGTCGGGGGGAAGTCCGCCATGAAGGTCTTTTGCATCCTTTCCGACGAAAGGGCAGGACAGCTCAAATCTCCGGAGGTGTTTTCGCGCATTCTCAAACGCTCGGGGATTCGGGGTGCATATGTGCCGTTTGGTGTGTGCGCGGCCGATCTGGGCCGTGCGATCGAAAGCCTGAAAGTGCTCAATATCGCCGGGGCCAACGTGACTGTTCCCTTCAAGGAGGCGGCGGTGCCATATATGGACACCCTGTCGGAAGGGGCCAATATCATCGGGGCGGTCAATACCATCGTGACCACCGGAGGAAAGCTCAAGGGGTACAACACCAATGCGATCGGCTTTATGGATGCGTTGGCGGATCTACGCATCGAGGTCGACGGATCCCGTGCTGTTGTTCTGGGAACCGGCGGGGCCGCCCGGGCGGTGGTGTTTATCCTGAGCTGGCTTCGCTCGGCGGAGCTGACGGTGGCCGGCCGGTCCCGGGAAAAGGCCGCACGCTTGACCCGGGATTTTCGGGGAAGGGCCGTTTCTTTTGAAGAGCTGGCCGCCGAACCGGTTGCCGCAGACCTGATCGTCAACGCCACGTCCGTTTCCAGCGCCAAGGAGGCGCCGGCCCTGGCCGAGTTGGCGGCACGATTGAAGCCGGACCGATGCCGGCTGGTTTTCGACATGAACTACGGCCGAAGGGAAAATATCTGGGAGGAAATGGCTGCCCGCATCGGGGCAGGATTCACAGACGGGCTCAGGACCCTGGCCTTTCAGGCCCGGCGGACCTTTGCCCTGTGGACCGGAGTCCAGATCCCGCCCGAGGAGTTTGCCAGGGCACTGGCACCGGAGGATGACGGGCTGACCAAGACGGCGGCGTTGAAGCCGGCGCGGTGCGTGTGATATAAGAAAGACGCCGCCTGATGCCGCACATTTGCGATCCCCGATGTTGAATGGGCAAACCCTTCCCGGGCCGAGCCCGGGCACCGGCCCGATCCCTTGTACCGAACCGGCGAGGAGCCCGATGAACCGATACGGGACCAAGGAAAGCCGCTATCTGATCAAGGCCATGGACGCTGTTCGCAACCGGGTCGTCGTGGTCACCCCGGAGTTTGAGATCCTGGTGGCCAACGGCGGTTTCGGCGGGCTGCCGGCGGATAGGATCGTCGGCAAAAAATGCCACCAGGTACTTTATGAACGGAACACTCCCTGCGTCGAATGCGCCGCCCGTCAGGTTCTGGAGACGGGAAAGAGTGCCTTTCAAAGGCGGTCCGGCGGACCCGGCGAAGCCGAATCGAGGCCGTGCTTTTACGCCTACCCCATTTTCGACGGGAACCGGATCGAGGCGGTGGTGAGCATCGACTTCGAGCTTCCGCCGCAAAGTGAAATCGAGGCCAAGCTCCAGCGCACCAATGCGCTGCTTCGCAACCTGATCCTTTCATCGGTGGACGGCGTTATTGCCGCCGACAAGACCGGCAAGATCCTCATATACAATGATATGGCGGAGAAGGTCTTCGGCTACAGCGTAGAAGAAGCCCTGGATCGTCTCGATATCCGGGACATCTATCCCGACGACGGAGCGTTCCAAGTGATGCGGCGGCTTCGGGCCGACGATGAAGACGGGCGTGGCAAACTGAGAGCCTTCAAGGTGGAGGTCGTGCACAAGGACGGCACCCGGATTCCGATCAGCCTCAATGCGGCCATCGTCTACGAAAACGGCCGGGAGGCGGCCACCATCGGCTTTTTCCACGATCTTCGCCCGATCCTGCAGATGAGGCAGGAACTGGAGCAGACCCAGCTGCAGCTGCTTCAGTCGGAAAAAATGGCGTCCCTGGGGAAGCTCGCTGCCGGGGTGGCCCACCAGCTCAACAATCCGGTGGGCGGCATCACCCTCTACACCAAGCTCGTGCTGGAGGAATACGATCTTTCAGACGAAGTCCGGGCCGACCTGATGCGGGTGCTCAAGGATGCCGAACGATGCCGGGACACCATCAAGGAGCTGTTGGAGTTCACCCGTCAGACCCGCCACCGGATGCAGCCACACGACCTGAACCGGGCCGTGGAGCGGACCCTGTTTCTCCTCGAAAACCAGAGCCTGTTTCACAACATCGAAATAGAGAGAAACCTTTCCGATGCGCTGCCCCGGGTCTACTGCGACATCCAGCAGATGAACCATATGCTCATGAACCTCATTTTAAATGCGGCACAGGCCATGGAGGGACAGGGAAAGCTTTCGGTTTGCACCTGTCTTTCCCCCGGGGGGGAAACGGTTCACATAGAGATCTGCGACACCGGCCCCGGCATCGGCGAAGATGTTTTGCCCAGGATCTTCGAGCCGTTTTTTACCACCAAGGAAGAAGGCAAGGGAACCGGACTCGGGCTGAGCCTGGTCTACGGCATCGTGGACAACCACGGCGGGCGGATCTCGGTCGGCAATCGCGTCACAGCGGGTGCGCGCTTCGTGGTCGAGCTTCCCGTCGATGCCCGGAATCAGAAAGGAGCCGCCGGTGAGTGCTGAACCGAGAGCGGACGCAACCCGGGTTCTGGTGGTCGACGACGAACAGGACATCCGCGAAGGCAGCCAGCGGATCCTGGCCCGGGCGGGCTTTTCCGTTCTGACGGCAGAGCGCGGTGACGCCGCATTGAACATTCTCGAATCGGATGCGGTTTCGATCGTGCTCCTCGATTTGAAGATGCCGGGCATCGACGGCATGGAAGTGCTCGACCGGATCTGCAAGCAACCGAACCCGCCGCTGGTCATCGTCATCACCGGGTTTGCCACCGTTGAAACGGCTATCGAGGCGATGAAGCGCGGCGCCTATGATTTCATTCCGAAACCCTTCGACCCGGAGCAGCTCCGGATCGTGGTCAACCGGGCCGAGGAAAAGATCCGGCTCGAAAGAGAGAAGGCCTCTCTCGATGCCGAACGCAGAAGGACCCTGGCGGACCTCGGAACCGAAAAAAGCCGGCTTCGCACCATCGTCGAATCGCTGCCCGACGGCATGCTGGTGACCAACGCCGACGCCCGCGTGGTTCTGGTGAATCCGGCCTTTTGCCATCTGGTAGGCCTTTCCTTTGAAAACGGGATCGGCAAGCCTGTTGAAGACTGCATCCCGGACAAGGAGTTGTGCCGGCTGGTGCGGGAGATTTCCACCGGTCGCCACGTGGACTTCGAAGACCTGCCTGCCGTGGAGTTCGAGCTGGAAAACGGGAAGTTTCTGCTCGCCCGGGGCCAGCCGGTGCTCGGCGAGCACCGGGAGTGCCTCGGGGCGGTGGTCAACGTGGTGGACATCACCGGGCTCAAGTCCCTGGACCGGCTCAAGAGCGAATTCGTGGCCAAGGTCTCCCACGAACTGCGTTCGCCGCTGGCCACCATCCACGAACAGCTTGCCCATGTGCTCAACGACATGGTGGGTGAAGCCTTCAAGAGCGACAAACACATGCTGGCCCGGGCCAAGGAAAAGACCCAGGGGCTGATCCGCCTTATCGGCGATCTTCTCGATCTTTCCCGCATCGAAGAGGGCGAGATCTGCCACGAGCCCAAGCCGGTCGAGCTGACCCAGCTGCTCGATGAAATCGTCCGCTTCCTGAGAGATCGGGCGGAAGCCAGAAAACAGACCCTGGAGCTGAGCATCGGCGGCCACCTTCCGCCGGTGACCGCCGATCCGATCGGCCTGGAGAGCATCTTCGGCAACCTCATCTCCAATGCCATCAACTACACCCCCGAAAGGGGAAAAATCCGAGTCCTGGCCGACGTCAGCGGGATCTATGCCCGCGTCCGGGTGGTGGACAACGGCTTCGGCATCGAAGCCCGGCACCTGGAGAAGATCTTCGAGCGGTTCTACCGGGTCAAGGACGACAACACCCGCTATATCACCGGCACCGGTCTGGGGCTTCCCATCGTCAAGGGACTGGTCGAGTCCATCGGCGGCGTCGTACACGTGGAGAGCACCCCCGGCGAAGGCTCGACCTTCGAGGTCCGGCTGCCGGTGGATCTGGAACCTGCGCTGCCGTCGGCCGAGTAAAAGCCGACCCCCCGCACCCTTCGCGGGGAAATTCCTCCGCCTTTTTCTTCCGATTAAAATCACTAAAATATTGGGACATTTAAAAAAAATTATCCTTGACAAGGATATTTATTTAAGAATAATTGTGGTGAGTGCTCAGTACAAAAAAAGGGGTTTTCATGGGCAACAAGAAAGAACTCATCCTCGAAACCGCCACGATCCTGTTTGCCGAGCACGGGTTCAATGAAACCTCTGTCGCTAATTTGGCGAGGCTCACCCGGTCCGCCGAAGGAACGATCTTTTACCATTTCAAAAACAAAAACGAGCTGTTCGTTGCGATCCTGGAAAACGTGAAGAGAGGGATACTGGATGAATTCAACGGGTACATGGACCAATGTCATTTTGAAAGCGGCCTGGAGATGATGGAAGGCGTCATCGGGTTCTTTCTTTTTCTCGCTGGAAAAAAAGAGCAGTGGTTTCGACTGCTTCAGCGTCACTATCCCTATGAGCTCGCCCGTTCCAACGAGGACTGCCGGGCCCATCTAGAAGCCATCTACAACAGCCTCGTCGATCTGTTCGAGGAGGCCATCCGCCGTGGGGAGCAGGATGGGTCTATTCGGCTGGTGCCGGAGCGCAAGACGGCGCTTATTTTGTTTTCCATGGTCAACGGTTTGATTTGGTTTAAATTTCATGACTTGTACGACCCTGCCACTCTCTACGAGGAGCTTCTGACCACCTGTAAAAGGATTCTTTCGTCCGACGTTACGGCATTTTCGGAGGAGACGGGTTCATGCTGAAAAGAATTTTCCCCTTTCTGGAGTGGTTCAGAGGATACAGCATCGAGGCGTTTCGCATCGACGCCGTCGCCGGCCTGACCGTGGCCCTGGTGCTGATTCCCCAGTCCATGGCCTACGCCCAGCTTGCCGGGCTGCCGCCGTACTACGGCCTGTACGCGTCGTTTCTGCCTCCGATCGTGGCGGCACTGTTCGGATCGAGCCGGCAGCTGGCCACCGGGCCGGTGGCGGTGGTTTCCCTGATGACATCGGCGTCCTTAGAGCCCCTGGCCACGGCCGGAAGCGAAGGATATATCGCCTATGCCGTGGTATTGGCGCTCACCGTAGGGGTGTTTCAGTTCGGTTTAGGCCTTCTTCGCCTCGGCCTGGTGGTCAACTTTCTGTCCCACCCGGTGGTCAACGGATTTACCAACGCAGCGGCCCTGATCATCGCCTCTTCCCAGCTTTCCAAGCTCTTCGGGGTCTATGTGGACAAGGCCGAACATCACTACGAAACCATCGTCCGGGTGTTGGAGGCGGCGGCCCACTATACCCACTGGCCCACCCTGCTCATGGGGGTGCTTGCCTTCGGCATCATGTACGGCCTTCGCCGGATTTCTCCCAAGATCCCCAACGTGCTGGCGGCCGTGGCCGTCGCCATCGGCCTGTCCTGGGCCACCGGCTTCGAACACAACCTCACGGTGGACATTTCGGCGATCCGATCTTCTGCCGCTGTCGAGCGGATCCACGAATTCAATCAGGCGACCGCCCGGATTCCGGAACTCGGCCGGGAGCGAGCCGCCCTGAATCAAACACTGGAAGACGCCAAAGCAAGAAACGACGTGTTTGCCGCCATCGATGCCGAACATGACCTGGCCGTGGTCGGAACAAAGATCGAGCGCCTCCATCATAAGGCGCATCTTCTCCGCAGCGCCATCCGGGAAATGCTCTTTGCAAAACGGCAGGGCGGCGGAGAATCCCCGGTATTCGTTCCCTTTTCCGAAGACGACCCCTCCGCCGCAAAAGACGGAAGAAAATGGCGCGTCAAAGTCGGCAACACCCCGCTTTCCACCGAACGCCTCCTGATGATCGGCGGCGGGGCGGTGGTCGGAGAGATTCCCCAGGGGCTTCCGACGCTTTCCGTGCCGCCGATCAACATGAAAGTGTTCCTGCAGCTTTTCCCCTACGCGGTCATCATCTCTCTTCTTGGATTCATGGAGGCCATCTCCATCGCCAAGGCCATGGCCGCCAAAACCGGCCAGCGGCTCGATCCGAACCAGGAACTGATCGGACAAGGGCTGGGAAACATGTTAGGGGCCGTCGGAAAAAGCTATCCGACGTCAGGGTCGTTTTCCCGTTCGGCTGTCAATCTCCAGGCAGGGGCCCATACCGGGCTTTCCAGCGTGTTTACCAGCCTGGCGGTGGTGATCGTGCTGATGTTTTTCACCCCGCTTTTATACCATCTGCCCCAGGCCGTGCTGGCGGCGGTGATCATGATGGCGGTCATCGGCCTGGTCAACATCACCGGTTTTATTCACGCCTGGCGGGCCCAGTGGTACGACGGGGCGATTTCCATTATCACCTTTTTCGCCACCTTGGCCTTTGCCCCGCACCTGGACAAGGGAATCATGATCGGCGTGGTTCTGTCCCTGCTGGTATTCTTGTATAAAAGCATGCGTCCGACCGTGGCTTCCCTGTCCCGGCACGAGGACGACGCCTTCCGGATCTCCATGATGCACCAGTTGGAGGAGTGCCGGTACGTGGATTTGATCCGGTTCGACGGGCCGCTGTTTTTCGCCAACGCAAGTTACCTGGAAGACAAGATCAACGAGCGGCTGATGAACAAAACGAACCTGCGGCACATCATCATCGCCGCCAACGGCATCAACGACATGGACGCCTCCGGAGAAGAAGCGCTTTCCCTGGTGGTGGACCGGGTCCGCAGCGCCGGTATAGACATCTCCTTTTCAGGGGTAAACGAGGCGGTGATGAAGGTGATGCACCGGACGTACCTGCTTGAAAAAATCGGCGAGAATCATATTTATCCGACCATGGAACAGGCCGTTTGCGCCGTGCACGACCGCGCCCACATCCAAGGCGGCGAAGCTGCCTGTCCTTTGACCACTGTCTGCCGAATCGCCTATGGAGATGAAAATTAAGGAGAGCCCCCATGCCTGTGATCACGATTTTCAGCGGTACGTTTTGTCAAAAGCAAGCCGTGGTCGAGCAGTTGACCGATCGAACCGGATACCGTCCGATCACCGATGAGTCGGTTGTCGCGCGGGCCGCGGCGCTGTCGAACTGGGACAAAAAAAAGCTCTTTGCCGCATTCGAACCGAAGACATCGGTGTTCAACAAATTCACCCATGAAAAAGAGCGTTCCCTGGCCTGGATTCGGCTGGCGGTGGCCGAACTGCTGTCCGAAGAAGGCCTGCTCATCGACGGCTTCAGCGGCCAGCTGATTTCCCGGGACGTTTCCCATGTGCTGAGGGTCTGCCTGATCGCCGATCTCCGGTTTCGGATCGAGCTGGCGATGAATGCCGCAGGACTTTCGGAAAAGGCGGCACGGCAGCAAATTCATCGGGATGACGAGCAGTGCGCGGCCTGGGTGAACACCCTGTACAGATTGAACGATCCGTGGTCGCCCGGACTCTATGACATCGTTGCTCCCGTCGATAAAATGGAGACCGGCCGGATCGTCGATCTGGTGGAAGAAAATCTGCGCAGCGAAGTCATCCAGCCCACGGACGCCTCCAAGCGGGCGGCGGCCGACTTCGTGCTTGCCGCCCGGGTGGGAGTGGCGCTGGCCAAAGAGGGGCACAACGTGGATGTCACCGCCCGTGACGGTGCCGTCACCCTGAAGATCAATCAAAACGTTCTCATGCTTGGGCGGCTTCAGGAAGAGCTCAAAGAGATCGCAGAAAAAGTGGACGGCGTCGAATCGGTGGAAACGCGGATCGGAAAAGGGTTTCACCGCGCGGACATCTACCGCAAATATGATTTTGAAATGCCCAAGCTGCTTCTGGTCGACGACGAGCGGGAATTCGTCCAGACGCTTTCCGAGCGGCTGCTCATGCGGGATGTCGGCTCGGCGGTCGCTTATGACGGAGAAAGCGCGCTTTCCTTGATCGACGAAGAAGAGCCGGAGGTGATGATCCTGGATCTGAAAATGCCCGGCATCGACGGCATCGAGGTGCTTCGCAAGGTCAAACAGACCCGCCCCGAAATCGAGGTGATCATCCTGACCGGCCACGGCTCGGAAGAAGACCGAAAGGTGTGCATGGAGTTGGGCGCGTTTGCCTACCTGCAAAAACCGGTCGACATCGACGTCCTGTCCGACACCTTGAAAAGAGCCAATGAAAAGATGAAACGAAACAGGGCTGCCCGTTCCTGATCGATGCAAGAAAGTTTTTTTGTCAGGAGAATCAAAGACCATGGGCCTGATCGACCATATCAAACCGATTTTCTGGGAGCAGGGCGATTCTGTCCGGGGAATCTACGCCTACCGATTCAACTTTCGCAAGATCTGGAAGCTCACGGTCTGGCTGACGCTGGCGGTGACCGTCATTCCTCTCGTGGTGATGACCGTAATCGACTACCGCGTGAGTCAGGCGGCTATGGAGTCGGAGATCCTGTTTCGCACAACGAGGCTGGTCTCCAACACCCGAAGAAGTGTCGCGTATTTTCTGGACGAAAGAATGACGGCCATCGATTTTGTCATCCAAAACGATCCGTACCGGTCTTTGAAGAGCCCGGATCGGCTGGCCCAGATTCTGGCCCATCTGAAAAGAAGCTTCGGCGGTTTTCTGGACCTGGGCGTCATCGACGACCAGGGAATCCAGATTGCCTATGCCGGACCATATGCGCTTTCCGGCAAGCAATACCGGGAAGCCGGCTGGTTCAAGGAGGCGGTTCACAAAGGCATCTATCTGAGCGACGTTTTCCTGGGCTACCGCAATGTCCCCCACATGGTGATCGCAGTCAAACACGATCTCCCTCCCGACGGCTTTTACGTGCTGCGCGCCACGGTGGACATGAACCGGTTGAGCAATCTTCTCATGGATCTGGAGGTGGGCGGAGACGGCGACGCCTTCTTGATCAACCGCAAAGGGGTGCTGCAGACCCCGAGCCGCAGCCACGGCGGCGTCCTCGAACAGATTGCGCTGGAAGTGCCCCCCTACAGCGAGCACTCCCAGGTCAAGCAGGGCCTACAGCACGCCAAAGGGCCCCTGGTGATCGGCTATGCCTACATCAATTCAGACACGCCCTTTATCCTGATGATCGTCAAGGAAAAGGACCGGCTCATGGGGGCCTGGAAACAGAGCCGGACGCAGATGCTCGGTTTTTTGTTCGGCTCTATTTTCGTCATTTCCCTGGTCATTCTCGGAGGGAGCACATTCCTGGTCAATCAGATCTATCTGGCGGACAAGCGCAGGGTGATGGCCTGCCACCAGATGGAATACGCCAACAAGATGGCGTCGCTGGGCAGAATGTCGGCCGGAGTCGCCCACGAGATCAACAATCCCCTGGCCATCATCAACGAAAAGGCCGGGCTGATGCGCGACCTTCTGGTCATGGATCAAAAATGCCGGAACGACCCGAAACTGGTAGGGCTCATCGATTCGGTGATTGCGGCGGTGGAAAGGTGCTCGGATATTACCCGCAGGCTGCTCAGTTTTGCCCGTCATTCCGGAGCGCCGCCCAAGGAGCTCGATCTGGCCGAGGTCGTCCGCGAGGTGCTTGGCTTCGTCGGCAAGGAGGCAGAGTATCGCTCCCTGGATGTGACCGTGGAACTGGCCGAGGATGTTCCGATGATCCTCAGCGACCGGGGCCGGCTGCAGGAAATTTTCCTCAACCTGATCAACAATGCCTTTGCGGCCGTCAGCGACGGAGGCAGGCTGGGCATCGCCATCGGAAAATACGATGAGGACAACGTGTCGCTCCGCTTTGCCGACGACGGGCACGGAATTCCCAAAGACGATCTGGAAAAAATCTTCGAGCCGTTTTTTTCCACCAAAATCGGCAAAGGCGGAACCGGTTTGGGGCTTTCGATCACATATGGGCTGGTCCAGGAGCTTGGCGGAAGTCTGAAGGTCCAAAGCGAGCTGGGAAAAGGAACCACGTTCACCGTCATTCTTCCCATCTGCCTGGAGCGGCCTTGTTCCGGAGCAAGCGATGACGGGAGATCCAGAGACAACCTGTCTACCGAACCGGAGGCGGCAAATGAAAATTCTACTCGTAGACGATGAGCTCGAATTTGTCAGCGCACTGGCAGAGCGGATGAAGCTTCGGGGCATCGACGCGGAATGGACCGCAAAGCCGGAAGAAGCTGTCGGGCTGGCAGAAAAGAACTGTCACGACATTGCCGTCCTGGATATCAAGATGCCTCGGGTGGGCGGTCTCGACCTGAAAAAACGGCTCGAGAAGCAATGCCCGGAGATGAAATTCATTTTTCTCACCGGACACGGCTCCGAGGAGGCTTTTAAAAGCGGAAGCACGGAGACAGGGTCCGAATTTTACCTGGTCAAACCGGTGCGATTCGAAACGTTGCTGGGAAAAATCCGTCTCATTGGAGATAGGCCAGCAGGAGGGGGAAAAAATGGATGAGGATATCGAAAGCACAGGCCTGGAGTTTTTCGGGAAGGTGACCGCTTCGATTTCCCATGAGTTGAAAAATCGCATGGCCATCATCAACGAACAGGCCGGCCTCCTTAAAGACTTGGTGCTCATGGCAGAACGGGGGGCGGAAATCGATCTTGATAGGCTCAAACAGCTGTCCGGAGCCGTAAAGACACAGGTGGCCATGGGCGACGGCATCCTCCGGAATATGAACCGGTTCGCCCACAGTGTGGACAGCCCCCGCCGTTCGGTGGACATCCGGTCCCTGCTGGACCTGACCACCGCCCTTGCCGCTCGGCTCGCCACCTTAAAAGGCGTAAATCTTGAACTCTATCCCGGCCCGGAAGCGGTGGAAGTAAACACCTCGCCGTTTTTGCTGATGAACCTGATCTGGCTTTTGATCGAAGCCGCCTTGCGCGGATCTGAACCTGGGAGCGAGCTGGTGCTATCCTTCGAAAAGGACAAGGAGGCGGCGTTTATCGGCATCGGCAATGGATTGGAAGGAAAAACTGCCGGCGTTTTCAGCGCCGGCAAAGAGGCCGATTCTCTGGCATCGGCCCTCGGAGCCGAGATTGTTTCAGGCGATCAAAACCGGGGGATGAGGATTCGGCTCTCCATAGCTTGACCATACAGGGCCGATGGATAGAAGGCAATGAGTCCATCATTTTCGGGAAAGGAGAAATGATCATGGCTGAGCATGTACTGCTGGTCGATGACGAACCGGATTTCCTGGATATCATGAAGGAACGGCTTTCGGCCCGGGGAATGGAGGTTTCCACTGAAACCTCCGCCGAAAAGGCATTGAAGCGGATCGAGTCGGAGCTGTTCGACGCGTTGATCCTGGATCTGAAGATGCCCGGAATCGACGGCCTAGAAGCCCTGAAAAGAGCGAAAAAGCTTCGCCCCGAACTGCAGGTGATTTTGCTTACCGGGCATGCGAGCGTAGAAAAAGGCGTTGAGGCGATCAAGCTCGGTGCGATGGATTTTGTCGAAAAGCCGGCGGATCTGGAGGCATTGAGCGAAAAGATCAAGCGGGCACGGCAGAACAAGATGCTGATCGTCGAGAAAATGAACCAGGAAAAAATCGTTGAAATGCTGCGCCGGTTCGGCGTATAGGGCTGGTTTTTTTTCGACGGCCGGGGCGGACGATTCCTCATTCGATAGTCGTTTACGAGCCTGGCGGTGCGATTCCCGCACGCAGCCGTCGATGAAGCGCATCCGCCGCGGGACTTTTGATGGGCCGGCACCGGGCCCTGCTGGTGACCGCCGTCCGCGGGAAGCGGATTGTGGGTATTCTTCGCTCCACTGACGTATTCAACTGCTTCTGCGAAGAAACCAGGGTCTGTAGTCTTTGACACTGATGCGCTGGGTCCGCCGCGCATCCAACGTGTTCGGTTTCTGACCGAAACCTTTCAAAGGCACCAAACAAAGGAGAATTGCGATGGCTACTAAGGTGTTGGTGGTCGACGACGAAAGAGAGTTCTCGGTGGTGCTGTCCGAGCGCCTGAGGCAGCGGGACTACGATGTACAGTTCTGCTTCGGGGGAAAGGAAGCCCTGGAGTTTCTCTCCAAGACCCCCTTCGATGTGGTCCTGCTCGATTTGGTTATGCCGGAGATGGACGGCATCGCAACCCTAAAAGAAATCAAACTTCGGCATCCCTTGACCGAAGTGATTTTGCTGTCCGGCAATGCAACAATGGAGACGGCCGTCCGGGGAATGTGGATGGGGGCCTTCGAATATCTGTCCAAACCGGCTGAAATCGAGCACATGACATCGAAAATCAACGGAGCCTATCTTCGAAAGTTCGCTCAGGAAGAACGAATCCGAAAGGCGAAAAAGGAACTGGAATTGTTTCGGGGACAGCAGGAAAAAGATTCCCTTTGATTTTACAGAAAGATATCCGCGCGGCGGACATCCTTCGAAGGATCGCAGACACTGAGGAAAAGAACCTAATGGGTGCGGAAAAAGAAATACAGGATCGATTCGTCGACTGGAACAACGCCCTTCAGACGGGAAATCCGGATCAAGTCGTTGCGCTGTATGCCGAAGACGGCATTCTGCTTCCGACGGTTTCAGCAAAGGTGCGCCACAATCACGATGAAATTCGGGACTATTTCGTTCATTTCCTGGCAAAGAAGCCGGTGGGAAGAATCGACGAGCAGAACATCCGCGTTTTCGGTGATATTGCCGTCAATTCCGGGCTGTATACGTTCACCTTGTCGGAAAAAGGCAAAGAAACCGATGTGGCGGCAAGATTCAGCTTCGTCTATCGCCGGGACGGCGATCGATGGCAGATTGTCGAGCACCATTCTTCTGTTTTGCCCGAGGGATGATCCGCGGCCCTGCCGGCCGTCGATCCGGGGGGGGAAATCCCCAGCTTATGTGAAACTTCGACCGAGGCAGGCGGTAAAAACCGACCTGCTCCCGCCTTGGGTTTTGGCGGTTGGAGGGCCACGCTCCGTCGTGGCCGGCTTTTGTTCATTACCGGCAGCACGGACGCGACAGAGCGCGTCCCTCCACCGTCAGGGGCTTCGGAGGAAGTTTCAGTATTGATCAAACTGACCGACTCGTGGTCAGCGGCAAGGCTCGTAAGAAAAATCCCCCCTCGCCTCCTCTCCGGAGTTCCGGGATGTCTTTACGTCCCAACGGAACTCCCGGCAGTGAGGGGCAGCGGTTCGCGGAGAAGCGTTCAGGCTGCGGCATTGAATCGCTATTTGCGGTACCGGAGAAACCTGTAGAGAAAATAGCCCAGGCAGAACACGAAAAGTGGAATGATGAGCATCGCCTGCGCGGAAGTCATGTCGCCCCTCCTTTTGTTCCGGTTCGGTTCGCTTCAAACGGCCTTATTCGCTTCGGTGGTCATCTGCGAGCTCGAAAAAACCGATTCGATGAAGGAGGCCGCTTCATCTTTTTCCTTTCACCGACTTCGTTCTCCGGAAAAAACATGCGATCCAAAGGCGGATCGAATCAGTCCAAATGAAGACATGGGGTTTGGAAATTGGTCTGCGGGGAGGCCGAAAAAGAAGCGGCGGTGGTGGCGGCTGAATCCATTCTCAACCGTCCAGGTGGCGGTACAGGGTTCTTCTGCTGACCCCTAAAATGGCGGCCGCCCGCCTTTTGTTGCCCCCGACTTTTTCAAGAACCCGGCTGATATATTGCTTTTCGATCTGCTTGAGGGTCGGGAGCACTTCATGCCCTAAGACCATCTCATCTACCGTTTTTGAAGCAGACGACTTTTCACCTGTTATGAAGCCGCTTGCATCCCGGTGTATTCTTGTCGGCAGGTGTTCTATATCCAGTGAGGGACCGTGGCAGAAGGTAACCGCTCTTTCCATGACATTTTGAAGCTCCCTGACGTTTCCCGGAAACTCATAGGCCGTTAATTGTTCCATGGCCTCAGGGGTGACCCCCTGTATTTCCTTTCCCATCTGAAGACAGTAGCGGTTTAAAAAATGCGCCGCCAGAAGCGGTAGGTCCTCTTTTCGTTCCCGCAAAGGGGGAACAGTGATGCTAAACGTCTCCAGCCGATAGAAAAGATCCTGACGGAAGGCGCCTGCGGCGATCATGCTGCGTAGATCCTGGTTGGTGGAGCATATGGTTCTGACATCGGCCTGCAGCTCCTTGCTGCTTCCTACGGGCCGGAAGGAGCCGTCCTGAAGCACCCGCAACAGCTTGGACTGGAGCCGGGGAGGCATCTCTCCGATTTCATCGAGAAGCAGGGAGCCTTTGTGAGTCCGTTGAAAAAGCCCCTCCCGCTTTTTTACGGCTCCGGTGAACGCTCCTTCTTCATGGCCGAAAAACTCGCTTTCCAAAAGATCGGCCGGAATTCCGGCGCAGTTGACGGCAAGAAGCGGGACGTGGCTTCTAGAGCTCAAATCATGGAGCGCTCTTGCTACCAGCTCCTTTCCTGAGCCGCTTTCGCCTTGAATCAAAACAGGCCCCTGGGCCGGGGCGATTTCCCGGATCTGGTCGAACATGACGCGCATTTTGCGGCTGCGCCCGATCATCCCCTGGAAGTCGTCCCGGCCCATGAGGCTGCGAAAACGGCGCACCTCTTCCTGGAGCCGCCGGTGGCGAAGCACGCGACCGACGCTCAACCTCAAATGCTCCAGATCCAGCGGTTTTGCGATGAAATCGTCCGCGCCGGCCTTGAGCGCCTCCACCGCCTGGGAGATGCTGCCAAAAGCGGTAATAATCAGGAAGCCGGGCTGGACATAGAGCTCTTTGGACCATTTCAGCAGCTCGATGCCGTCCGCTCCCGGAAGTTTCAAATCGCTGACCACCAGATCCGGCTCCAAACCCTTGAAAAGCTGCCCGGCCTCTTCGGCAGATGATACGGTTTCTACCTGATACCCGGCTTCTTCAAGCTCCTCGCTGAGAAGTTGGGCCAGCCCCTGATCGTCTTCCACCACAAGGATCCGCTCTTTGCCGGTTTCCGGCCGCCGGGCCGATACAGATTCATGCATTGCCTTCTCCTCGATCCAATCGTTTGCTTTCTGTCTGCCGCGGGATTGCGATGCTGAAGCCGGCGCCGCCGGAGCCGGCGTCGAACACCTGGATCGAGCCTCCGTGTTCCTGAACGATCCCGTGCACGACAGAAAGTCCCATGCCCGTGTTCCGGTCGTTTTTCCGGGTGCTGAAAAACGGTTCGAAGATCTTGGACTTGATATCGTCGTCGATCCCGGTGCCGTCGTCTTCGATGGTGAAAATCACCTCTTTTTCAGGACCCAGTCTCCAGTTCAGGCCCACGCGGCTCGCCTTTTCTGCCTGAGCGGCGTTTCGAAGCAGATTCACCAGCGCCTGCTCCATCCGCAGCGGATCGACAAACAGCCGGGGACCCGGATCAGGACCTTCCATCACCACATCGAGCCTTGTCCCCATTTCCTTTTGAATTGTCGCAACGGCTGATCCGGCCAGACGAGCGGCATGAATCCACCGCTTCTGCTGCATGGCGCCCTTACCGAAAGCCAAAAGCTGCTGAACGATATCGCTCATGCGCCGAACCTGTTTTCGAATATCATCCAGACTGTTTCGGTGAGTCTCCCCGATCTTCGCATCCCGCTGGCTGCGTTGGGCCCTGCCGTCGATCAACGAAAGCGGAGCCCCCAATTCGTGGGCGACGCCGGCGGCAAGCCGGCCGACGGCGGCCATTTTTTCATTTTCCCGCACCTTGCTCTCCAGAACCTGCTGCTCCGCCCGCCTTTTTTCGATCTCTTTTTCGGATCGGTCCATCTCGGCGAGCATGGCGTTGAGCGCTTTTGCCAGGGATGCGATCTCCCTGGGGCCGTCGACCCCGGCCCGGTGGGAGCGATCCCCGGCCTGGATTCGGGCCATGCTTTGCGCCAGCGTTGCAAAATACCGTCCTGCGGCGCCGTGAAAACCGAACAGGACCAATCCGGACACAAACAGGGCCGTGCCGAAAAGTATGGCTGCCGTGCGGATTCTGAGCCCTGCGATGTAATCTTCAAAATCGCTTTTCTTTCGGATGACTTGGAGCAGGCCGCTGCTGCGGCCGGTGCTGTCGAAAAGCGGCACGAAATAGGAATAGACCTGCTCGCCCTGGATTTTCTCGTACTGCCCTTTGCGTTTTCCGTCTTCGACCACCAGCCGGAGGTCGTCGGCCCGCTTCTCCGGGTGGACGGCTCCTGCTGCTGCGATGCGGTTTCCCCGGGCATCGTACACATAGGCCCCGTAAACCCGTCCGATCTGGAATACGGACTCCAGCGTTTGAGCCATACTTCCGAAGCGCTCTTTTTCGAGGCTGTAGCTGACAGGCAGCCGGACAGCCCTGGCCACGAGCTGAACATCTTCCTGCAGCCGTTTTTCCACGAGACTTTCCGTAGCGTGCAGGCCGAAATACGCCGCAATGCCCATGGCCAGCAGCAAGGGAACGATGATGTTGATGATCATCACAGAGCGCAGACTGAGTCGATTGAAGATCTGGGACCACACAGGATTTCTCCTTTGACAAAAAAGTACATGTGTCTTTTTGACACAGACGGTTTCGTTGCCAGCAGCTGGGCGCTTTGCTGTTAACGCGTTAAAAATACAGTTATTTAAAGGCCAAATCCATCCGGCATCGTCATGGCACGCAGAATGCATTGAAAGCCGGCAGTCGGAAATCGAGTATGTTTACTGTAACCCATTTTCACCTGAACTGAAAAGGAGGTCCGAAAAAATGAAGGCAAACACCGTACTTGGAAAAGCACTCAACTGGAAAATTTTCGCATTGATCACCGCCGTCTTCTTCCTGGCCGCCGCCCCGCTGGCCGCCCAGGATTACGGCAAAGACCGCAAGTCCCACACACAGGGCCAGACGGATTTCAGCGAGGGGGAGCTGGAAAAATTCGTGCAGGCTCAGGATGAAATCGATGGCCTCAGAAACGAGTATACCGAGGAACTGCAGGGGGTCAAAGATGAAGACCAGGCGCTCCGACTTCAGCAGGTATACGGGCGAAAAATGGCTGAAGCCGTAGAGGAAATAGGACTGACCGTCAACAAATACAATCAGATCCTGAAGTCCGCAAGGTTCGATTCTGAATTGCGGGAGAAAATAGAGGACCTGTCAGCCAACTGATCCGGGTCGAAAAGTTTTCCAGCTTTCGGCCGGGCCGCCGAATCCATATCGGCGGTCCGGCCGGCAAGATCCGGTGGCTTTGACTGCACCGGATCATTGACATCGCCCCCACAGGATCCGGTGTTCGACCGAATGCCGGATCCTTTTTCCTGGAGGAAATTATGATCGAACCGATCATCGTGGCCGTAGACGGATCGGAGCATAGCCTGAAGGCCCTCGATTACGCCGGCAAGCTTGGAGAAAAGTTCGGAAAGAAGCTCGTCTTGCTATATGCCTACCATCCCACTTCCAAATTGCGCGGCGGTGAAATGTTCGACAAAATGGTAATTAGGCGGAAGCAGGCTGGTGAAAGAATCATCGAGGAGGCACTGTCTCGTTTAGCGCCGCCTTCTTTTGAAGTAGAGAAGAACTTGATTGAAGGGCCGGCAGCCGATGCCATCATTTCTGCCGCCGAAGCCCGCAACGCCGATCTGATCGTGATGGGGTCCCGAGGGATGGGCTCGTTCAAGAGGCTGCTGTTTGGCAGCGTCAGCATGAAAGTGGTCCAACACGCCCCTTGCACGGTCACGGTGGTTCGTTGAAGTCCAACGTCGGCGGCGGTAACCGGAGCGTCGAAGATCGTAAAGAATTCCAATAACACAGCCCGGATTGCAGAACTGCCCGACTTTACATCATCTCACTATAAAACATCTCGGCCGTCTATTCTCCGATGATCTTGACCAGCACCCGCTTTTTTCGCCGGCCGTCGAACTCTCCGTAGAAGATCCGCTCCCAGGTGCCGAAGTCGAGCCGGCCGTCGGTGACGGCCACCACCACCTCTCTTCCCATGATCTGGCGCTTCATGTGGGCGTCGGCGTTGTCTTCTCCGACATTGTGCCGATAGCCGGAGACCGGCTCGTGGGGGGCCAGTTTTTCCAGCCAGACATCGTAGTCGTGGTGAAGCCCGGATTCGTCGTCGTTGATGAAGACCGAGGCGGTGATGTGCATGGCGTTGACCAGCACCAGCCCTTCTGCGATTCCGCTCTCTGCCAGACACTGTTCCACCTGGGGGGTGATGTTGATAAAGGCGCGCCGGGTCGGTACCTCGAACCAGAGTTCCTTTCGGTAGCTTTTCATGTCGTTTTCCCCTGTAAAACCGCTGCCGCGATTTTACTTGTCTTTCTCGTTTTGCAAGTTCATGCAGCACCGGCGGATAATCCAAAACGCGGTGGCTGGGATTCGGAGCGGTGAGTTATTGTCCTTTGGTTTCGTTGTTCGATGGTTCGGGATTGCCTGCTCCCGGCCGCGGCGCTTCTTCGGTTTTCTCCTCTACGGCCGGAAGCGCGCCTTCCAGCTCCAGGCCGAGCACCGATTCCAGGTCGACCATCGCCGTTTCGGTAAACTCCGCTTCCGGATTTTCTGCTGCGGCCAGATCTGGGAAAAGCTCAGCCTCCACGATCTTCAGACGGCGGTGAAGCTCGAGGTTTTCCGCCTCCAAAAATTCGATCCGCTCTTTCTGGTCGATCAGGGTTTTGACGGTCTCGTCGATAATTTCTGCAAGCACGGCGCGGACCACCGGGATGATCCGGTTATCGAGGGTGGTTTCCCCCACGTCGAGCAGATCCGCCAGTTCCTTCCGGTTGTAGGATTCTTTTTCCATGATCGCCGTTTCCTTGCGGGTCGAGGTTTGGCGCTTCGAGGTTCGGTATTTCTATCATAAAATACCGCTTGATGCCAGCCCGGCGGCCCAAAACCACCCGGCCCCGTGAGAGGCCAAAAATGGAGGGCCACGCTTCGCGTCGCGGCCGCCCGCGGTCGGACGCGACAGAGCGCGTCCCTCCGATCGGCCCCGACAGAGTCGGACGCGACAGCGCGCGTCCC
>CAYPFH010000009.1:0-32261 GCA_964409825.1 uncultured Desulfobacterales bacterium | reverse complement strand
GAAGTATATAAAGTATAGAACGTCCCCTCTTTTTTCCCCCAGGATTCACGCCGCATCGAAATAGGATCGACTGGCGATCCTATTTCGATGCGGCGTCGATGTCGAAAATTTTTTTGCCCTGCACGTAGTCTTTGGTCTGGTACTGGGTGATTCTTTGAATCTTGTTGGTGATTTCAACCAGTTTTTTGATGTTTTCGGCGACCAGCTTTCGGAATTCGTCCCTGACCGGGGCGTTGAGCTTGTCTTCGGCCAGTTTTTTGCTGCCGAGCAGCACGACCTGCAGCGGACTGCTCAGTTCGTGGCTGACGGCGCCTGCCAGTTCGAGAATGGCCTGCAGTTTTTCTTTTTCCTTGCGGTCTTCTTCTGCCTTTTTATTCTGGGTGATATCCATGAAGTAGCCCATAACCGCCCGCCGCTCCCGGTGCTGGACCGAAGTGACCGCCTCGATGATCCACTTGGCGGTGCCGTGTTTGTCGACGATGCAAAATTCGTAGGGCGTCGATCGAACTCCCTTGAGGGTTTCGACGGCGCTTTGATGGACCTGGTCCCTGTAATCTTCATGCACGATGTCCAGGGGAGGGATATGCGGCAGTTCATCCTTGGAATAGCCGGTGATTCTCGTAAATTCATCGTTGAAATACAAAAACTTCCCGTCCTGGATCAGGTAGCAGCCGATAAATGCCGCGTGGATGGCCCGATTGATTTCCTGCTCGGCCTCTTTGGTGCTGGTGATGTCCCGAATGACCCCTTCGATGGCGATCGGGGCGCCGGCCTCGTCCCGGCTGACCGTCCATTGGTCGTGCATCCAGCAGATGCGCTGCTCTGCGTCGATGAGCCGATAGACGCATTCGCCGCTGCGGCTCCCCGATTCAAGGGAATCCCGCAGCGCTTCTTTCAGCTTTTCTCTGTCCTCGGGGTGGATTTTCGAGTAGGCCCCCTCCAGGGAAAGATTCTTGACGCCGTTTTTTTGGGTTCCGTACAGGGCGAAAAACAGCTTGTTGAAAAAGGTGAAGGTCTGCGATTCGATGTCGAACTGGTAAAGGGCGTTCTGGGACCGGTCGGCAAGGCGCACGAATTCCTCGGACAGCACCCGGATGATTTTGTCTTGTTCATCCCGTTTGGAAAGCTCCGATTCCAGCTGCCTGACCCTGGCTTCCAGGTCCTGGTAGGTCGGTTTGTCGGGCATGTAAAACTCCATATTCAAAGACGTCGGACCGTTGACGTCTCAAGGGCGACATTTTCGTCCATATCAAAGCGTAATGGGAGAGGAAAGACTTTGACGATGAAATGTTTCTCCCGAAGGCTGCGTTTTGCATGAACGGCGATCGCATTGAAAAACGGGGCTTCGTTTCGTACCGAAGCCCCGCCTAAAAAAAACAGCTCCCGTTCCGATATCGGCAAACAGGCTCTATTCGAGGAGAATGCAGCTGCAGGAGCACTGGGACATCTTCAGCTTGCACACCGACTCGTGCTCATTGCTGCCCATACATCGATTGTAAGCCTTCTCGCAGTCATCGTAACAGGACCGGTCGAACGTCTTTTCAGAAGCCGGGTCCTCTCGGCCCGAACCACTCTGCGGATAACTTAAGGGAGCGTGCCCCGATGGCTGCTTTGCCCTTCTTGATCGACGCCCACGCCCACATCTGCGACTCCGCGTTTGACGAGGACCGTTCTCTTGTGCTGGCCCGGGCCGAAGCGGCAGGCATTGCCGCGATCATCGCCGTGGGAGAAGACCTTGCAGATGCCGAAAAAAACCTCGCCCTGGCCAGGCGGTTTCCAATCCTGCGGCCGGCCGCCGGGCTGTATCCGACCCACCTGGATCCGGCGGCGGCCGATGAGATGGCCGCCTTTATCCGGCGCAACAGGGATCGGCTTTGGGCCATAGGGGAGGTGGGGCTCGACTTCTGGGTGGTGAAAGAGGAAGCAACGCGGGCGGTCCAGCGGGAGATCTTCGCCCGGTTCATCGACCTGGCCCTGGAGATGGACCTTCCCTTGAACGTGCATTCCCGATCCGCAGGCCGGCACGCCGTGCAAATGCTCCTCGAACGCGGCGCCGGCCGGGTCCAGCTCCACGCCTTCGGTGGAAAGTATTCCGTCGCCCGTCCCGCGGTGGAGGCGGGATATTACTTTTCGATTCCGACTTCTATCGTGCGCTCCCGCCAGAAACAGAAGCTCGTGAGCCATCTGCCCCTGGATCGTCTGCTGGTGGAAACCGACAGCCCGGTGCTGGGCGCAGAAAGGGCCGTGCGAAACGAACCGGTCAACCTGCCCCTGGCGATCGGCGCCATCGCCGAAATCAAGCAGGTTTCCGAAGAGACGGTTTGCGCCGCGGTCCGTCAAAACGCCCGGAAGCTGTATCGACTGCCCGGGTAGGGCGCTTACAAGAAAGCGTTGTGATTCCAGACGGTTTTTGAGTTTTTGTCGGATTGTTCATCCCTCCTGACATTGTCTGGCGCCATCTTTCTCACCATTTTTCTTCATCAAAAAAGGGTTGACAGACTTTGAGCGGCACTCTAATATGGTGTCACATATAGCATTATAGCGTCACACATAGTAGGACATAAGGATTGAAGGGCACCTGCATTCCAAGCTGAGGCAAAGCCGCGGCGGCACCAGCGGGCCGGAGGATGCCGGGCGCCGGGAGTGGACGATGCCGGCAAAAGGAAAACGGTATTTTTTTATCAGCTCGCTCGAAAAGGGGATCCGGATCCTGGAGCTGCTGGCGGAAAAGCAGGCGGTTACGATTTCCGAAGCGGCACGGTATATGGAAACCAACCGGGCCGGTGCCCATCGATTTTTAGCGACGCTGCGCGAGCTGGGCTATGTCGAAAAAGACGAAGAGGACCGGTATCACCTGACTTTCCGGGTCGTGGAGCTCGGCATGAAGGTCGTCAACCGCCATGAAATTCTCCGCGTGGTCAGACCTTACTTGCTGGAGCTGTCCGCAGCCTTCAACGAAACCGTCAACCTGGGGCGCTTCAACGGAGGCGACATCCTTCACCTGGATAAGATCGACAGCAAAGAGATCCTTCGGATGGACAGTGAAATCGGCTCCCGCGCACCGGCCTACTGCACCGCTTTGGGAAAGGCCGTCCTGGCGTTTTTTCCCGAAGAGGATCTGAACGAATATCTGAAAAGCGCCCGGCTCAAGGCCTACGGTCCAAATACGATCACCTCCCGCAGGCAGCTTCGAAAAGAGCTCGAAGGAATTCGCCTTCAGGGATACGCCCTGGACGACGAGGAACTCTCCTCCGGGCTCCGGTGCGTCGCCGCCCCGGTGTTCGATCATACCGGCCGTGCCGGCTACGCCCTAAGCGTCTCGGGTCCGGTGACTCGGATGACCATGGAGCGGATCGAAACCATCCACCCGGTAGTCAGGCAAACCTGCCGGCGGCTGTCGGAAAGACTCGGCTCCGCCCAAGGGGCTGCCCGGGGATAACAACCGAACTTTTTGAATCAAGGAGTTTACCAAATGGCAAGCAAAAAGTTGAACCGATTCGATCTTCAGAAGATGAAAGAGCAGCGGCAGCCGGCGGTCTGGATCACGGCCTACGACTACTGGACCGCCCAGTTCGCCCAGCAGGCGGAAATGGACATGATCCTGGTGGGAGATTCTCTCGGGATGTGCATCTACGGCTATGACGGGACCGTTCCGGTCACGATGGACCAGTGCATCTATCACAGCGAGGCGGTGCGACGCGGGGCGCCCCAGACCTTTGTCATCGGCGACCTGCCGTTTCTTTCCTACCAGGTTAGCGTGGAAGAAGCCGTCCGCAACGCCGGACGCTTTTACAAGGAGGCCGGTGTGGATGCCGTCAAGCTGGAAGGCGGCGAGCGCGTCTCCGGGCAGATTCGCGCCATCGCAGACGGCGGCATGCTGGTCATGGGCCACATCGGACTGACGCCCCAGAGCTCGGGCCAGCTTGGCGGATTCAAGGCCCAAGGCAGAACCGCCGAAACCGCAGTGGCCGTCATCGAAGACGCCCTGGCCGTCGAAGCCGCCGGGGCTTTTGCCCTTCTGGTGGAGGCCGTGCCGCCTGAAGTCTGCAGCGTCATCCGGGACCGGCTTTCGATTCCGGTATACAGCATCGGTGCCGGCGCAGATGCCGACGGTCAGCTGATGATCTGCAGCGACGTGCTGGGCATTTTCCAGGCGTTCACCCCCAAGTTCGTCAAAAAGTATGAAAACCTGGCCGATAAGTCCATTAAAGCGCTCTCGGCCTACGTGAAAGAAGCGCGGGAAGGCACTTTTCCGGCAGACGAGCACACCTACAAGATGGTGAAGGGCGAGTACGAAAAACTGGCGGCCCTTCTGGAAAAGAAAATATCCTAAACCAGCGCTTCATCTAAATTTGATTTTCTCCCCGCTGCCTGCAGCGGGGAGAAAATCAAATTTCAAGGAGGGAAATGGCATGTCCGAGATGCTGAAAAAGATTCGCGCCTTCATGGAAAAAGAGGGCATCCCAGGCAGAGACGCCTACGATCTGCCCACCAGCACGAAAACCTTCGCCGACGGAGCCCACTATCGGATTGAAATCGCCGGCGTCGAAAGGGCCTCGACCATGGAGGCGCTGATCGACGAGTCGAAAAAACGCGGGGTGACGGTGCACCGGGCGATCTGTGCCGTGGGCGGTTCGACCTACTGTGATTTTGAAGAGCTCAAGGCCATGGCCCAGATGGCCGCCGAGGAGAAAATCGAGGTGGTGATGACCGTGGGCCACCGAAAAGCCTGGGATGTGGGCTCCAAGGAGATCTCCAACCACGAGGGGGCTATGCAGGCCTTTCGGCTGCGGGGATCCGACAGCATCTCCTACCATATCGCCGACATCATGCGCAGCGTCGAGGCCGGCCACCGGGGGTTTCTGGTCTATGACGAAGGGGTGTTGTTCCTGCTCGACAAGATGCGCAAGGAAGGGCTGCTTCCCAAAGAAACCTTCTTCAAATTCTCCGTGTTCGGCGGATACTGCTCGGCGGCGGGGGCCAAGGTGGTCGAATCGCTGGGGGTCAGCTCCATGAATCCGATCTCGGATGTTTCCCTGCCGATTCTGGGCTCCATCCGCCGCGCGGTCGACATCCCGCTGGACGTTTACATCATCATCGTCGATGCGTTCGGGGGCATGTACCGCGCCTACGAGACCCCGGAGATCGCCCGGGTGGCCTCGCCCTGCTATTTCAAGATCGAACCGGGCACCTCCGAAGGGGACATCTACAAACCCTGGGTGACCGAAGCGTTTCACGACAATCTGATCCGCCAGAAAGTCAAGATGGCCCAGGTTGTCAATGAACTGATGCAGCGCCATGCGCCGGAGCTGAAAACCTCTAAAAAGGGTCCGGTGGATCTGGTGCTGCCGGTGGTGGGGTAGAAAGAGAGGCGATTCATGGATAGTGTATTTAATGTGGCCATCAAGAACATGAACCGGGCAGGCGAGCTTGGGGGCATCGACCCGCGGGTGCTCCAGGTGCTCCAGGAGCCCAAACGAATCCAGCAGTTCCGGATTCCGCTGAAGCTCAGCGACGGATCTTTTCAGGTGTTTCCGGCGTACCGGGTGCATTATTGCGACGCCCTGGGCCCGTTTCGGGACGGCACCCGCATCCGGCCGGACCTGACCCTGGACGAAGTCAAGGCCCTCGGGCTTTTCATGACCATCAAACACTGCGTGGCGGCGATTCCTGCCGGCGGGGCCAAGGGCGGCATCCAGGCGGATCCCTCCAAGCTGGACAAAGTCGACCTGGAGCGCCTGGTGCGGGCTTTCGTGAGATTTCTGCAGCCCAAGGGGCCCTGGGAGGATGTGCCCGGCGCCGACATCGGCACCGGCGAGCAGGCCATGGCCTGGATGCTCGACGAATACGAGCAGATCACCGGCCGGCATTGTCCGGCGGCCATCAACGACAAGCCGCCCGTTCTGGGAGGATCCCTGGGCGGGGAGGAGGCTACCGGTCGGGGTGTGTTTATCACCCTGTCCGCGGCGGCAAAGGACATGGGAATGGACCTTTCCGGCAGCCGGGCCGTGGTGCAGGGCTTCGGGCAGGTGGGATCGCACCTGGCCAGCCTGCTGAGCGAAACCGGGTGCCGGATCGTGGCGGTCAGCGACGTATACGGCGGAATTTTCAACGCGGATGGAATCGACATTTCCGCGCTGAAAGAGCACGTCCGCAATACCGGCAGCGTGAAGGCGTTTCCCGGGACAAAGCCGGCGGAAAACGACCGGATTTTCAGCCTCGAGTGCGACATCGCGGTCCCGGCGGCGGTTCATGACGTGATTCACACCGGCAATGCGGACGCGATCCAGGCCCGATTGATCGTCGAAGGCGCAAACGGCCCGATCACCGACGGGGCCGACGCGATTCTCAACGAAAAGGGCGTGATCATCGTCCCGGACGTCGTAGCCAACAGCGGCGGTGCGACCGTGTGCCACTTCGAGCGGACTCAGGGCCTTTCCGACCAGTACTGGGACATCGAAACGGTGCAGGTCCAGCTGAAAAAACGGATCTTGGACGCATACCGCTTTGCCGCCGGGACCGCAAAAGAGGCCGGAAATCAATCCCTGCGGGTGGGGGCCTGGATTTACGCCCTGAGAAAAATCGAACAGGCGATGAAGCTTCGCGGCTGGGTGTAGCCGGGGCCGGCACCGCTTCGCGGGAATGACGGAAAAAGGAATATTCGGCCCTTTTACGAGCCCATCAAGGTTCGAATAGAAAATGACCAAATTCCAAGCACCAATGATCCAAAAAACCCAGAGGTCAGAGGTCCGATGTCGGATGTCCGATGTCAGAAAAATACCAGAAAATGGCAATGCGTAAGGACAGACCTCTGACCTCCGACCTCCGACCTCTGGCAGGCTTGGCGTCGAACAAGGTACGCGATTTCCATTGAACCCACAAACAGGAGATGCCCGATGCCCCTGTTTGCATTGGAAGAATACAAGGCCCGGATCGATGCGGTGAAAAAACGCATGGAGGCGTCTGAAATCGAGGTCCTGGTGGCCTCGGATCCGGCCAACATGAACTACCTGACCGGCTACGACGGATGGTCGTTTTACGTGCCCCAGTGCGTGGTGCTGGCCGCCGACGTCGAAGCACCGGTCTGGATCGGCAGAAAGATGGACGCCAACGGCGCCCGGCTGACCACCTGGCTCGCCGAAGAAAACATCCTCGGCTACCCGGAAGACTATGTCCAGTCCCCGGTCAAGCATCCCATGAACGTCGCCGGCGAAGAAATCCAGCGCCGCGGCTGGGGCCGGCGGTCCGTAGGCGTGGAGATGGACGCGTATTACTTTACGGCCCGCAGCTTTGCCGAGCTGAAAAAGAGCCTGCCCGAGGCGCGGTTTTCCAATGCGGACCTTCTGGTGAACTGGGTGCGGCTGGTCAAGTCCGACGCCGAGATCGCATTGATGAAAGAGGCCGGGAAGATCGCCGAAAGGGTCATGCAGACGGCCATCGACCGCCTCGAACCCGGGATCCGGGAATGCGACGCCGTGGCCGACGTCTACCGGGCCCAGATGTCGGGCACGCCGCAGTTCGGGGGAGACTATCCGTCCATCGTACCGATGATGCCCACCGGCGAGAAGACCTCGGCCCCGCACCTGACCTGGACCGACGCCCCGTATGAAAACGAACAGATGGTCAACCTGGAGCTGGCCGCCTGCCGGCACCGGTATCACTGCCCCATCGCCCGCACCGCTTATCTGGGAAAACAGCCGCCCGACAAGCTCGTTTCTTTGGCCGAACATACCGTCGAAGGGCTCAATCTGACCCTGGACGCCATCAAGCCGGAAATGCGCTGCGAAGAGGTAGAACGGGTCTGGCGGAAGCACATCGCCAAGGCCGGCCTCGAAAAGGAATCCCGCATCGGCTATGCCATGGGGCTGAACTACCCGCCGGACTGGGGCGAGCACACCGCCAGCCTGCGGCCCGGAGACAAAACGGTCCTGGCCCCGAACATGACCTTTCACATGATCCTGGGCATGTGGATGGACAACTACGGTTTCGAGTGCAGCGAGTCCTTCCGGGTGACCGAAACCGGCTGCGAAACCTTTGCCGACTTTCCCCGGAAGCTGTTCGTAAAATAGCGGCCGGAGAACGAACCGCCGGATTCGAAACACCAAACACGAAACACGAGACACCAGCTAAAATGCGGTATACGACGAAAAAAGGACGGGTGAGCAGCGGCGAAGCGATCGGCATTCTGCTGCTGGACACCGCTGTTCCGTTTATCCCCGGCGACGTGGCCAACGCCACCACCTACGACTACCCGGTCCGGTTCCAGAAGGTCGAAGGCTATTCCGTGGCCCGGGCGCTGGGCAAGGACCCCGGGGTTTATGACGCCGTAAAATCGGCCGCCGATTCGCTGGTCGTTCAAGGCGTGCGCGCGGTCACCGGAGACTGCGGATTCATGGCGGTCCACCAGCGGCGCCTGAGCGAAGAACTCCGCGTACCGGTGTTTTTGTCCAGCCTGATTCAGATCCCCTTTATCCTGGCGATCATCGGCGAAGGGGCGAAGGTGGGGGTGGTCACGGCCGACTCGACCCGCCTCGATGACGCCCTTTTACAAGAGACCGGAACGGCAGACCCCGGCCGGGTCGCCGTCGCCGGACTGCAGGATTGCCCGTCGTTTTACCGGTTTGCCGTCGAAGAAACCGGGACCCTGGATGCCGGGGCCGTAGAGGCGGAGGTGGTGGCCGCCGCCGAAGAGCTCGCGGCCCGGGAAACGTCGGTCAGAGCGGTGCTGCTCGAATGCAGCCTGCTTCCGCCCTATGCGGCGTCGGTCCAGGAGGCTGTCGGGCTACCGGTGTTCGATTATGTGACCATGATCGACTACGTGTTTTCTGCAGTGGTCCGCCGGCGGTTTTCCGGCTTTATGTGACCGGGCGAAAAGGAGCACGGCGGTCGGGCCCGGAGCCGGGCTGCGAGGATGCCGAAGGAGGCGGCACGTGGACATATCCAGAAAGATCGAAGAACTCGGACCGGAGCTCATCGAGCTTCGCCGGGATTTCCATCGCCACCCGGAGCTGGGATTGCAGGAAGTGCGCACCGGGGCAAAGGTCGCCGAATATCTGCAAACCCTGGGGATGAAGGTCGTCCGGATGAACCGGACCGGGGTGGTGGGGCTGCTCAAAGGCGGCCGGCCCGGGCCCACCCTCATGCTTCGGGCCGACATGGACGCGCTTCCGATCACCGAAGAGACCGGTCTTTTCTTTCAGTCCGAAAACGAGGGCGTGATGCACGCCTGCGGACACGACGCCCACACGGCCATGCTGATGGTGGCCGCAAAGATTCTTTCGGGTATGAAGAATCGGATCAACGGAAACATCAAGTTCGTCTTCCAGCCCAACGAGGAAAATGTCGGCGCCCTGGTCATGATCGAAGAAGGGGCGCTGGAAAACCCCAGCGTCGACGCCTGCATGGGCATCCATGTCTGGACGCCGCTTCCGACGGGGCATCTGGGAGTCAGCGCCGGCTGCGTGATGGCGGGTATGGAGCACTTCGAACTGGTGATCAAGGGCAAGGGCGGCCACACCGCAACCCCCCAGAGCGCGGTGGATCCGATTCTTGCCGCCGCTTCCGTGATCCAGTCGGTTCAGATGATCCAGACCCGGGAGGTGGACGTTCTCAAGGAGCCGACCATCATCATGTTCGGAAAGATCGAAGGGGGCACCGCTTCGAACGTGATTCCGGACTCGGTGACCCTGTCCGGAACCATGCGATACATGTTCGATGGGCCAGAAGACAGCCCGGACAATCCCAAAAACCGCTTTGCGCGCATCGTGGCCGGCATCTGCGACGCCCATCGCGCCGGATACGACCTGTCGTTTCTCTACGGACACCCCACCCTGGTCAATCATCCGGAGATCACGGAATTGATTCGCTCTGCGGCGGGGGAAAAACTCCCCACGGCCGTGAAGCTGGTGCCCCTGGTCACCCTGGCCGGCGAAGATTTTTCCGAATTCGCCCGCCGGGTGCCGGGCGGGTTTTGCTTTCTCGGCGCCGGCAAAAGCGGCCCGGAAGAGACCTTTCCCCACCATCATCCCCGGTTCGATATCGATGAAAAGGTTCTGCCGATCGGCGTTGCGCTTTACATCCAAAGCGCGCTTTCCTTTTTCGAAAACGCCGACCGGCTGTCGTTTCTGAAAGGAAGGTGAGAGCGAGGCCGACCCCGGAAACCGGGTCGGCCGGGAAAAACCTGCAACCAACATCGGATCCATTCAAAGAGAGGAGTCAAGTCATGAAAAGAATTCTTAGTATTGCAATGGCAATTGTGCTGGTGGTTTTCGTCGGTGCCGCCATGGCTGCAGAATACAAGGGCGGTCCCATCAAGGCGCGCCTGGCATCGGAGGAGATCGAGGGCGATTTTATGACCGTCTGGGCCAACAATTTCTCGGATCACATGAAGAAATGGTCCGGCGGGAAAATCGACATCAACGTCTATCCCTACGGCACGTTGGGCGCCACCGGCGACATCAACGAGCTGGCCCAGCTCGGCGTGGTGGAGTTCGTCTTCTCTGACTACGCCTGGATCAGCTCCTTTGTTCCCCAGGCCCAGGTGCTGGCCCTGAACTACCTGTTTCCCACCGAGCGGGTGCCGGAAGTCCTCGACTGGATGATCAAAAACGGGGATTTCTTCCCGCTGCTCGACCAGGCCTTCAGAAAAAACGGCCTGGTTCCCATGAGCGTCATGTACGAAGGGTGGCAGTGGGTGAGCTCGAAAAGACCGATCAAAAAGCCCGGCGACATGAACGGGCTCAAGCTCCGGCTGATGTCTTCCAAGCTTCTGGTGGAAGACTACAAGGCATACGGGGCCAGTCCCACGCCCATGAGTTATGGAGAGGTTTACAGCGCTCTTCAGATGGGGCTGATCGACGCCCAGGTCAACCCGCTGTTTGCCATCTACAGCATGAAATTTTACGAAGTGCAGGACTACTTCACCCAGCTCAAGAGCGAACCGTTTATCGGCATCCCCACGGCCAATTTGGATTTCTTCGAAAACCTGCCTGAAGAGGTCCAGAACGAGATGCTCAGCTTCTGGCAGGATTCGATCATCCCGGCCGGCAGATGGATCGACGAGCGCAATGCCAGCGACAAGGCCAAGATCAAAAAGGCCAAGCCCGATGCGGTGTTCCACGAGCTCGACGATGAGGCCGTTGTCCAGTTTAAAAAGAAGGCCGAAACCGTCTATCCGAAGTTCAAGCAGATCGGCGGCGAAGGGGCCGATCAGATCCTCGATGCCTTGCTCAAAGACATCGAGGACGCGAAAAAAGCCCTCGGTATCAAGATGTAGGGGGGTAGGAGAGCTCACGGCAGCTCGGGTCAGCAGATGACCTGAGGAGCCGTCGGTTCTTCGGAAGAACCCGGAGCGTCGAAATACGAAATCCGAATACCCGCCTGCCATTGCCGAACTGGTTGATGCGCAAGCCTGTGCACACTATTTTGCGAAGGTGATGCAAATCAACCGTCTATGGAAAAGCGACGGCGGGCAGGTCGAAATTCGAAGCAATTTCGGATTTCGCGTTTCGGATTTTTCAAATACCACGTTCTCGGGCAGGAATACTTCGGCAGCCGCTGTGCGGTGGAAAACCTCCTGACCGGCGAGGAGAGAAAGATGGGAGCGCAAAGCGGGAACGAAAAAAGCCCGAGCAAGCTGAGACTGTTCAACCGGTATCTCGGAAAGGTCGTCAACACCGTGGAAGTGTCGGTCCTGGTGTTTTGCGTGGCGGCGCTGGCGATACTGCTGATGGTCAACGTGTTTGCCCGAACCTTTTTCCAGAGCATCTACTTTGCCGAGGAGGTGTCCAAGTTTCTCGTTATGCTCACCACTTTCACCGGCGTCAGCTACGGGGTTCGAAAGGCCCGGCACATCCGGATGGGGGCGTTTTTAGACGCGATGCCGCCGAAGATGGAGAAGGTTTTTTTGATCATCATTTGTGCGGTCAGCGCCCTGGTGATGGGCATCATGACCTGGTTTTCCTACCAGTACCTCATGAATGCCATGAGCAGGGGGCACATGACCGCGGCCCTGCGGGTGCCCTCATGGACCTTCTACGTGATCATCCCGATCGGATTCGGTCTGGCGACGATCCAGTACGTTCGGACGATCATCAAAAACCTCATCGAAAAAGATCCCTGGCAGTCTCCGGACCAGCAGAGCGAATACGAAGATGAAGAGATCGGGGGGGTGCAGCTATGACACTATTTGGAATCAGCCTGGCCTCCATGCTTTTGTTCGGGTTTCCATTCATGGTCACCCTGCTGGGCTCCCTGATCCTGTATGTGTATGTCTACATGCCCGATTTTGCCCCGAAGCTGGTTACCACCATGGTCCAGCAGGTGATCACCGGGGTGACGCCGCCGGCCCTGGTGTGTGTACCGATGTTCATCTTGTCGGCCAGCATCATTACCGGCGGAGAGTCTGCCGGCCGGTTGATCCGGATGATCAAGTCCTTTGTCGGGCACCTGCCCGGAGGGCTTCCGATCACCACAAACGCCAGCTGCACGCTGTTCGGCGCGGTGTCCGGATCGACCCAGGCCACCGTGGCGGCCATCGGGGGCACCATGCGCCCCATGCTCCTGGATGCGGGCTACAAGAGTTCCTTTACCCTGGGGCTGATCGTCAATGCGAGCGACATCGCCTTTCTGATTCCGCCCAGCATCGGCTTTATCGTCTACGGCGTGGCCACCAGCACCTCCATCGGCATGCTTTTTCTGGCCGGCATTTTCCCGGGGCTCATGATCCTGCTGATGTTTTCCGCCTACTGCTTTGTCTACTCGAAGATCAAGAAGGTCGGCGTACTTCCCAAGGCGAGCTGGTTCGAGCGGATGACCGCGATCAAAGACGGGCTCCCGGTCATGGGCTTTCCGGTGATTATCGTCGGCGGCATCTACGCCGGATATTTCAGCCCCACCGAAGCGGCGTCCGCCTCCGTGTTTTACGCGCTTTTTCTGGAGACCATCGTCTACAGGAGCCTGACCGTCGACCGGATCGTCGACGCTTTTTTGCAGACCGGGGTGATCACCGGCGTGGTCTTTATCCTGGTCGGGGCCGGGCAGGCCTTTTCCTGGATGATCGGCTTCATGCAGATCCCCCAGCAAGTCCTGCCGCCGCTGTTCGGCACCGATCCGTCGATGCTGCGGGTGATTCTCATCGTGGTGGCGGTCTATTTTGTCGCCTGTATGTTCGTCGATCCGATCGTGGCCATTTTCATCCTGAGTCCGATCTTTCAGCCGTATGTGGTCAGCGCCGGCGTGGAACCCATTTTGCTGGGGACCCTGGTTACCCTCCAGGCCGCCATCGGCTCGGCGACGCCTCCCTTCGGATGCGACATTTTCACTGCCCAGCTCATATTCCGGCGGCCCTATCTGGAGGTCATCGGCCATTCGCTGCCGTTTTTGCTGATCCTGATCATGGCCACGGTCATCCTGGTGGTGTTTCCGCAGATCGCCCTGTTTTTGCCGAACCTGGCCATGGGCGGATAAAATCGCTGTGCGATTTTATCGGCAGCGGCTGCGCCGCTGAAAAGCAAAGAAAAAAACCATGGATATCGGGCGAAGTTTCACATAAGCCCAGCCGCTGACCGCGAGGCGATCAGTTTGATCAAGGGTGAAACTTCCTCCGAAGCCTCTGCCGATGTAGTGAACGGCCTCCGTGCCGTTCATGAAGGCACGACACGGAGGTCGTGCCCTACAAAAACCCCGGCTTTGACCGAAGTTTCATACGAGGGGGGGGCCGTCCCGATCCTGACGGGATTTGATCAACATGTTTTGACACGGAGGCTGCATGACCTCTTTGCCGACGCTTTTCGATGTATACCGGGCCCAGCGCACGATTCGTTCCATGATCGTCGACACGCCGCTGATCTCTTCGCCCGATCTGGCCGAATCGGCCGGCGCCCGTTCGGTCCATCTGAAACTGGAGTGCCTTCAGAACACCGGGTCATTCAAGGTCCGCGGCGCCGCCAACAAAATCCTGAACCTGACCGAAGAAGAAAAAAAACGGGGGGTGATCACCTTTTCCACCGGCAACCACGGAAGGGCAGTGGCTTACGTGGCGGGAAAAACCGGGATTCGGGCGGTGGTCTGTCTTTCGGAGCATGTCGCCGCCTACCGGGCCGAAGCGATCCGGAAGCTGGGGGCCGAGGTCTCCATCAAGGGAAGGTCCCAGGATGAGGCCGAGGAAGACTACCGCCGCCTGACGGCGGAAAGGAACCTGGTGCCGGTGGTTCCCTTCGACGATCCGATGATCATTGCCGGCCAGGGGACCATCGCTCTTGAGATCCTCTCCGAACTTCCAGACACCGATATTCTGATGGTGCCGCTTTCCGGCGGCGGACTGCTTGCCGGTATCGCCATGGCAGCCAAGTCGATCAACCCGGGGATCCATGTCGTGGGCCTTTCTCTGGCGCAGTCTCCGGCGATGATCGAAAGTCTGAAGGCCGGAAGATCGGTGCCCGTGGAAGAAAAAGACTCGATCGCCGACTCGCTCCTGGGAGGCATCGGCGCCGACAACCGCTACACCCTCGCACTGGTGGCCCGATATGTGGGCGAGCATCTGAAAATCGGGGAAGAGGAGATCAAAGACGCCATGTTCACCGTTTTTTTGCACCACCGTCTGGTGACCGAAGGCGCCGCCGCAGTCGGCGTCGCGGCGCTGGAGAAGCGGATGGTGGATGTTTCCGGGAAAAAGGTCGTGGCCCTGCTTTCTGGCAGCAGCATCGACCCGGCGCAATATGTCCACATCCTTCAAAGCAGGCTGGGGACAGAAAAGGGCCGCGGCTGACCCAGCGCCGTGCCTGAGCATATCCATTTCGAATCCTTATGGCTGAACGCCGCGAGAGGAGAATACCCATGAAGTTCAGCGGGAAGTTTCTTTTTTTGCCGATCGTGCTGGCGCTGCTGATCGGATTTCCCATGGAGGCCGGGGCGGTCAAATACCTGTGGCAGATCGCTCTGGAGGAAATCGAAGGCAGCATGCAGCACGAATATGCCAAAAAATTCGTCGAGACGATCGAAGAACAATCCAAGCGCCAGATCCGCTGCAATATTCATGTCTACGGCGAGCTGGGCACTTCCGACGATATCACCCGCCTGCTGCAGAAAGGGGAGCTTCAGTTCGCCTTTCAGTCTCCGGGCCACCTGGGGTCCACCATCCCCGAGGTGCAGGTCTTTTCCATCCACTACCTGTTTCCGACGAACTCCGAGTTGCTGGAAAAGATCCTTCGCAAGGGGCCGAACACCTACAAGACGCTGGGCAAATACTACAGGAAGCATCGGCTGGAGCTTCTTTCCATTATTCAGGAAGGGTGGCAGATCTGGACGGCGAACAAGCCTCTGCGCAAGCCCTCAGATTTTGAAGGGGTGAACTTCCGGGTGATGTCGTCCCCGTTTCTGATCACCGCCTATCGCCTGTATGGCGCATATGTGACGACCGTGCCCTACGGCCAGATCTATATGGATCTGGAAATGGGCAAGCTCGACGCAGAAACGCAGCCGTTTTTCGCGATTCAGGAAATGAAGTTCTACGAGGTCCAGGACTACCTGATCAAGGCCAACCAGCTGCCTTTTATTTCCACCTTTGCCGCCAACCACGCCTTTATCGGGAAACTGCCTCAAGACATTCGGGCCGTCATCGGCGAGGCCGTGGAAGAAGCCAACGAATTCATCTTCGATTTCGAGCCCAAACTGAACCGGGAGCGGTTTGAGATGATCATGAGCGCCAAGCCTTCCATGACGTACATCGAGCTGACCGAAGAAGAGATCGACGCATTCCGGCAAAAGGCCAAGCCCTTGCAGCAGAAATACCTTCAGATGGGGGGCGAGGGGGCCGGCGAGGTGCTGGATGCGGTGTTGAAGGACAGGCAGTGGGCGCAAGAAAACTGATCGAATCGCAGCCGCGATTCGATTAGTTTTCTTGCTTCCGCGAAATATAGATGACAGCTCCGCCGCCGACCATCGGGGCGGTCAGTTTGATCAATACTGAAACTTCCCCCGAAGCCTCTGCCGATGTAGTGAACGGCCTCCGTGCCGTTCACAGCGGCACGACATCCGGCTTCGTCACGCCATGGCGTGACTACGCCCGGACAGGCGCAGGTCGTGCCCTACGAAAGGCCCCGACTTCGACCGAAGTTTCATAAGAATATGGTGTTTCTTTTTGTCATGCCCGCGGAGGCGGGCATCCGGTCTTTATATCTACCTAATAGAAGAACAGCGATTATGACAAAACAAACCGTTTTTTCACAGGAGGAATACCGTAGCCGGATCCAAAAGACGAAAGAGCAGATGGACCGGCAGGGGATCGAGCTGCTTCTGGTGACCGACCCGGCCAACATGAACTACCTGACCGGCTACGACGGCTGGTCCTTTTACGTGCACCAGGGGGTGATCGTCTCCCTGGATGCGGATCGGCCCATCTGGTTCGGGCGGCAGCAGGATTCAAACGGAGCGAGGCTGACCACCTGGCTCCCGGATGAAGACGTCTACGGATACCCGGACGAATACGTCCAGTCCCGCTTCACCCATACCATGCGCTGGGTTTCTACCCTGCTCCGGGAAAAGGGATGGGACCGGAAGCGCTTTGCCTTAGAGATGGACGGATACTGGTTCAGCGCCCGGATGTATCTCATTCTGGCCGAGGAGCTTGCCCCTGCGCGCTTGATGGACGGCACCAACCTGGTCAACTGGATCCGGGCGGTCAAGGCCCCGGCGGAGATCGCCGTCATGGGCGAGGCGGCTCGGATCTGTGAAAGAGTCATGAAAACGGCCATCGACACGATATCGGTGGGCACCCCGGAAAAAGAAGCGGCCGCCAGGGTCTGCGCGGCCCAAATCGCCGGAACCGAGGATTTCGGCGGTTCCTCGCCGGCCATCTTTCCGATCATGCCTTCTGCAGAACGGACGTCGACCGCCCACCTGACCTTCGATCCCGACCGACGGTATCAGAAAGGCGACGTGGTGATGCTGGAGCTTTCCGGCGCCCGCCACCGCTACCATGCGCCGCTGTCTCGGACGGTCTACTTAGGTGAGCCGCCTGCGGACCTTCTGCGCACCGCAGACGGGGTGGTCCAGGGGCTGAAGAAAACTCTGGAGCATATCGGTCCGGGGGTGGCCGCCGAAGAAGTAGAGCGGTGCTGGCGCGAGGCAATCGCCCATACCGGAGTCGTCAAACCTTCCCGGGTCGGCTACTCCTGCGGTCTGAACTACGTGCCGGACTGGGGCGAGCACACCATCAGCCTCCGGCCCGGTGACAAGACCGTCCTTGCGCCGGGCATGACCCTGCATTTCATGCCCGGGATCTGGCTGGATACCTACGGATTCGAATGCAGCGAGCCGTTGCTGATCACCGAAGACGGGTGTGAAAAGTTCATCGAGTTTCCCCAGCAGCTCTTTCTGAAATAGAGCCCGCTCGATTCTACCCCGAATCACGGAGATGCCTATATTTCACCACGGAGGCACAGAGGACGCAGAGAGTTTGTTTCATTTTTTCTCTGTGCCCTCTGTGCCTCTGCGGTGAAGCAAACTCAGGAGGAAACCAGAATGGTAAAAGAAGTGATTTACACCGATAAGGCCCCGGAGCCGGGACCCTATTCCCAGGCCATCCGCCTGGGAAACCTGATCTTCGTCGCCGGCCAGACCGCTGAAGATCCCGAAAGCAACAAACCGGTCCACGGTACCGTGGCCGAACAGACCCGGCTCATTTTGTCCAACATCGACACCATTCTCAAGGCGGCCGGCTCGGCCTTAGACAGGGTCGTGCGGGCCGATGTCTACATTTCCTCGATGTCGATCAAACCCGAAATGAACGCCGCCTACCTGGAATTTTTTCCCGAAAATCCCCCGGCGCGAAACTGCGTGGCGGTGGCCGGCATCGACGACGGTCTGGACGTGGAAATCGAGGTGATCGCCTCTACCAGAACTTCAGACCGGACTTTCCCTTGATTTTGATCAGCTCATCGGTGGTTTCCTTCAACCGGAGGACGAGGATCTCGGAAAAAATCCGATACAGAACATATCCCATCAACACCTTGTCTTCCTTGTGGAAGCTTTCGATTCTGGAAAAATCGGTGGACAGGCAGATGGTGCTGCCGGCCGCGAAGGCAGATGCCGAACGAGGGGCCACGGCGATGACACCCATTTCTCCAAAGATGTCCCCCCGTCGCCTCAGGACCGTGATCTCCTGATCTCCCTTGGTGATCCTGACCGTTCCCTGGACCAGAAAGTAAAGCCAGGTGTCGGCGCTGCCCTCTTGTAGGATGCACTCGCCGTCTTCATACATTTTCAGCTTGCTGATCTTGACGAGGCTGTTGATTTCATTTTGGTCGAAGGGTTCAAAGACCGGTACCGTCTTTAGAAACTCCATGAGCCGCCTGTTTTCCTGCAGGTAGGTCGTCTCTTTCATGACAGGTTCCTTTTGGAAAAAGAAAAATTCAACAGGGCGTATCGACCGGGTGCAGTATGCAATACAATAATTTTATCCCCTAACCGGCGTATTGTCAAAACCGCCGCGGCAAAAGAGGCTCCGGAGGCCTGGATTTTGACAATTCAGCGGCAATACCGGATACTGCAATCAGGCACGAAACATTCTTCGATCCGATCCGGGAGTGGAAAATGGGCGAACCCCATAAAGGAACGGTGCAATTGAGAAACGAATTTTCCACGGTGCACCATTGGCTTCAGTTGAACGGCCATGTCGAGTTGTGCACCCAGCGGGGGGGCCGTTTCTCCGCCAAGGGAACCGAAACCGCCAGGGGGCTGAAAAAGGGCGAAAAGGTGATCCTGTTTTACATGGGCACACGGGAACTCGGCCGCACCTATGCCTGCTGCTGGGGGCGGAGGACCAATTGCAGCGGCAGATCCATCGGTGCCTACTGCCTGCCCCTGGACCATGTGGTGATCTAACAACAGCCCCTGAGCCGTTGCGCTGCCAAGCTTGGCAGCCCGCCCGGCCCTCCGCAGGCCGGTTCGGCTGCGGGCAGATGGAAGAGTTTTTGTGTCCTGAAGGGAAAGATGCGCTTTGCGACGGGAGATCAGAGAAGTGCAGCGGCGGCGGATCGGGCGATTTGGATGACCGGGTCAGGATAGAATCCGATACCGACGATCAGGACGATCAATGCGCCTGCCAGCAGCCGGTCTCCGGCTGAGACCGACAGAGGCGGCAGGCCGGCTTTCGGTTCGGTGAGGTAGGCGGCCTTGAGCACCAGAAGATAGTAGTACAGCGAGACGACCACGTTGATCATGGCGATGAGCACCAGGGTGAAATACCCTTTTTCCATAGCCGCGCTAAACACCAGGAGTTTTCCGACAAACCCGATGGTGGGCGGGATGCCGCACAGCCCGAAGAGCGACAGCATCAGGGCGAGGGCCAGCATCGGGCTTCGCCGGTGCAGCCCGGCCAGCTGGTCGACGGTGATGTTGGCCCCGTCTGCGGCCACCCTGACGACCACCATGAAACAGGTGAATTTGAGGGTCAGCAGCGCGGCGCCGTAGAAAACGGCGCCGGCATATCCGTCCGGGTTCATGCTCAGTACGCCGATCAGCAAGTAACCTGCGTGGGCAACGCTCGAATAGGCCAGCAGCCGCTTGAGGTCCTTTTGGACGATGGCCGATACGTTTCCCAGCGTCATGGTGACGATCGACAGCATGACCAGCACCTGTGCCAGGAAGGCGCTTTGTTCGCCCAGGGCCGAAAATCTCACCAGCAGGGCGATGGCCGCCACCTTCGATACGGTGGCGATGTAGGTGGTCAGCTGGTTTGGTGCGCTTTCATAGACTCCGGGGGCCCAGAAGTGGAAGGGAAAAACCGCCAGTTTGAAAAAGAAACCGGCCAGGGTCATGACAAAGCCGATGGCTGCTGCGGGTTGCAGGATCACCGCGGGCAGGATCCGGGCCATCTCGGCCGTGTACATGGTGCGGGTGCTGCCGTAGAGCAGGGCGATGCCGAAGATCATCACGGCCGATGCCGATGCGCCGATCAGAAAATAATGGACGACGGTGCGCTCCTTTTGCGGCCGGTTTTTCCGGAGGTAGACCAGCACGTAGAGGCTGTAGCTGGAAAGCTCCAGCGATCCATAGATGGTCAGCAGATGAACACTGCTCACCAGCAGCATCAGCGCCAGGGTGGAAATGGTCAGCAGCAGATAAAACTCGGGATGATGGCGGCGCTCCACTCCTGAAAGCTCGCTGCAGAGCACCACCGCCAGAAAAAAACCGCAGGCCAGAAGGACCTTGAACACCTGAGAGAAGAGGTTCACCCGGTAGGAGCCGAAAAACAGGTCGGCTGTAATGCCGGTCGAGGCCAGCGTGAGTCCCACCCCTACGGCGGACAGGACCAGGGCGGTCTGAAAATTCCGGCGGTGATTTTCGCGGACCAGGGACAGGCAAAGAAAGACGGCCGCGACCGCCACATAGTAAAGCTCGGGTGAAAAAGCGGGCCAGTTCATCATGGCAACCCCGCCATCAAGGGCATCGATGCGGTTCGAATCAGGTCAAACAGCAGGGATGGAAACAGTCCGAAAAGCACGATCACCGAAACCAGGATTATCCGCGGAACGGCCAGACCGGGGGGGACGTCCGGCAGATTCGCCCATTTTTCGTTTTCCGGGCCATAGCAGGTTTTCTGCACCACCCGCAGGATAAAAAAGGCGCCCACGGCCAGTGAAACCACCGCCAGCGTTCCGTATAGGGGATAGACCCTGAACGAGGAGATGAAGACCACCAGTTCGCCCCAGAAGCTGGCCAGGCAGGGTACGCCCACCCCGGTGAGCGCTGCCACGATGAAATAGGCGGACGCTCGGGGCATGGTTCGGCTCAGGCCGCCCAGCTCTGCGATGGCCTTTGTATGGGTCTGGTCGTAGATGTATCCGACCGCGGAAAAGAACAGGGCCGTCATGATGCCGTGGGCGAACATCTGGTAGACCGCGCCGTTGAGGCCGTCGACCGTGACCGTGGACAGGCCGAGGCCCACGATACCCATGTGAGAGACGCTGGAATATCCGATGACGTATTTCAGATCGGTCTGGCGAAGCCCGGCAAATACGCCGTAGACGATTCCCAACGTGGCCAGCAGCCCCATGAGTTCGGCCCAGTGCCGCCAGCCCTCCGGACAAAGGAAGATGCCCACCCGCAGCACGCCGAAGGCGCCGATTTTCATCAGCACCCCCGCATGGATCATGCTCACCGCCGTGGGGGCGGCCACATGGCCCACCGGAGACCAGGTGTGAAAGGGCCACACACCGGCCAGGATGCCGAATCCGATGTACAACAGGAGAAAAGCAAAACGCTGCTGGGCCGGTGTAAAGGTTCCGGGGGCCGTCAACTGCATCAGGTCGAAGGTGTTGAGGCCCGAGGCGACGACCAGATACAGCATGGCCGGCAGGATCAGGGCGCTTCCGGCCAGCAGGTACAAGGTCAGCTTCATGGCCCCGTACTCTTTGCGGGTCGAGCCCCACACGGCGATCAGCAGGTACATCGGAAAGAGCGAAACGTCGTACCAGACGAAGATGAAGAACAGATCCAGGCTCATGAAAAGCCCGTAGACCCCCAGCACCAGGAGAAACACCAACGCGAAGAACTCCTTGACCCGGTCTTTGAGCTCCCACATGGTCAGAACGCCGGTGAAAAAAACGATACCGGTCAGCAGCAGCATCGGAAGGCTGAAGCCGTCCACCGCGTTGAAATAGGAAATGCCCAGAGAAGGGATCCAGGCGATTTTCTCGGCGAACTGCATGCCGCCGATACCGCGATCATAGGCGAAAAAGAGGTATATCGTCGCAGCCAGGGTCAGCCCGGAGCCGACCGCACTGATCTTCTTGATCCGCGCAGCCTCTCCTGCCGGTGTTGCCAGAATCAAAAAAAGCCCGCCCAGACAGATCAGCAGGATGCCGGAAAGGATGGGTATGTCGGCATAGACCGTCGGCATCAAGTCTCCCTATACGATGAAATACAGGCCCAGCATGACCACTACGGCAAACATCACCAGCAGACGGTGCTGGATCATCCCGGATTGAAGGGCCGACAGCACGCCCGATGACCGGACGATGGTTCGGCTCGCTGCATCGAGGCCGGCATCGATCACCTGCTGGTCGGTTTTGGCGCACAGCCTCGCCATGCCTCGGTCGACCAGGCCGGAGATCATCCGGGCGTAGATGGCGTCGATGTACCAGCGGTTGGCGAACAGGGCGCCCAGCGCCGGCACCCGTTCGACAAACCCTTTCTGATCTGCCGCCGGCCGTCCGAACTCGAACCAGGCCAGCAGCAGCCCGCCTGCCGCCAGTCCGATGCCGGCGTAGGGAAGCCACGGCAGGTGGGGGCCGGGATGGGCGGCCCCCGGATCGCCGGACAGAAACCGTGCCAGGGAGGCTGCAACAAAACCGAGGCCCAGCGTCGCGGCGGACAGAATTACCAGGACGCTTCCCATGGCCGCGCCCGTGCCGTGCCCGCCTTCACGGCCGTGGTCCGCCTCCGGGTCGGCGGCCGCCTTCCGCGGAAAAAGGATGATGAAAATGAGCCGGAACGCATAGTAGGCGGTCAAAAACGCTCCCAGCAGGCCTGCTGCGAGCCATATCGGATTGTCCAGGCCCGCCAGCGCCGCCAGGATCGATTCCTTGCTGAAAAAGCCCGACAGGGGCGGGATTCCCGAGAGGGCCGCCGCGGCCAGGGTCATGCATACCATGGCCAGCGTTCGGCGGCGGCCGTTTTTCCTGGCGATTTCGAACATGTCGTTGGTGCCGAGTGCGTGAATCACCACCCCGGAACAGAGAAAGAGAAGGGCCTTGAAGCCGGCATGGGTGGTCAGGTGAAACACCCCGGCAAAATAGCTTCCGGCGGCCAGGCCCATGATCATGAACCCGAGCTGGCTCACGGTCGAGTAGGCCCAGACCTGCTTGATGTCCCGGCTCACCATGGCCATGGTCGAAGAAAGGAGCATGCTCACGGTGCCGATGACCAGAAAAACGCCCATGGCCGTCGGCGACTGGCTGAAGAAGGGAAACAGCCGGGCAAACAGAAATACCCCCGCGGCGACCATGGTCGCCGAATGAAGCAGTGCGCTGACCGGCGTGGGGCCTTCCATGGCATCCGGCAGCCAGGTGAGCAGCGGGAACTGGGCGCTTTTGCCGACGATTCCCCCGAAAATGAGCAGCGCCGCCAGGGTGACCGCGGGCGGATTCATCCGCTCGGCGGCGGTGGCGTTGACCGCCGTCACATCCAGGGTGCCGGACCCCACCAGCAGCACGAAAAGCCCCAGCATGAAGGCCACGTCCCCTAGCCGGGTCATGACGAACGCCTTTTTACCGGCCTGGCTGGCGGAGAACTTTTCGAACCAAAATCCGATAAGCAGGTAGGAGGCCAGGCCCACCAGTTCCCAGAAGACGTACAGCTGAAACAGGGAAGAAGACAATGTCAGGCTGAGCATGGCCCAGGCAAACAGGGACATAAAGGCGTAGTAGCGGGAAAACCCGGGATCCCCGGCCATGTAGCCGAGGGAATAGATCTGGACCAGGAAGCAGATGACCGAAACGATGGCCATCATCAGCAGACTGACCGGATCGAGCAGCACGCCCAGCGGAATCCGCACCGCATCGGAGACGAGCCAGGCGGTCGAGTAAACCTGCGGAACCGGCGCGTGCCAGTTTCCGGCGAGCAGAAAAACCGCTCCGAGCAGAGACAGCGACACCGCTGCGATCGAAATGCCGGCAGACAGGCGGGGGCGACGGCGCGCAGCGACCATGATCAGGCCGAAAGCCAGCAGCGGGGCCGCACAGCTCAGTACGGCCGCCGCAAGGTTTTCGTCTGTCAGCAAAGGAAATGTCGTCATACCGAAGAATTCTCCGGTGCCGCGGTTTTTTCGAGGGCCGGATCGACCGACCCGGTGCTTCGGTGAACGCACACGATCAGGGCAAGGCCGAGGGATACCTCAGCTGCCGCAACGACCACGATAAAAAGAGCCATGGCTTGGCCGTCCATCGCCATCCACCGCAGCGATGCGCCTACCAGGGCGACGGCGGCGGCGTTGAGCATGATTTCGAGTCCCAGAAGCATCATGATCAGGTTTCTTCGGGTCACCGTGCAGATCATTCCCAGAAGAAACAAAATGCCGGCCAGAGCCAGGATATGGCTGTACGGGACGATCATTTATCCGCCGTTTCGTCGGGTTTTGGCTGCCGGCCGATGAGAAGGGCACCGACCAGGGTCACCAGAAGGAGCATGGAGGCGATCTCCACCACGAGCCACCCTTGACGGAACACCCAGACCGAAAATGCCGCCGGGATGGCCACGGCGGCTTGAAGGGTTCGGTCCGCCTCGATTCCGGAAAGCATTGCCCCCAGCACCGCCAGATACCCCGTGCAGATGGCTCCAGCCGGGATCCACTGGCGCAGAGGAAAGATCCGCCGCTTGGATTCCTCGATTCTCAGCATCATGACGATGAACAGAAACAGCACCATGATCGCCCCGGCATAGATGATCACCTCCAGGGCCGCCAGAAACGGTGCACCCAGCAGGTAAAAGAGCAGGGCGCTGCCGAAAAAGGAGACCACCAGGTAGACCACCGCATGGACCATGTTGCGCCGGGTGATCGCCAGAGCGGTCGTTGCGATGATGACGGCGGCAAGCAGATAGAATATGGCGGAATAGATGGTCATGGTCGTTGTTCGATCCAGCGGTGATTGTCATTTATTTTGTTTGACGGAAGCATCAGCTCCACCTTTCCGATGCTGGATCCTCGATCCTGGATCCTGGTAAAAGCCCGGCAGCCGTTCTTCGGTCGATTGTTTTCCACTATTCAGCCTCCAGCATCCAGCATCAAGGCAGGTTGCTTTTCACGTCTACCGGCGGCCTTTCCTTGATATGGGTCCCTTTTTCCTCGGGGCGGGGCGAAACCCCGGCGTATCGGTAAAAATTGTATTCCGTGTCTTTTCCGGTGTGGGCCACCAGCAGGTCTTCCTTTTCGAACACCAAGCTCAGGATATCGCGCCGGCAGTGGTCGAATTCCGGGGTCAGCTGGATGGCCGAGGTCGGGCAGGCCTCCTCGCAAAGCCCGCAGTAGATGCACCGGCCGAAATTGATCCGAAACCACTCGGCATACCGGCGGCCGTCGCTTCGTTCGGCGGACTGCATGGAAATGCAGCTGACCGGGCACACGGCCGAGCACAGGTAGCAGGCCACGCAGCGCTCGTCTCCGTCCGGATCCACTGTGAGCACGATCCGGGCCCGGCTTCTTTCCGGAAGGCGCCGCTTCTCTTCGGGGTACTGCTCGGTGATCGGCCGCCGAAACAGGTGCCGGAGGGTGACGGAAAACCCGGCCCCCAGCGCTCTGACCGCCCCCCAAAGGCTGACCGGAAACTCGGGCTCCAGCCTTTTTTCGTAGGGTTTGGGCGTTGTTTCGTCTGCCACTTCAGGCTTCCTTTCGACGGGTTCAGGGGTTCAGGGGTTCAAGGGTTCAGGGGTTCAAGGGTTCAGAGGTTCAGGGGTTCCGGGTTCGGGGTTTCCACCATGTTTGCTTCCGTAAATTTCTGATTTTTCCTCATCGAACCGTTGAACCCGGAACGTTGAACCTTGGAACCTTTTTTAAAACAGCATCATCAGTGCCCCGGTGGCCATGATGTTGATCAGCGACACCGGAATCAGGACCTTCCAGCCGATTTCCATGAGCTGGTCGTAGCGAAACCGGGGCAGGGTGGCCCGGATCCAGATCATGACCAGGGCGACGGCAAGGGCCTTGAGCAGGAGCCAGACCGGACCCGGAAGAAGGGGCCCGCGCCAGCCGCCGAGAAAAAACACCGCCAGAAGGGCGCCGAGCACCTGCATGTGCACGTATTCGCCGATGAAAAACATGCCGAAGCGCATGCCGCTGTATTCGGTGCTGTAGCCGGCGCCCAGTTCGTTTTCCGCCTCCGGCAGGTCAAAGGGAATCCGCTTGCTTTCGGCCATGGCGGCGATGATGAAAATCACGAACGAAACCGGCTGGATCAGGACGAACGGGACCTGTGCCTGGGCGTCGACGATGTCGACCAGGCTGAAGGAGCCGGCCAGCATCACCACCGGCACCAGGGAAAGTCCCAGGGCCAGTTCGTAGCTGATCATCTGGGCGGCGCCCCGGATCCCGCCCAGCAGGGCGAACTTGCTGTTGGAGGCCCAGCCTCCCAGGGCCACGCCGTAGACGCCCAGAGAGGACATGGCAAAGGCGAACAGAAGCCCTACATTGATGTCGGAGATGACCAGAGGCACGGACCTGCCCATGACGGTGAGCTCCGATCCGAAGGGAACCACGGCGAACATCAGAAGCGCCGTGGCCGTCACCACAGCCGGTGCCAGTAAAAACAGGATCCGGTCGGCCTGGTCCGGGACGATGTCTTCCTTTGTCACCATCTTGACGGCGTCGGCGATCGGCTGCATCAGGCCGAAGATCCCGGCCCGGTTGGGCCCCAGGCGGACCTGCAGGCGCCCCAGCAGTTTGCGCTCGGCCCAGACCAGGTAGGCGGCGATCAGGAGAAGACATCCCAGGGCCAATCCCATCTTGATTAGAAGCACGCCAAATCCGATGACCCAGTCGATCATGACGCCTCCTCGTCGATTTTCCGGATGCGGACGGCGTCAAGGCCGGTGCGAAACCGGGGGAAAATCTGCCAGCGAAGCGTCCGGCTGCGGGGCAGCACGAACGTGGCCGGCGCCACATCATCTGAGACCTGAACCGGCACGGCGAGCTTGCCGGCATCGGTGGCAAGCTCGCAGCGGTCGCCGTCTTGCAGGCCGCGGCGCGCGGCCTCTTCCGGATGCATGACCAGGACCGGTTCCGGCTCCAGCTGCTGCAGCCAGGGGGCTGACCGGGAAAGAACCTCCGTGCCGAAAACGGCTTCGACCAGCAGCAGCTCGCCGTTGGTGCGGGGGGCATCCTCCGTTTTCACCGAAGGCTCGGCCTCGGTCGATCCCTGCCGCGACAGCTTGACCCAGGCCCCGCGGTCTCCCCTCGCTTCTTCCGGATCGAATCCGCTAAACTCCGGTGCGATTCCGGCAAGTTCCTCTGCAGTATCTTTTCGGGCAAGGGGAGGGCTGCCGCTTTTGGTGTTCAACGCAGAAACCAGGGCAAACAGAATCCGGTGTGCGGATGCCGGTTCCGTCCCGGGGATGTCGGGCAAAAAGACCCTCGGCGGATGGCTGCCTCCGCCGGTCCAGGCGATCGGGGTGCCGCCGGCAAAAGCCGGTCGTGCCTGCTGGATCCTTCCTTCGTTGTTGACGAAGGTGCCGCCGGTTTCCAAAAAGGTCTGCGTCGGGAAAAATATCTGTGCGGCGCGAGCGGTTTTACTCTCGAGGCAGTCGAACACCACCAGCAGGTCGAGCCCGGCCAGGGCGTCAGCGAACCGGCCCGCGTCCGGAACCGTGGAAAGCAGATCGTTTTCCACCACGACAAGAGCCCGCACGCTTTTCTTTTCGATCTGCGGCAGCAGGGTTTCGAGATTGCCGGGGTCTCCCGCCAGCCGGCAGGCGGCAAAGGTGTTTGCACCGGCCATAACGGGAAACAGGGCCGCCTTTTTTCCCTGCCGGCCGAGGGCGCGGGCAAGATGGGCCGCCGCCTCCACCGTCGTTTCGGAAAACAGACCGGTGGCCCCGACCACCACCGCCGGGCGCCGGCAATTGCCCAGGCGCTCGCAAAGAGGCTGAAGGCCGCCGGTTTGGCCGCCCCCTTTTCTTGATAGACGATGAAGGCATTCGGCGATGTCGCCGGCTGACGTGGGCCGGTGGGCATGGGCCATGGGCAGAAACACCGCCCGCGGATCGAGCACTTCGATGTGGGCTCCCCTCCGGGCGGCCTGGCGCAGCGCCAGGGCCAGCATCGGCGCTTCGTTGACCGGATCGATGCCGACCACCAGGATCAGGTCGCTGTGTTGAATCGCCTCGAGGTTCACGGCCAGTTCCGGTGTCAACAGGTTGGCGGCGAGCCGGGCGGTGCGGCCTTCAGCCGCTTCCGTGAACAGGACCGGGCCCAGCCAGCCGGTCTCCCGGCAGATGGCCGCTTCGGCGGCGAGGGTCTCCAGGGTCGACCGGGCCGAACCCGCGACGGCCACCGCGCCGGCGCCGTGGCGCTCGACGATGCCCGAGATCTGATGAACCGCTTCGGTGACGGCGTCGGAAAAGGGGGTTTCCTCTCCTCCGATTCTGGCCCTGCGTGGTCGAGTTTCTGCCGAAGCGTAATAAAAGCCGTAGCGTCCCCGGTCGCAGATGAAGTGTCCGTTTACCGTGGGGCTGTACCGCGCCTCGATGCGCACCACCTCCCGGTAGCGGACATCGACGGTGGTGCGGCAGCCTAAGGAGCAGTGGATGCAGATCGAAGGGGTTCTTTGGTAGTCCCATTTCCGGCCCTTGTAACGGGAAGGCCGGTCGGTGTAAACGCCCGTGGGGCAAATGTCTATCAGGTTTCCGGCAAACGGGCTTTGAAGCGCACCGGGCTTGAACCGGCCGTAATAGACCCGCGAGGCGATGCCCATGACCCCCAGGTCTCGGTAGCCGGCGTATTCCTGGTAGTAGCGCGAGCAGCGGTAGCATTGAATGCACCGGTTCATCTCGTGTTGCACGAGCGGGCCCAGATCCTGGTCGAGATAGGTTCTTTTGTTCCCCTGATAGCGGCGAAGCCCGTGGCCACCGGAGACGGTCATGTCCTGCAGCAGGCAGTGGCCCCCCTCGTCGCATACCGGACAGTCATGGGGGTGGTGGATCATGAGCCATTCGATCACGTGGCGGCGGAAGTCGACCGCTTCGGCGTCGGTGGTGGAAACTATCATGTCGTCGGCCGCATCGATCATGCAGCTCATCTGGACCCCTTTGAAGGGGCCCTGGACAAACTTCACCGCACACACCCGGCAGGCCCCCACACTGCCCAGGGCCGGGTGATAGCAGAATCGCGGGATCTGGATCCCGACCTGGGCTGCGGCATCGATCACCTTGGTCCCTTCGGGCACTTCGACTGGGATGTCGTCGATGGTCAGTTTGGGCATGGTTTCTTTAAGTTGGCCAAACTCCTTTTCTATCCTTTAAAGGGGCACCCGCCGCCCGCCACATGGGCCATGACCTCGTCCTTGAACTCGGCCATCAACCCCTCGACCGGGGCCACGGCCCCGGGGGCAAAGGCGCAGTAGGAGCTCCACAGGTGCCGGCACATGGTCTCGATCTTGGCCACGCTCTGTTCGGTTCCGGTGCCGTTTTCGATGCGGGAGAGCAGGTCCCGGATGTAGGGAAGCCCGTCGCGGCACGGAGTGCACCAGCCGCACGACTCCCGCACGAAAAAGTCGAGCAGGTTGACGGTGGCATCCACGAGGCAGTCCCGGTGGCCGAAGACCATGACGGCCGCCGTACCCAGCCGAAAGCCTTCGTTTTTCAGGGTTTCAAAATCCATGGGAATCTCGTAGAGGCGCACGGGCAGGAATGCGGTGGAAGCTCCCCCCGGAAGACAGGCCTTGAAGCGTGCCCCGTCTTTGATTCCGCCTGCATGCGCCTCGATGATCTCCTTGAGAGTCACCCCCATGGGAAGTTCGTAGCAGCCGGGCCGGTTGACCCTGCCGCTGACGCAGAATACCTTCGTGCCTGCGCCGCTTTCCGTAAGGGCCAGGGATTTGAACCACTGCGATCCGTTTCGGAGGATGTGCGGCATGCAGCAGAGGGTTTCCACGTTTTGAACCACCGTGGGCCGCTGCCACAATCCCCTTACGGTGGGATAGGGCGGCGGCTGCTTGGGATTGGGCCTGAGCCCCATCAGGGCGTTGAGCTGGGCGGTGGCCTCCCCGCAGATATATCGTCCTCCGCTGCGATGCACGACGATGTTAAAATCGTAACCGCTTCCCAGGATGTTTTCGCCGAGGAATCCCCGGCTCCGGGCGACCTCGACCTCTCTTTCCAGGATTTTGGCGGCCCCCTCGTACTCCGGGCGGATGAAGACGAAGCCCTCGGCGGCCTGGGCCGCAAAGCCGGCGATGACCATCCCTTCGATGAGTTGGTGGGGGTCGGCAAAGATCAGGATCCGATCCTTGAAGGTGCCCGGTTCCATCTCGTCGGCGTTGCAGACCAGGTATCTCGGATACGGGGCGTCTTCCGGTACGGTCATCATCTTCCGGCCCGCCGGAAACGCCGCTCCCCCGCGTCCGAGCAGGTTGGCGTCGTCGAGCACCTCCCGGGCCTTTTTCGGGTTTTTTTGGGCCAGAAGGGTTGCCAGTCCCTCGTAGCCCCCGCTGCGCCGGTACTCGTCGATGGTGGCAATCCGGTCCGGATGCCGGTTCTGCAAGAGGACCGATGGGTATTTTTTTGTTTCCTGGCTGCTCACGATGGTTCTCTGTCCCGGAAAGGCGGCACCGCCGGCCGCCGGCAAGATTCTACATACCAGATTCAAAATTCAGGCGGCGCAGCCGCTTTTAATGAATCCGCGTCAGCGGATTGATTCTGATTCCTGCTTCAGTTGTTCGATGATCTCGTCGATCGACTCCGGCGTCAGGGGCCCGTAGACCTTCCGGTTGATCAACATGGCCGGGGATCGGTCGCAATAGCCGATGCAGCAGACCGGCAGCAGGGTGAACAGACCGTCTTCGGTGGTCCGGCCCATTTCGATGCCGAGCTTCCGGCACAGGTGATCCCGCAGCGATTCGTAGCCGTCCATCCAGCAGATGACGCTGTCGCACAGGTGAATTACGTACTTTCCCACCGGTTCGCGATAGAGGAAGGTGTAGAAGGTGGCCAGCTCCTCGAGCTCCAGCGGCGTCATGTCCAGCAGCCCGGCTGCCTCCTCCATGGCCTCGTCGCTCAGATACCCGCCGTGTCCCTGAAACGCCAGCATGACGTCCACCGCCAGCTCCCGGGGGTGGGTCACAGAAGCGATGCGGTCTTTGAGTTGGGATCGGGTGGGTTCGGGAATCATTCCTTACGCCTTGTCTTCCGAGGAGAATGCCTAAAATGAGCTAGAATGCCTAAAATGCCTAAAATTGCGGAGCCGCTTCGCTCCGTCTTAGGCTTGAGGTTCCGGGCTTGCTTTTCAATTTTAGGCATTTTAGCTCATTTCAGGCATTTTAGGCATTTCTACCGGTCTATATCCGGCAATATGTAATCGATCGATCCGGCAATGGCGATCAGGTCGGAGATGGCCAGCCCCTCTGCCATCAGGGGCATGACCTGCACATTGGCAAAGCCCGGGGCTCGAATTCGGAGACGGTAGGCGCTGCCGAGCCCGTCGCTGACCACGTAATACCCCTGCTCGCCCCGGGGGATTTCACAGCTGGCGTAGGCCTCTCCCCTGGGAATCTTCGGTCCGCGGGTGACGTTGATAAAATGGTGGATCAGGGTTTCGATGTCATTGAGCATGTCTTTGCGCTTCGGCACGACGTAGCGGCAGTCGTCCGTCACGTGGCTGCCCTCGGGCATGTTGTCTGCGGCCTGGCGGATGATCCGCAGGCTCTGGCGCATTTCCTCGACGCGAAGGCGGCCTCTGCCGTAGCAGTCTCCGGCGGCGGCGGTGGGCACCTCGAAGTCGAAGGCGTCGTAGCCCGAGTATGGAAGATTCTTTCTCAGGTCCCAGGCCATACCGCAGGCGCGCAGGTTCGGCCCGCTCACCCCCCAGTCGATGGCGTCTTCCAGAGTGATCGTACCGATGCCTGCGGTGCGGGCTTTGAAAATGGGATTCTTCAGGACCAGCGTTTCGTATTCGGCCAGCATTTTGGGAAAAATCGCCGTGAACCGGTCCACGGCCTGTTTCCACCCCTCGGGCAGGTCGGCCGCCACTCCGCCGAGCCGAAACCAGGATGCGTGCAGTCTTCCGCCGGTGATCAGCTCCACGATGTCGAGGATCATCTCCCGCTCCCGGAAGGTGTAGAAGGTGGGGGACATGGCCCCGACGTCGTGGGCAAAGGTACCGAAATAGACCAGGTGGTTGCTGATCCGGTAAAGCTCGCTGATCATCACCCGGATGACCTGGGCGCGGTCAGGCACCCGGATGCCGGCGAGTTTTTCTACGGCCATCACGTAGGGCAGGTTGTTGGCGGCCCCGGCCAGGTAGTCTACCCGGTCGGTGTAGGGAATGAACTGGTGCCAGGTCTGGCGCTCCCCGAGTTTTTCCGCCGCCCGGTGGTGGTAGCCGATGTCCATGTCCAGCTTGACGATCTGCTCGCCGGAGAGGGTGGCCACGAAGCGCATCAGCCCGTGAGTGCTGACGTGGTGGGGGCCGATGTTGAGCACCAGCTCTTTTTTCTTTGGAGAATGCCTGATCCAGATGCCGGCATCCACCGGTTGGCGGATCTGCGCCTCGGCCC
>CAYPFH010000008.1:0-32307 GCA_964409825.1 uncultured Desulfobacterales bacterium | reverse complement strand
CCGTAGGAAACCCGGGCGATGAACATCCCCACAAAGGGGCACCAGGCGATCCACCAGGCCCAGTAAAAAATGGTCCAGCCGTTTTGCCAGTTTCCAGCGTCGGTATAGGTTTCGTTCCAGAATCCCAGGTTGAAAAAATTTTGCACATAGTTGCCGATGTTTTCGATCAGCGCATTTAACGTGAACAGGGTCGGACCGAGAACGAAGACAAAGAGCATCAACAACAGCGCCAGGCCGATGTTGATATTGCTCAGCAGCTTGATCCCCCCTTCCAACCCGCGGACCACCGACCAGGTGGCAAGCGCCGTGATGCAGGCGATCAAGATCACCTGGACCCAGGCATTTTGCGGGATGCCGAAAAGATGGGCCATGCCGGCGTTGACCTGCTGCACGCCGATGGCCAGGGAGGTAGCCACACCGAAAAGACAGGAAATCGTCGCCAGGATGTCGATGGTGTTGCCCAGCCCGCCGTAGATGCGTTCTTTTAAAATCGGGTAAAAGACGTTGCGGATCGACAGCGGAAGCCCTTTTGTGAACCCGAAAAACGCCAGCCCCAGTCCGATCAGGGCATAGATCCCCCAGGGATGAAGCCCCCAGTGCAGGAAGGTGAGCTCCATGGCCGCCTTGGCGCTTTCGATGGTGCCCGGCTCGGAAAGCGGGTTGGCCACGTAGTGAAACATCGGTTCGGCCACCCCGTAAAAGAGCAGTCCGATGCCCATGCCGGCAGAAAAGAGCATGGCAAACCAGCTGGAATAGCTGAATTCGGGCTCGGCGTCTGGGCCGCCGATGCGAAGCCTTCCCAGGGGAGAGACCATGATGCCGATGCAGGTGGCCAGAACCGTATTCATGGTCAGTACCAGAAACCAGCCGGCGTATTCGCTGATCCAGTCCTTGATGCCGGCAAAAAGCTTTTCCGCGGCTTCGCCTGCGACAATGGTGAAGATCACCCCGGCGAAAATCAAAGCGGCACCGCCGAAAAACACCCATGGCTGGATATCGTATTTCCAGATCTTGTTGTCCAGGTTCTTGATGGTTTTTGCGGTGATGATTTGAAAATCTTTCTCGGCCAAGGCTCACCTCTTTTCTCTTATCTTTTTTATGAAATCAGTCATCGGTGATTTTCTTTAAGATGATCCGGTCTTCTTCGACCTTCATCTCGAAGGCATCGCCGGGCTCAAATCCGGTTTTTTCGAGCATCTCCTTGGAAAAAACGATGCCTTCTTTTTCCAGCTTCGACTTTTCTTTTTCCCCGTGATCGAAGAGGCCCTCGATGAAGTAGACTTTCTTGTCGAGCTCCTGGAGCATGACCAGGTGCTCCCAGAGGGTGTACGGGGAGATCTTGAATTCCTTTATGATCTCCTTTGCCGTTTTTCCCTCTTCGATCATTTGTCGCAGTTTGTCCGGATTATAGCGGATGCTGTAATGACCTTTTGCCATGTGCAGACCTTCCTTTCTCAAAAACAGATTGCCGCATTTGTCTTTGCCCGGATCCTACCGGCCAGGCAAAAAGCACCACAGGAGCCAAGCAGACACTCTTCCGGCGAATCGTCCGGCGGGCTTGCCTTCATCGGCTGCAAGAGGACCGAAAGCGCAGCATCGATCGAGGATTGACTGAAGTATAGCGGCGTTCACCAGCCTGGCCGGAAAAAATATCAAATTATGTATTTTATATATTTAGATATAAAACATCAAGTTCTAAATATTTCAGATACCGTCTTTCCCGCGCTTCGACCCATCAGAATGAAGGCGGATCAGCAGCGCCCCAAATACGGTTTCATTGCATGGTGCGCACCGATCTGTTATGGGCCGTTTCAAAACGGTACGAGCCTGCCGGAAAACGCGCCAGCTTTAATTAGCGACGGCAATCGGTTACACTACCGGCTCAAAAAGAACCCTGATGATATGAATGACAGCGATTTGCAGCGGTTTCACGACTGGTTCCAACGATACACCGCCTCCTTTCTCGCCGGCGACGACGGGTCTGACGGTCCGATCCGGCTGAAGATCGACCACACCTGGCGGGTCTGCCGAAACATCCTCACCCTGGGCCGCTCCCTGGACCTGCCCGCCGGGCCGATGCGAGAGGCCGAGACAGCGGCACTGTTTCACGATCTGGGGCGATTCCGCCAGTACCGGGACTACGGCACCTTTCTTGACAGCGCCTCGGTAAACCACGCTCGTCTCTCCCTTCTCGAACTGGGGCGCCATCGGGTGCTGGCCCCCTGCAGCCCTGGGGAAAAGCGCCGGATCGCCGGCGCGATTGCGGTCCACAACGCCCTGGCCGTTTCCCCGTCCGCGGCGCCGGAGCGGCGCAGGCTCATGCTGCTGCTTCGGGACGCGGATAAGCTCGACATCTGGAAGGTGGTGACCGAATACTACGAGAGGCGCCGGGCCGGAAAAGGAAAGGATACCACCATCGAACTCGATCTGCCCGATGACGACACCTGCTCGACGGCCGCCTTGAAAGACCTGAGCAACGAACAGCTGGTGAACATTTCCGATATTCGAACCCTCAACGACTTCAAGCTGCTGCAGATCGGATGGGTGTTCGATCTGAATTTTCCGGAGACCTTCCGCATGCTTCAAAAAGAGGGGTTCATCGAGCGGATCGCCGCCGCTCTGCCCCGCACCCCGGCCGTCCGGAAGGCCGTGCAGACCGCCGTAGAATATGCGGCCGGGCAAGTGGCCGACAGAGCAGGTTCAAGATTCAGGGTTCAAGTTTGATGGAGTCGTAAAAAGTCCCCGAATCGTCATGCCGGGCCCCGGATCGGGTCCGGGGGCATCCAGATGTTGTTGAAATTACTGGATGCCCGCTGGAGTTTATCCCGCACCCCCCATCAAGTGCCGGGCAGGCTTTGATGCGAAGCGGACATGACAAAACCCCCCTGGTCTGAATTCAATGCGGATGCCCTTGTTTGAAATTTGGGATTTGGTGCTTGAGTTTTGTTTGGGATTTGGTGCTTGGGTTTAGGGAATTTTCTGCGAGGCAGCAATCTGTTTTTGTATCGCTTCAGTGCAGCGGCACCGGGACATATTGAGGTTGTGGCCTGAGAAAGGCCGTCTTACTTGAAGAATTTTACCATCGGAGCAGATAACGTGCCATGAAAGTCGTATTTCACGAGGCGTTTTACCCGGTATATGCCGCAGATCCCGCGGCAGCGGCCGGTCGGATGGAGGCGGTCATGGAAACCCTGGCGCCGGCGGCGGAGGTAGTCGAGCCGAATCCGGCCGACGAGGCGCAGATCGCCGCGGTTCACACCGCCGGCCATATCGAGTGGGTCAAAAACGAGGGTGTCTACGAGGCGGCGGCTCTGGCCGCCGGCGGGGCGATTTTGGCCGCGGAAACCGGGCTGAAGGAGCCGTGCTTCGGCGCGATCCGCCCGCCGGGCCATCACGCCTCTTCGGATTCGGCCTGGGGATTCTGCTATTTCAACAACATGGCCGTCGCCCTGACCCATTTGAAGAAAAAGGGGAAAATCGATACGGCCTATGTGCTGGATATCGACCTTCACTATGGAGACGGCACCGTCGAGATTCTGGGCGGAAAGGATTGGGCGACCGTGTACAATGTGACCGCGGCAGGCAGGAGCGCCATCATGAAGCGGATCAGCATCGAAATGGAAACCTGCCGGGCCGACATCATCGGCGTCTCGGCCGGCTTCGACAACCACGAAAAGGACTGGGGGGGCACCCTGACCACCGACGACTACGCAAAGATCGGCCGCATGGTTAAAACGGCAACCCTGCACTGCGGCGGCGGATGCTTCGCCCTGCTGGAGGGCGGATACAACCACCGGGTGCTGGGAGACAATACGCTGGCCCTGATGGAAGGGATGCAGGGGGGGTGGTAGCGCTTCGCGCCGCATAGCGCATAGGGCATAGTGCATAGGGAAAGGGCAAAGGGCCAGATGGCAGAAAAAACGGAGGTCGGTGGTCGGAAGAACCAGAGGACAGGGACCTGAAGGGACGTTCTATACTTTATATACTTTCGGGCCGAAGGGCGGGGAAAAGACAGATGTCGGAGGTCGGATGTCAGATGTCGGAACGAAAGAGGGCAGATGACAGAGGACAGAGGACAGAAACGACAGATGTCGGCCCTGCCGCTGGCGCGGCGTTCCAGGTTCAAGGCTTGCCGGAAGGAATTTTATACGAATCTTTTGGCCTTAACCGGTCAGTTTGATCAAAAAAGAAACTTCTCAGTCCGGCATCCCGGGCTTGACCCGGGATCCAGAAGGTTTTTGAATTAGTCGTAGTCGATGATCTTTTTGGATTTGCCCTTTTTCTGTTCTTTTTTCCGAAGCACCAGCACCGGGCAATGGGCCCTGCGGACGACCCTTTCGGCAACCGAGCCCAGGGCGAAGTGCTTGAGCCCGGTCTTGCCGACCGATGGCATCACGACCAATTCAGCCCCGACCTGTTCCGCATATCGGATGATTTCCACGGGCGGACTTCCCATGTGAATCGAAATCCGGACGTCTTCGTGACCCATGGCCTGCAGTTTCTCTCGGATGGCCTTTTCGATCGAACGAAGCCGTTCCTCTTCTGTTTCCTGGCCCCAGCTGCCGCCGATTTCATGCTCGTTCCAGGGCTGGGTCACATGAATCACATGCAGATCAGCGTCTTTTTCGACGAATTCTTCGGCGACACTGACAGCCTGAAAGCTGTCATCGGAAAAATCGACCGGCACTACCACACATTTTTTCTGCAGCCAGGACATACCCGCCTCCTTTGCGGTTCGATTCGGAGCACGTTCGACGACCGCAACGCAATCCCTTCTTTGTCTACACTACATCCGCTCTTCCCCGAGTTCAACCCGATGGCCGATACCGGATGTCTGATGTCAAATGTCGGATGTCAGCAGAACAGGAGGGCGGAGGGGCAAGAAGACCCGTCTTCGCCTTCGGCTTCGCCGCAGCAAGCAGATGACAGACGACGGATGACAGAGAAAGAAGGATAACCGACTAATTTTCAAATCCCAAGCACCAATGACCAAACAAATTCCAAATCTCAAATTCCAAACAAAGCATCTAAGAATTCTTCAGATTCTCTCGGCCCGCCGACATCCGACCTCGGACATCTGACATCTGTTAGTCTTCGCCGGTGCCCAGTTTCTCAATCATCTTCTTGACCTTTGCCTGGAAGACCGGGTCCGTGAATATGGGGGCCTGGTTTCGGGCCTCCCGGGCCAGGATCCGGTCGATGGGATCGGAGGCGGCAGCGGCGGCGTTCTGCTTGATGACCCGGCAGATGGAAGGATGCAGCCGCGCAAGGCGGCGGGCCGTTTTAAGGGCCGCCTCCATGAGCGCTTCTTTTGCCGCCACCTGGGTGAAGAGCCCCATCCGATGCGCTTCTGCGGCGGGAAGGACATCGCCGGTGAGAAGAAGCTCGACGGCCCGGCCCGGGCCGATCAGGCGGTGGAGCAGGTACTCGGCGCCCATCCCCGGATTGATGCCCAGCTTGACGAAGGTAAAGCCGATGCGGGCTGCCTCCGATGCCAGCCGCAGGTCGCAGGCCGCGGCCAGGCAAGCGCCGGCGCCCACGGCCGGCCCGTTGACCGCGGCCACGGTCGGGAGCGGCAGGTCCAGGATGCGCAAAAAATTTCCGTAAAATTCCCGCAGTCCGGCTTCGACTTCCGCCGGGTCCCTGCCCCTCCACTTTCGAAACCCCTGCAGGTCGCCCCCGGCGCAAAACGCGGAACCGCGGCCGGTCAAGACCAGGGCGCCGGCCGCACTGCCGGCGACAGCATCCAAAGCTAATGCAAAGTCGGCGGCCATTTCGTCGCTCATGGCGTTTCTGCGGTCCGGCCGGTTTAAATACAGCACCGCGATGCCGTGTTCGATCTCCAGCTCAAGGGTTCGGTAGGCCATTGACGTTCTCCTATCCAGTGTTGCGGGCAGTGCTTTTACCTCTATTCTGACCATACATAGCGAAGATAGAAAACCCTTGCCCATACCCAACGAAACGGCAATATGACAATCTTTCTGGATAATGGTATCGTGTCAACAATTCTTCGCACACCATCACCTCATGGAGAGAAAATGCCGTACGCTTTTTTAGATGTCCGAAAAACCGAAAGTTTCCTGGAAGTCATCCTCAACAATCCATCCAGGCGCAATCCCCTGTCTTCGGAGATGATCTCCGAACTGGTTTCCGTTCTCGCCACGCCCGAAGCCATGAATTCTCAAGGAATCATCATCGCCGCCTCAGGATCGGTATTTTCGACGGGCCATGATTTTTCCGACATGATGGGCAAAGAGCTTGACGCTTTGCGGGATCTGATGCACGCCTGCGCGCACTTGATGCAGTCTCTACAGCGCGTGCCCCAGCCGGTGCTGGCAAAAGTACAAGGGCCGGCCATGGCGGCCGGATGCCAACTGGCGCTGAGCTGCGACCTGGTGGTGGCATCCGAAAAGGCGTTTTTCCAGACGCCGGGAGGAAAATCGGGCTGGTTCTGTTTTACGCCCATGGTGGCGCTGACCCGCTCCATCGGCAAAAAGCGCGCCTTCGAGATGCTCATGTCCGGAGAGCCCGTTGCTGCGCAGACCGCCTATGAGTGGGGGATGATCAACCGGGTCGTCGCACCGGAGCGACTGGATGACGAAGCGCTCGATCTGATGCACAAGGTGACCCGGGGCAGTCCCCAATTAAGGGCGATGGGGAAAAAGGCGTTCTACACGCAGATTGAAATGCCCCTGGACCATGCGTATCGATATGCGACCGACATGATGGCCCTGACCGGAATCACCGAAGATCCCCAGGAAAGAATGAGAGCCTTTGTGGAAAAACGGCAGCCGGTTTTCAACCATCAGAAAAAGAACGATGCAGACACCGGCCGGGAATCTTGATGAATACTTGCGATATCAGGACTTTACATGCGCTAAAACCAGCATGGCGGATGATGGTGCCGGACACAGGTGCGACGGGAAACGTTCTAAAAAAGTTAAACGCCCGTTTTTCCAGTCGGTTTCAGTGGAAGGGCCTCACCATGCCGGAAACGGATTTTCTGGCCTTGGTGGGACACGTAGGCTTTCGAAAAGTGGTTGTAAGCAAAGAAAAAATCGCGACGAGAACCAATACAACTCTAACATTGGCTATGACAGGCACATATACGACAAGAACAGCCCCAATTGGTAAAGTGCCTGATGCCGACCACAACACCATCCTTTCGATCCGCTCGCTGAAATACATGGTCAAAAAGCCAAGTTTCTTGTCGCTCAACAAACCGTCTCAACGCATAACTGCATAAATCAGCAATTTGAACCATGCTCGTCAACTCGCTATCGACAAATAGAGGGGTTTCAATAATATTGGATATTTTAGTCCAGAGAGTTCCTTGTAAATGAAATTGCTTCATTAAAAGGGTATGTTTTTTTGCCACGGTTTGATTATTGTCATGTATTACTAAACCGTACCTTGGATTTTCCTCGGTCCCTGTATTTTTCAAAAAGTATTCGAATCTTGAAACCAGTTGGTCAAAAGCAACTTGGTCTAAATTGTAGGGCAGGTGCTTTGTTGGATCAAAATGAACTTTATCAATGCATTCGGCGAAAAGCCTCGCAAAATCCCAAGAAGCAACACAACGGGCAATGCTTTCTATTAGCTGTATACGCTCGTCAAGAGTAAGGTGAATGTATTTATCGGTTTGCCTGCAAATTTTTCGATACTGTCGGTACTTCTTGGGAGGACCGGCACTCTGAAGGCCAAGAAGTCTTGCGTTCCTTATTTGATTTACTCTGGCTCGCCTTTGGGAATGGTCTAATGAATCAAATTCAGGTATCCTTTGTTGCTCATAGTATTTTCTAACCATCCATGCTGTGTGAATTTCGGCAGTTCCTAAAGAATACTCCTCCTTTATTTCCTGGATTTGGGAGTCACAATTTTTCCACTTTTCAATCGGAATGGATATGCCAGCAAGAACAAAATGGGAGGTGTTGCCAGGGATTTTTGAGGTGCCAGATTCATCAATATAGCAAAGATGCAAAATAGCCTCCTTGCTTTGGCAAAAAAAAAGCGACTGGGGATCTAGGGCGGGTTGCCCTAGTTAGAGACGCATTGGCGACTCATCCCAGACGCTTTAATAGACTAGTTTTTACGCGGTGTATTGTCAAGCCATTTTTGTCCAAAAAATGGCCTTTCCGTGTAAAAAAATCAAAACCACAAGATGTAGTGTAGGTGAAAATCAAGTGCCCACCAATATTCAATGACCTGAAAAGGTCATATTCGGAATCTACACTTTATGAGGAAGAGCCAGGTGCGATCCCAGAAGATCGACCCCGATGAATCATCAAGCCCCGGTGATGATAGCCACTGAGCCGAAGCCCACCCTTTAAAGTCTTTTGGATAGCGGGGGTACCAACCTTATCTAAACGCCTCACTACCAATTTCTTACAGAATTTCGGGCTAAGTCTCATTTTTTTCCGAAGGGGCGTTAGAGGGCGAAAAAGCCGATTTCAGGCTTCCATGTGTGAAATACAGAGGGGAATTCCAAAATCCATAAAGAAACAGGGACTTGCAAAAACCCTGTAAGTCCCTGTTTTTATTTGTGGTAGCGGGGACAGGATTCGAACCTGTGACCTTCGGGTTATGAGCCCGACGAGCTACCAGACTGCTCCACCCCGCATCAATCTTTCGAAGGTGGCAATATATGCCTGACGACGGTGGTTGTCAAGATGTTCGTCTGAGAAAACCAGATGTCGGAGGTCGGAGGTCGGAGGTCAGATATCGGATATCGGATGTCGGAAAAAGCCAGAGCGCAGAGGTCGAAGGAACCGGCATCATCACGCTGGTCCGTGACCAATCCATACCTATGGATTCCGGATCTCGCTCCGCTCGTCCGGAATGACGAATAGGGGCCGATTCGGACTTTTTACGACTTCATCAACTTTGAACCCGGAATGTTTTATCCGACATCTGATATCCGACCTCTGACCTCCGGCCGTTTTTCCTACCCCGCCAAAGCCAGAATGCGCCTCCGGAGTTGGTTTTGATCCTCCGGCGGGCAGGCGACCTTCACCTGCTTTGTCCTTCCGGTGTGGCCGGAGACGATTCCCACCGCCGATTTGGGAACTCCCAGGGATTTGGCCAGAAACGCAGCGCACATCTTGTTGGCCCTTCCCTCCACCGGAGGAGCGGTGAGCCGGATCTTTACGGCATCGCCGTGAAGCCCGACCGCCTCGTTCTTCGACGCCCGGGGCTGGACGAGGATGGAGAAGAAAAGACCGTCGGGGGCTTCCCGGATATCAAATGCCATGGGAGGGTTCTTTTGCCGCCTTGCAAGAGATCAATTGGTTAAATGGTTGAGTGGTCGAATGGGAAAAGCACAAGGGAAATTCTTTTGCAGGTGCTTGGAACCGGGATCACAAGTGGAGACCCGTTTTTTACCACTTAATGAATCATCCAGTCGACCAATCAACCAATGGCCGCGTCAGCGGCCATTGTTTCGAATACTGTCGATGATACGGGTGGCCGAAATCTCCTCGGTGATCGGGATCAACTCCACCCGGCCGCCGAACTGCTCTACGATCTCCCGGCCGGCCACTTCCTCGGTGGCGTAGTTGCTTCCCTTGGTGAGCACATCGGGCCGCAGCACCGTCAAAAGCTCTTCGAGCCGGCTGGAGTCGAACACGACCACGTAGTCCACGGCATCTAAGGCGCTTAGGATCCGCACCCGCTCCCGGGCCTGGATCACCGGCCGTCCCGGCCCTTTGAGGCGGCGCACCGAGTCGTCGTCGTCGGTGGCCACGATCAGGACGTCTCCGAGCTGCTTGGAGGCGGAAAAGAGCATCACGTGCCCTGCGTGAAGAAGGTCGAAACACCCGTTGGTGAGAACGATCCGTTTGCCTTTCTTTCTCAGCTCCTGGGAAAGAAGCGGAAGCTCCTCAAAGCTCTTGACTTTTGCCGCGGTCGGATCCGCCGTCCGGTCCCTTGCGGCGGTCAACTCGCGCCGGGACACGGTCGCTGTGCCGATCTTTCCCACCACAACACCGGCGGCCGTATTGGCCAGGGCCGCTGCGCTGCGCAAGGTGGCCCCGGCGGCCATGGCAAGAGCCAAAACAGCCACCACCGTATCTCCGGCGCCGGAAACCTCGTATACCTGCCGGGCTTCGGCGGCGATCTTGAAAGGCTTTTTCCCCTGTTCGAACAGGACCATGCCTTCCTTGCCGCAGGTCACCAGGAGGTTTTCAATTGCGGCATTCTCGATCAGACTTTTTGCCGCCGATTCCATGGTCCCGTCGTCGATGATTCGAACCCCGGCGGCCAGCCCGGCCTCTTTTTTGTTCGGGGTGAGCACCGTCGCCCCGGCGTAGCGGGAAAAGTCGACGCCCTTGGGATCGGCAACGACCGGCTTTTTCACAGCTTGGGCCGCCTTGACCAGCCGCGCCAACAAGGCCGGGGTGACTACGCCTTTTCCGTAGTCCGACACGACCACCACATCGACGTCGCCGATTTTTTTCTCCACGACAGCAGCCAGCCGGTCAAAAGACGCTGCATCGATCTGGCGCCGGGTTTCCCGGTCGATGCGAAGCACGTGCTGGTTTGCGGCAAAGATCCGGGTTTTTCTTGTGGTCGGCCTGCCCGGCTCCCGGATCACACCGTCGGTATTCACGCCCAGGGCATCGCACTTGGCAAAAATCAGATCCCCGTCTGCGCCCGTGCCGACCACTCCGGCCAGGGAAACGCTGCCGCCGAGGGCGACCACGTTGTTCACCACGTTTCCGCAGCCGCCCAAGGTGTCGTCCTCACTGGTCACCGCCACCACCTGCACCGGCGCTTCAGGAGAAATCCGGTCCACCTCGCCCCAGACGTAGTGGTCGATCATCAAGTCGCCCACCACCAGGATTCGGCACTGGCCGAAGCGGTCGATGTCTACACTCACGGTTTCGCCTCTTTGCTCGGTTTCAACCCGGAAAGCAACTGCCGCAGAAACGCCGGCGGGCGCACCACCCGACCCCTTTCATCGACAAAGGCGTGCTTGGTGTATCCTCGGGCCACCAGGGCGCCGCCGTTTTCCGAATAAATGCGGTAGTTGAATTTCATTCCCCCGCGCACCGAAGGGTCGAGGCGGGTTTCGATCGTGATCAAATCGTCGTACCGGGCGCCGGAGACAAACTTGCAAAACACCTCGGACACCGGCATCAAGACGCCTTTTTCCTCGATCGCCCGGTAGGGAAGCCCTAAATGCCGGAACATTTCGCTTCTGCCCACCTCGAACCAGCGCAGATAGTTGGCATGATAGGCCACGCCCATCTGGTCGACGTCCGCATAACGGACCCGGCACCGGGTTTCGTGGACAAACGCTTCGTCTTTTTCGGCCTCCGCGCCGGAGCTCTTCTTCATCGACGCGGCACGGTCGGTCGCCTGTTTATTCATCGTCGAATCTGTTCTTCTACAGGCCGGCTGCCGAGCAGACGGCCTGTTTGAGTTCATTGTAGGTTTGGGCCACTGGAAATCGGGGAAACTCCCGGGCCACTTTTCCCGGCGGGCAAAAAAGGATGCCGGCGTCGGCCGCCTCGAGCATGGTGATGTCGTTATATGAGTCGCCCATGGCCACCGTCTGGAAGTTGAGTCCTTTGAGCGCCTCCACCGCTTTTTTCTTGCTGTCTTTCTGCCGGAGGTTGTAGCCGACCACGGCCCCGTCTTCGGCCACCGTCAGATCGTGGCAGAACAGGGTCGGCCAGCCGAGCTTTTTCATCAGGGGACCGGCAAACTCGACATAGGTGTCGGACACCACGATGAGCTGAAGCCGCGAGCGGAGCCAGTCGAGAAATTCGGCGGCGCCCTCCAGCGGCTCCATGGCCTCGATCACAGCGGTGATGTCGGCCAGCTTGAGCCCCTCTCGTTCCAGGACCGCCAGGCGTTTTCGCATCAGTACATCGTAGTCGGGCTCGTCCCGGGTGGTGATGCGCAGCTCTTCGATGCCGGTCTTTTCGGCTACATTGATCCAGATTTCCGGTACGAACACCCCCTCTAAGTCGGAACAGACGATGTACATGTTTTTTCCTCCGGAAAAAACTATAATTTTAATACGGGGCGAAGCTAATTCCTGAGCGTCACCCCAATCAAAGCGCAGATAAAAGCCATTAGCCAGAAAAGCCTGGATTCCCCCGGATCGGGGTCCGGGGCAGGCTTATCAAGCCCGGAATGACGGCCTGGATTGCAGATTTCATCATCGAATTGCGCCTCCCACCGAGGCGCATTGCTACTTTCAATTGTCGCTTTTCACTACGAAGAAAATTGCGAAGCAATTTTATTCGTTTTCGTCCTCGATGCGAATGAGCACCGGAGCGTCGCCCACCACATCCAGGGCAGCGATCTCGGCAAGGGCGCTTTGCACGTCCGCCTCCTTGGCCCAGTGGGTGATCATGACGATGGGCACCGATCCGTTGGTTTTCCGGCCTTTTTGGTGCACGGACTTGATGCTGATGTCGTAGTTGCCCAAGATCCCGGAGACCGCCGACAAGACCCCGGGCCGGTCCTGGGCGGCAATGCGGAAGTAATAGCGGGTGGTGATCTCCGCCATGGGCAGAACCGGAATGTTCCGGATGTGTTCGGGCTGGAACGAAAGCATGGGAACCCGTCCGCCGGAGTCGTGCAGGAGATTTCGGGCCAGATCCACGATGTCGGCCACCACCGCGCTGGCCGTGGGCATCATCCCGGCGCCGCGGCCGTAGATCAGGATGTCTCCGGCCGCGTCGCAGGTGAAAGTCAAGGCGTTGAGGGGCCCCCGAACGCTGGACAGCAGGTTGTCGAAGGGGATCATGGTCGGGTGGATCCGGGCCTCGACCCGATCCCCCCGGTCCTTGCTGATGGCCAGCAGCTTGATATTGTAGCCGAACTCCCGGGCATATTCGATGTCCATCGGGGTGATCCTGGAAATCCCTTCCACGTATATGTCGGCGAGGTTGATCCGCATCCCGTATGCCAGGGCCGTGAGGATGGCCAGCTTGTGCGCGGCGTCGACCCCCTCCACGTCCAGGGTCGGATCGGCCTCGGCATATCCTTTTTGCTGGGCGTCTGCCAGCGCCTTCTCAAAGGGGCTGCCCTCTTCGGTGATCTTGGTCAGGATGTAGTTGCAGGTCCCGTTCAAGATGCCGATCATCTCTTCGATGCGGTTTCCCACCAGGGCCTCTCGCAGGGTTTTGATCACCGGCATGCAGCCGCCGGTGCTCGCCTCGAAGGATAGATCGGCACCGTGCTTCATCGCTTCTGAAAAGAGTTCGTTACCCTGGGAGGCCAAAAGGGCCTTGTTGGCCGTGACCACGTGTTTTCCGGCGGCCAGGCACCGCAGCATCAATTCCTTGGCGACGGTCTCTCCGCCGATGGTTTCCACGACGATCCGGATATCGGGATCTTCCACCACGAGCGAGGCATCGTCGACCAGCACGCCTTTTTCAAACCGCACCCCCCGGTCCCGGGTCAGGTCGACGTCGACAACCCGCTTGAGCACCAACTCGGCGCCCAGCCGCGCCCGGATCAAGTCCGCTCTTTCCAACAAAATACGGGCCACCCCGGTTCCCACGGTCCCGCATCCCAACATCCCGAGATAAATTTGTTTCATGTGTCGACCTCTGGCAATCGGATTCGCGCATCCCCCCGTAATTTGTTTCCCTTACAACAAGGATGTGTTGTCGTTCACTCCTTTTTTCCGTCAGTCGGCTAACGCATTGCAAAGGGGGCAGCCTTGCCCAACCGCCCCCTTGCTGTCAGGGCAGAACCGAGGAAAAAAGGGACTACAGGATCTTGCGGATTCCCCGAACCGCCTGGTTGATGCGCATCTGGTTTTCGATGAGGGCAAACCGTACGAACTCGTCGCCGTACTCGCCGAATCCGCGCCCCGGAGAGACCGCCACCTGGGCTTCCCGAATCATATACTTGGAAAACTCCACCGACCCCATGGGCAGGTACTGTTCCGGGATCCTGGCCCAGACGAACATGGTCGCTTTGGGCGGTTCGATTTTCCAGCCGGCACGATCGAGTCCGGTGATCAGGGTGTCCCGCCGGACCCGGTAGGTCTCGACGATCTCCTGGACACAGGGCTGCGGCTCTGTCAGGTTGTTCTTGTCGTCGGCCTCGTCTTCGCCGCTCAAAGCGATGATCGATGCAATCTGAATCGGCTGGAAAATTCCGTAGTCGAGATAGCTCTTGATTCGGCGCAGGGCTCCTACGACCTCCCGGTTTCCGACGCAGAATCCGACCCGCCACCCGGCCATGCTGTAACTCTTCGACAGAGAGAAAAATTCGACCCCCACCTCCTTGGCCCCTTTGGCCTGCATGAAGCTAGGCGCCTTGTACCCGTCGAACACCAAGTCTGCATAGGCAAAGTCGTGAACCACCAGGATGTCGTGCTCCCGGGCAAAATCGACAATCTTTTCAAAAAACGCCAGATCCACGACCTCGGTGGTCGGATTGTGGGGAAAACAGATGATCAGCACTTTCGGTTTGGGCCAGGTCTGGCGGGTGGCGGCGACGAGGTTTTCGAAAAAATCTTCTCCCGGCCCCATGGGAATACCCCGCACGTCACCGCCGGAGATGATCGCCGAGTACGGGTGGATCGGATAGGTTGGGGTGGGCGTGAACACCACATCTCCGGGGCGGATGGTCACCAGCACCAGGTGCGAGAGCCCCTCTTTGACTCCGATAGTGACGATGGCCTCGTTGTCCGGATCGATATCCACGTCAAAGCGCCGCCGGTACCAGCTTGAGATCGACTTTCTCAGCTTGGTGATCCCCATGGAAGCCGAATATCGGTGATTCTGGGACTTTCGGGCCGCCTCCACCAGCTTTTCGACGATGTGCTCCGGGGTGGACAGGTCCGGATTGCCCATTCCCAGGTCGATGATATCCTTTCCTCCCCTTCGCTCCTTCATCTTGAGTTCGTTGACCGTCGCAAAAACGTATGGCGGGAGTCTATCCAACCGGGCAAAGCTTTTCATGACCGACCTCTTTGCAGCGTAGTGGGTTTGACCCGGAAGCCGCCGAAGTGCCGGCTGCAATGCCGGCAAAAGGAGGGCGAGCCCGGGCAGTGGTGGAGCAAACAATTTTGGTATCATTACAATACGATGGATTGGATGTCAAAAATTTTGTTTTGACTTTTCAGGGCATTCGTTTTACTTTTTCCTTTATCTTTCAGCAACTTTTGACAGGAGAAACAAATGGCAAACCGGCTTACCTACGCGGATTCCGGCGTCGATATCGACAAGGCAAACGAGCTGGTCCAGCGGATCAAGAAAATCGCCAAATCGACGCCCCGATCCGGCGTCATGGGGGAGATCGGCGGCTTCGGCGGCCTGTATTCCTTGAATCTGGCCCACGTGGAACGCCCCGTGTTGGTCAGCTCCACCGACGGGGTGGGAACGAAGCTGAAGATCGCCTTCATGACCGGCAAACACGACACCGTCGGCATCGACCTGGTCGCCATGTGCATCAACGACATCGCCGTACAGGGGGCAAAGCCGCTGTTTTTTCTGGACTACCTGGCCATGGGAAACCTCGATACAACCGTGGCCACCGCCATCATCAAAGGAATCGGGGACGGCTGCAAACTGGCCCGCTGCGCCCTGATCGGCGGAGAGACCGCCGAGATGCCCGGCTTCTACCAGAAAGGGGAATACGATCTGGCCGGATTTACCGTGGGCATCGTCGACAACAACCGAATCGTCGACGGATCCGAGATTCACGTCGGCAACAAGGTCATCGGGATCGCATCGAACGGTTTGCACAGCAACGGGTACTCTTTGGTGCGGAAAATCTGCTTCGAACTGCTCGGTCTCGACGTGGACAGCCATGTGGAGGCGCTGGGCACCACCCTCGGCACCGAACTGCTCAAGCCGACCCGGATCTACTCTCAGACCATTCAAGGCCTCCTCAAGGATATGCCGATTCTGGGCCTGGCCCACATCACCGGCGGAGGGATCGCCGAAAACATCGTCCGGATCATCCCCCAGGCATGCCAGGTGGTGCTAAAAAAAGGAAGCTGGGAATCCCAGCCGATTTTTTCCTTTCTGCAGGATGCCGGCAAAGTGTCGCAGAAAGAAATGATGCGGACCTTCAACAACGGCATCGGACTGGTGGCGGTGGTTCCCGAATCCGCCGCCGACGATGTGCTGGAGCGGCTTGCCGGCCTGAAGGAAAAAGCGTTCGTCATCGGAGAAATCGTGGAAAAGAAAAAATCGAAATACCGGATCAAGTGGGTATGAAGATCGTTGAACCCATCGGCCGTTTTTTTAAGAAACTGTTCGGCTGGATCGCCAGGGGGCAGGTCTCGGCCCCGCCGTGCACCACCTGAACGACCGCCCGCCGCACCCGGAGGGTGAGGTAAGCCGTTAAGCCGCTGGCTGCTGAGCCGATGAGCAAAAAAGAAGCTTTGCAAATCGGCATGTTTTATGATCATGCCCGCTTCGGCTTGTGCCCGGGGCGGGCATGACGCTTGGATACACCCCGCTGAACGCCTGACAATCATGCACCGACGAAAAGCCCCGTATAGATCGAAACCCGGAAACCGCAGATCTCCAGCCGCGCCCAGACTCCGTCCGGGCGCAGACAGCCGGTTGAAAAAGGTCTTTTCCGGCATCGGCGTGCCGAAGAAAAAGCCCTTCACCCCGGACGAATACCAGCTTCGGGCGCTGAAGACGGTCAGGCGGGACGACTGCCTGGTGACCGCGCCCACCGGATCCGGAAAAACGTGGATCGCAGAGCAGGTCATCGCCGGCCGGCTGGCCGAAGGCGAACGGTGCTGGTACGCCTCCCCGCTCAAGGCGCTGTCCAACGCCAAATATCGGGAGTTTTCCACCCTTTTCGGCGCGGCACAGGTCGGCATCCTGACCGGAGACCGCAAAGAAAATCCGGATGCGCCGGTTATCGTGGGCACCACCGAAATCCTGCGAAACCAGCTATATGACGCCATGCACCAAGGGCTGGACCTGGCCACCGATTTTGTCATTTTAGACGAGGCCCACTACTTAGGAGAAGAAGACCGCGGCGTGGTATGGGAAGAGACGATGATCTACCTGCCCGCCCGGGTACCGCTGCTGCTGCTTTCGGCCACCATCGGAAACGCTGGACAGATCGCCGGCTGGCTGTCCTCTATCCGGGAAAGAAACTGCGTCGTGGTGGAAGAAACCCGCCGCCCGGTGCCGCTTCACCCTCTGTTTCTCCATCCTTCCGGCACGCTCCTGCCGCTGACCGCCGGCAGCGAAACCGCAAAAAAAAAGCCGAAGCTGCACAAAAAAGTGCGCACCTTTTTAAACAGCAAAAAGGTCGACTCCCTGGCTCGCGGAAATCAGCTCCCGCCGTTTAGCGAGATCTTGGGGGTACTGCGGCGGTATCATCTGCTGCCTGCGATTTTTTTTCTCAAGTCCAGGGCCGACTGCGACCGGGCCATCGAGCTTTGCCGGGAAAACCGAATCGAGGATGAAGAGCGTCGGCAGCTGCTGAGCCGGCGCATCGACGAGCTGCTTTCCATCAGCCCTCATGTCGCTCATCATCGCCACCGCCGGCCCCTGGCGCATCTGGCCGTGGGGTCCCACCACAGCGGCCAGCTCCCTGCCTGGAAGCTGGTGCTCGAATCGCTGATGACAGAAGGGCTCTTAGATGCCGTGTTTGCCACCTCCACGGTGGCGGCAGGAGTCAATTTTCCGGCCCGCACCGTGCTGCTTCTCAATTCGGACCGCTTCAACGGGCGGGAGTTCGTGCCGCTGACCGCCACCGAATTTCACCAGATGACCGGACGCGCCGGCCGCCGGGGCATGGACCGCATCGGCTTCATGGTGGCGATTCCCGGCCGGTTCATGAATCTTCACCACCTGGCCCGGATGGTCAGCGCACCGGCAACCGACGTAGACAGCCAGATCCGGATCAACTTTTCCATGGTGCTGAACCTGCTCCTGTCCCACGCGCCGGAGGAGATCGAGGACCTGCTGGCAAAATCGTTTGCCACCTACCGCGCCCGGAAAAAGGGCAGCGGCCCGGCCCAGGCGCCCCGCCCTCTTTGGAATGATTTTCTCCGCCACTTGCGGTTTTTGAAGGAAACCGGATTCGTGGATGAAAACGACATGCTCACCGAAGACGGCCGGTGGGCCTCCCAGCTTCGGGTAGACCAGCCGGTGCTCATTGCCGAAGGACTCAGAACCGGCGTCCTTCCCCGAACGGATCCCGCCCTTTTGGCCGGAATCATCGGCGCCTTTGTTCACGAGCGGGAAGCAGACGACCGGATCGAAAAGGCAAAGGTGCCCAAAAAGCTTCTCACAGCGTTTTTGCGCGTCAAGCGGGAGCTCCGCCCCTGTGCGCATCTCATGATCGAGCGAGGCTTCGAGGTTCGCCCCCTTTTTCTTCGCCCGGCGGTGACGCTCTTTGCCTGGGCGGCTGGCCAGCCCTGGGACAAGGTGGTGCAGCTGTCGGAAATCGAAGAAGGCAACCTGGCCATGCTGATTTTGCGCACGGCAGACAACCTGCGCCACGTGCGAAGCCTTGGCTGGGTCTTTCCGGAGGCGGCCGCCGCAGCCGGCGCCGCCATCGACATGCTGCTGCGCGACCCGGTGATGACGGAGTAGGGGCGCCAAGGGAGCTGCTGAGCTGCTTAGCCATTGGCTTAGGAGACTGGAGCCGGTATGTACTGAAAAATTCGAAGCACGAAATCCGAATTTCGCATTTGGCTGGATATCTTCTGCCGCTGCCGAATTCATGTTGAGCGCATATCGTAACAATGGCGATGATACGCAAAGAAAGAGAATGCTATGCCTCCTGTTGTTTCGTTTGTCGGAAAATCGAACTCGGGAAAAACCACGGTCATCGAAAAGATGATCCCGCTGTTAAAGATGCGGGGCCTTCGAATCGCGGTGATCAAACACGCGCTTCACGGATTTGAAATCGACCGGCGGGGAAAGGACAGCTTCCGGCACAAGGTTGCAGGTGCCGACGCCGTGGTCGTGGCCTCCGCTTCTCGTGTAGCGGTGGTCCGGGACGATATAAACGCCGCCCTCGACAAACTGCTGCAGTATGCCTCCGACATGGACCTGGTCCTCACCGAGGGTTTTAAAAGAGAGCGGCATCCGAAGATCGAGGTGCTCCGGGCCGAGCGGGGTGGTCCACTGCTGTGTGCAGATGATCCGGCTCTGGCCGCCGTTGTCACCGACCTGGAAATCTCCCTGAAAGTGCCGGTGTTCGGACTGGAACAGATCGAGGACCTGGCCGGGTTTATCGTCCAAAGGTTCTTGAAGGGCGCAGAGAGCATGGGGCATAGGGCATAGGGTAAGGGCGGAGTTTCATAGGTAATATCGAAGATCCGGAAAAACGGGAGACAGGAGAAAGTAGAAAAAAACGGCAGAAAAGAGGGTTTTCTACTGGCCCCTTTCTCTTGCTTTTACCCTATGCTCTATGCTCCATGCCCTATGCTGTTAACCTTGAATTTTGAACTTTGAATTTGTGATTGTGGCATGAGAAAACCCCGTAAAACCATAGAAGCGCCGTCCATCCCCTTTCCGAAACTGATCCGCGGAACCCTGATCCGGCGCTACAAGCGATTTTTGGCCGACGTCGTCCTGGAAGACGGGCAAACCGTCACGGCCCACTGCCCCAACACCGGCAGCATGAAAGGATGCAGCGAGGCCGGTCGACCGGTCTACCTGTCGAGAAGCGACAACCCCAGACGGAAGCTTGCCTATACATGGGAACTGATTCACATGCCCTCGTCTCTTGTCGGGGTCAATACCGGCGTCCCGAACCGTCTCGTCTGCAGCGCCTTGTCCGCCGGGATCGTCCCTGAATTTTCCGGCTACGAAAGCGTCCGCAGAGAGATTTCGCTTGGCAACGGGTCGCGAATCGACATCGTCATGGAAGACCGGCATGCCAACCGATGCTTTGTAGAAGTCAAAAACTGCACGCTGGTGGAAAACGGAGTCGCCCTGTTTCCCGATGCGGTGACCGACCGGGGGTTGCGGCACCTCTCGGAACTTTCGCAGCTGAGGTCAGAAGGCCATCGGTGCGCCATGTTCTATCTGATTCAGCGGATGGACGCCGCCTGTTTTGCGCCGGCAGCGGCCATCGACCCCGAGTACAGCAAGGGTCTGGCCGCAGCCGCGGCAGCCGGTGTAGAGGCCGTTGCCTACGATGTCCGCATCGATCTTGACGGCGTCGCCCTCAACAGGAAGCTGCCGGTTCGCCTCCCGGCAATTGACTTTAGGGGGCCGTTTCTATAGGTTTGCAAGGTGCATGGCGTTAAGCTTCACATAAGCGCTGCCTCCGGCCTGCCGGCGACTTTGATCAAACGCGGAACTTCTGTCGATGCGTCAGCTTCATTTGTAGTGGCGCCGTGAGGCGCTTTGCTGCTGGGCTGCCCCGACGCCCTCACGGCCGCACTACGAGCGGGCCGTGCCCAAAGAGCCCGCAGAGAAAGGGAAAATAAGGGTTTTGAGCCTCTCGGCGCTCGTCGCGGCGAAGCTCGCAGAGCGAAGACGGATCCGAGCTTCCCAGCCTATAGCTGTTTTACTGAAACCTTATCGTCATTTGTCTCGAAAGCCGTGTTGATGCCGCAGCCAAACCTCGAAAAAATATGGAAGCGCCGGGAAAACCTGGAGCGGATCCTTGACAACCTGAAAGAAGGCATCATCGCCCACGATCTGGAGCGAAGGATTTTCTTTTTCAACCGGGAGGCTGAAAAGATCACCGGGTATAGCCGCAGGGAGGTCCTGGGACGGGACTGCCACCAGGCCTTCGGAAGTCCCTTCTGCGGCGAGCGCTGCTCCTTCTGCGATGAAGACCATATCCCGAAACTCGAAAACCACACCGAATACGCGATCAGCATCGTCACCAAGGCCGGCGAGACCCGCCGCCTGGAGATGTCGGTGGCTACGATCGACAACGATGACAGGGAAATGGTCGGTGTGCTCGCCTCCTTTCGGGATATTACAGACCTGCTCAGCTGTCAGATCAGAGCCAGGGAACTGACCAGCTTTTCGAACATCATCGGCAAAGACGCCAAGATGCTTCAGATCTTCCAGCAGATCCGGGATCTTTCCGGATACGATTTTCCGGTGCACATCTTCGGCGAAACCGGAACCGGCAAGGAGCTGGTCGCCGCAGCTATCCACAACGAAAGCCACCGGGGAGGCGCGCCGTTTGTTCCCATCAACTGCGGGGCGCTGCCCGAAGGCCTCATCGAAAGCGAACTGTTCGGCCATGTAAAGGGGGCCTTTTCCGGGGCCATCCGCGACAAAAAGGGCCGTTTCGAACTGGCCGACGGCGGGAGCGTTTTTCTGGATGAAATTTCAGAGCTGTCGAACCACCTGCAGGTGAAACTGCTCCGCTTTCTCCAGGAGAGGACCTTCGAAAAAGTGGGCGGAGAAAAGACGCTGACCGTCAATGTCCGGGTGATCAGCGCCACCAACAAAGACTTGAAAACCGAGGTGCAGCATAAACGATTCCGTCAGGATCTGTTTTACCGGCTCAATGTCGTCCCGATCATGATCCCGCCGCTTCGCAATCGGAAAAACGACATTCCGCTGCTGGTCGACCACTTTCTGAGGCAGGATGCCGAACAGCACGGCCGGAAGCATTACAAGGTTTCCAAAGAGGCGCTCTCCCTGATGCTCGACTATTCATGGCCGGGAAATGTCCGGGAGCTTCAAAACGCGGTCCAGTTTTCGATTGTAAAATGCAAAGGTTCGGTTATTTTGCCGGAGCACCTGCCCATGGAGCTCCAGGCCGCCGCCGGGTCTTCGAAAAATGGGCGGGCTTCCCGGAAGCTGGATCCGGAATCGGTCACTGAAGCCCTTCGCAAAACAGGCGGAAACAAGGCCCGCGCCGCCCGCGAGCTGGCCGTCGGCCGTGCCACGCTGTACCGCTTTCTTGACGACCACCCGGAAATCAAGACGGCCTGAGTGCTGGCGCACTCAGGCCGTCTTGATTTCCGGGTGTGCAGGTTCAGGGTTCAGGGGTTCAGAGGTTCAAGGTTCAGGGTTGATGGTTTCGTAATAAGTCCGAATTTTCATTTTCCCGTCATTCCGGCGAAAGCCGGAATCCAGAACCCCTCAAGCTGCTGAAAAATAAGGGCCTCCCCGCCAGGGGAGGCCCTTCTTATTTTTGGCGAGGTACGAGCCAAAAATTTAGGCTTCCAGCTTCATCCGGTCCTCCATGGACATCAGGACCCGCTCTCTGGCCTTGTCGAGTCCCAGCGCCTTGCGCTTTTTGTCGATATGGGAGATCATCATCCTCGCCATATCGTAGGGATCCACCGCAAAGCCCCACTTTCCGAGGCCCTGCTTTTCAAGACCGTCGAACAGGTGCTGGTGGAACTTGGTGTTTTCCACGATCGGGTAGGTGACGCCGAACACGGTAAAGACGCCCGATGCCACGAAATACTGTCCGATGCTGATGGCCTTTTCACTCATCCACTCGGGGGCTGCGCCGGCCGCGGGAAGATCGGCGATGCTGTTGCCCAATCCGCCCACCCGGACCATCTCCGAGGCGGCCACCAGGATCCGGCTGTTGTCCACGCAGGAGCCGATCCCCAGCACCGGCGGCATGCCGACCGTTTCGCAGACTTCCTGAAGCCCGGGGCCGGCGAGGTGAGCCGCCTCCGGCGTGTAGTAGCCGGCCTTGGCCAGCGCGATCTGGGAACAGCCGGTCTGGAGCACGAGCACGTCGTTTTTGATCAGCTCCTTGACCAGCTCCACATGGACGTAGTCCTGCTTGACCCGAGGGTTGGTGCAGCCGACCACGCCGGCCACGCCCCGGATCCGGCCGTTGATGATGTTGTCGTTGAGCGGGGTGTAAGAGCCCCGGAAAGACCCTCCCAGCATGTAGTTGATGTATTCGTGGGAAAAGCCGTGGATGCCGACGTTGGAGATCTTCGGAATTTCCACGTCGCCCTGGCGGTTCTTGAACCGGGTGATCGCCTTGATGACGACTTCGTCGGTGCAGGCCCTGGGGTCGTGATCTGTGAAATCGATGTGGGTCGCCCCCTCGATATGGGCGCGGGGATTGGTGGTGATCAGCGGGGTCTTGTAGCAATCGGCCACCTTGACCAGCGCCTGCTTGATGCACTGGATGTCCACGCACATGGCATCGACCGCATTGGTCACGAGAATCGCCTCGGTGGACATGAAGTTGCCCGCATGGGGTACACCGTGGCGGGAGAGCATCTCGGCACCGGAGCAGCACATGCCCACCAGGTTGATCCCTTTGGCGCCGGCGTCCTTGGCGGCCTGGATCAGGCTCGGCTCGTTGACCGACTCGAGCATCGACTCGAACATGTTCGGCTCGTGGCCGTGGACGATGATGTTGACCTGGTCCTCCTTCAGACAGCCCATGTTCACGTCTACGGAAACCGGGGTCGGGGTGCCGTACAGGATGTCGGAAATCTCCGTGGCCACCATGGAGCCGCCCCATCCGTCGGAAAGGGCCGTCCGGCTCGACTGTTTGGTGATGTTTTCATAGTGCTGGTCCACGCCCATATGGGTGCGGTGCATCAGCTCCATGATCTCGCGCATGGCGCCGCGGGGAACGATGCCGTGCTTGCGCCAGGTTTCCAGGGTCTTTTCCGGAACCCTCTTGGCAAACGGGATCTCGCCGTCGACCTGGGTATAGGTCCGCTCCAGCTCCTTGTACAGATCGTTTGCGATGTCAACATCGGAGCGGCCTTCGGTCTCGATGTCGACCGATTTGGCCACCTCGTGAAGCTTGTGGGGATCTTTGATCCGGTAGTCGGTGATGTGGCCATTGACCACTTCCCGAAATAGATCGAGCATGGCCATGCCGTGATCGGTATGGGCGGCAGCACCGCTGGCAACCATTCTCGCAAAATTTCGGGCCTGGATCGTGTCGATGGTCGCACCGCAGACGCCAACCTTTCCATAGGGGTCTTTGGCGTTAAGCCGGCAGGGACCCATGGAACAGTGCTTACAGCAGGCGGAATCTGCACCGATGGGACAGGCCTTCATATTGGCCGCACGATCAAATGCCGTTTCGACGCCGTCACGCCGAGCCTTTTCCAACATCTGCGTTGTCGCCCGGCAGGTGGTTACCTCTGAAATTTCGATTTCCTTCTTTTTTTTGACCACTTTAGTGTCGTCTGACATGAATGTCCTCCCTTTTTGGAAGCCTTGGGTAATATTGACCGGTAATAGTAATGATTACTGTTTAGATTACCGGATCACCATTGTCAAGAAAAAAAATGCGGCTTGTGCCGAAGCCGGCACCATAGCCAGGGATCTTTTTAGATGGAAGGGACATAAACGGTTGAATCGCTTCCGGCCGGGACAGTTGTTGTCGAGACACAATCGTCTCATCTTTTGGCACCCCACATATCGATATCCGATAAAATGCCGGGTTTACCGTTTTCCAGGTTTATGGCACGAATTTTGATGCAGATAGAAGAATTCGACAACGGCTTCATTGGAGAAACGACTGCAGGGGAAGGCGTTTTCGGTGGCGCAGATCCAGGCAGAAGTAGTGATCATCGAGATCTTCAGCATGTACTGCCCCCACTGCCAGCGGGAGGCCCCGACGGTGAACGCCTTTTTCCGAGGGATCGAAAACGATTCCAAACTAAGGGGCAGGGTAAAAATCATCGGGATCGGGGCCGGCAACTCGGTCTTCGAAGTTGCCCATTTTCAAAAGGTCTACCAGGTGCCGTTTCCTTTGATCCCGGATCAGGACTACTCGCTCCACCAGCGGCTGGGGGAAGTCAGAACCCCCTATTTCTTCGGCGTCAAAATCGCCAAAGACGGTTCGACCCGGATTTTTTATTCCAAACTGGGGGGACCGAAAGACGCCGGACAGTTCCTGGATGAACTGCTCGCCGACTCCAGCTTGAAATAAGGGAAAATACGTCATGAACAGAATCTTCGATGTCAGATGGCGGAACACCGCACTGATTCTTTTCTCCGCCGCACCGGCATTGGCCGTTTCCGGGGCATTCAAAGACCGGGTGTACGAGACAGGTCATCTCAAACCGGTGGACAGCATCCTGAAAGTTTCCGTCGGCGAGATCGTCCAAGCGCTGGAAACGGTCTCGGGAAAATCGAATTGACCGGCGCGCCAACCGAAACCGAATGCGTTCTGGTTTTTCTGCGGGCGCCGGACAAAGGAAAGGTCAAGACCCGGTTGGGGCGATCCCTGGGGGATGATGTCGCCTTGGCCCTTTACCACTGCTTTGTCGACGATCTTCTGGCCACCGTCGCCAAAACCGGTCACAGCGTCTGGCTTTGCCACACACCGGCGGATTCGAAAGACCGGATTGTCCGCTGGCTGGGTTCCGGCTACCGGATGATGGCCCAGCAGGGCAAAGACCTTGGCCGGAGGATGGTGCATGCTTTTCAACATGCGTTTTCTTGTGGCGTGCGGCGGGCGGTGCTGATCGGAACCGACATTCCGGATTTGCCCCGGGAACGGATCGTTCAGGCATTTGACTGCCTGCGCTCCGATTCTTCGGTGATCGGACCGACCCCCGACGGCGGCTACTATCTGATCGGCTTCCGGGCGGACGGTTTTATCGAATCGGTCTTCCAAGGCCGGCCGTGGGGAACCGACCGGGTCCTTTCCGAAACCCTGGCCGCCTTTGCAAGGGAGAACCAAACGCCGTGCCTGCTGGAAAGCTGGTCCGACATTGACCGGCCCGAGGATCTGGCCGCCTTCATGAAACGGCAGGCAAACACGCCGGGGGCGGCATCGGCCACCGCAGTCTTTTTGGCCCGGCGCTTTCCTAACGGGCCGCCGACATGACAACCGGCCAAGTGCTCGGGGCATAAAAACTCACCGCAGACACGGAGGACGCAAAGAAGACCCTCTCAAAATTTTCTCTGCGCGCTCTGCGCCTCAGCGGTGAAAGAGATATCACCATCATTGCGGCCGAATGTAGCACGCCGGAACCACCGCCGTAGAAACCGATTGACAGCGATGAGATGGTTAATTACCTTTACTTAAAAATCGTATGCTTACGAAAGGAATGCGATGATGTCGAAGACACCGGTCAAGATCTACTCCCTGAGTACCTGCAGCCACTGCAAGGCCACCAAGAAATACCTGGGAGACTGCTCCATCAAATATGAATTTGTGGATGTTGACCTGCTGGAGGGAGATGAACGCAAAGCAATCCTTGAGGATGTGAAAAAATTCAACCCTCGATGCAGCTTTCCGACCATTATCATCGGCGAAAAGGTCATCGTCGGCTACAAGGAAAACGAGATCAAGGAGGCGCTGGGGCTGTGATGGACGCCGAAAAGCTATATGAAATGCTGAAAAAAACCCAGGAAGCACAGGGATACTTCTTCAACAAGGACCGGGAACGGACGTTCGAACTGCTCGAGGCGCTGCTGGTCAACAAGGAGCGGTACGGGTACATGGTCTGCCCCTGCCGGCTCGCCTCCGGTGACCGTGAAAAGGACAAGGACATCATCTGTCCCTGCGTATATCGAAAGCCGGACGTGGAGGAATACGGCAGCTGCTACTGCAATCTATACGTATCCAGGCAATGGAATGAGGAAAAGATCCCGAAAGTCTATGTTCCGGAGCGGCGGCCGCCTGAAAAGTTTGAATTTTAAAAAAACCGCTGCCGCGATTTTATCAGTGAAAGGAGTAACCAATGACCGAGAAAACCGTACAACAGAGGCAGGTTTGCAAGTGCGAAAACTGCGGCAACGAGGCGGAAATGGTCGTCACCTGCAAGCTGCCCGAACCGCCGGAGATATCCGAAGCCCACGCAGGTGAAATATCCGAGCAACAGGGGCACGTGCATGAAAAACGACGGGTCCAGGGCCAGGCCACGTGCACCCATTGCGGCAACGAGGCAGACATATGGGTGGACTTGGAGTAAGTTGAAGCCAAGGGTTTGTTTGCCCAGGGATGCGAAAGCGAGGAAAAGCCATGGAAGAATGCGAAACCAAACCCATCGCGAATACCGGCCTCAGGGGCGTGACCGTCGCCAGTACCCGGATCAGCGATGTCAAAGGAGAGGAAGGCAAGCTCATATACCGGGGCTACCGGGTTCAGGATCTGGCCGCTTCGGCCACGTTCGAGGAGGTCGTTCACCTGCTGTTGAGAGACAAACTGCCCGACAAAACCGAGCTGGCCGAGCTTCGCAAACAGCTTGCCGACGAGCGTCCGATCCCCGCTGAAGTCGTCAGCGCCCTGAAAACCAGGCCGTCCGATGCGCTGCCGATGGATATCCTTCAAGCGGCGGTGCCGATGCTGGCCAACCACGATCCGGACATCCGGGACAGCTCCCGCGCTGCCTTCGACCGGATGGCCTTACGGCTCGTGGCAAAACTCACCACGGTGCTGGCTGCATGGGGACGGATTCGGGACGGCAAAGAGCCGGTCGAACCGGATCCGGCTCTCGGCCAAGGCGCAAACTTCCTGTACACGCTCTTCGGCGAAAAGCCCGACGAGGAGCTGGCCCGCTTCTTCGATATCTGCCTGACGCTGCATGCGGAGCATTCCTTCAATGCGTCGACATTTTCTGCGCGGCAGATCGCCTCCACCCGTGCCCATATCTACGCGGCGGTGGCCGGGGCGATCGGCTCGCTTTCCGGTGAGCTTCACGGCGGGGCCAATGTCCGCGTCATGCAAATGCTCCTCGACATCGGCTCGGTGGAAAACGTCGAACCCTACGTCAAAAAGATCCTCGATGAAGGAAAAAAAATCATGGGACTGGGCCATGCCGTATACAAGACAGACGATCCCAGGGCCCACATCCTTTCGCCGATGTCCAAGAAAATGGGGGAGCGAACCGGCCAGACAAAATGGTACGAGATCTCCCGCAAACTGGAAAAAATCGGAAAAGAGGAGTTCAAGAAGCGCAAAAAGATCGACATTTTCGTCAACGTCGATTTTTACAGCGCTTCTTTGTATTATTCTATGGGGATTCCGGTCGACTTTTTCTCCCCGGTGTTTGCCATTGCGCGGGTCGCCGGGTGGGGAGCCCATGTGCTGGAAGAGCAGTTTGCCGAGGCGGCACCCAAGCCGATGCTCTACCGGCCGGCATCCGAATATGTAGGAGACTACTGCGGTCCGGAGGAATGCGCCTTTGTCCCCATCGATGAGCGAAAATAGCCGCTATCCGTTTCGGGGGAGGACCGGCCTTGAGCAGTGAACCAGGCCTGCGGATGACGCCGCAGCGGAAAGTCATCCTTCAAGCGCTCCGAAAGCTGCGGACCCATCCCAGTGCCGACGAAATATACGCGATCGTGCGAAAGCGTCTGCCGAGGATCAGCCTCGGGACGGTATACCGGAACCTGGAGATCCTTTCGGAGCTGGGGCAGATTCAAAAGATCGAATCCGGCGGAGCCCTGAAGCGTTTCGACGGAAATCCTGACAATCACTATCACATCCGCTGCACGTGCTGCGGAAAGGTGGTGGACGCCCCCTTTGCCGTCATGCCGCGCATGGAAGAAAAGATAGACGGTGCCACCGGATTCGTCGTGTTCGGGCACCGTCTCGAATTTCTGGGCCTTTGCCCCGAATGCAGGGAAAAACCGATCTCCCCCGGGCTTCGCAGGCTGATCCGATAGCGGTAGGGCCAATGCGCGGGCCTGATTACAAACAACGGTGAGTTTTATCTGATCTGAGATACGTCACCGAATTGATGCCATCGAGCACTACGCCGGCAGCCTCAAAAAGAAAGAAAAGGAGACCATCAGATGGCCGAAGTTCCTTTCAATTCCTCACCAGCGCAAGGTTCCCAGGCCGACGCCACCCGGCAGCTGGAGCGCGTGTTTCAGCACATGCCCAACGAAATTCATCTTTTTCTGTTTACCCGGAAAGACCGGGACGATCCCTTTTCCCAGGCGATCCGGCAGGTCGTGCGCGCGTTCCGGGAAATGACGGACAAGATCACTTTCCGGGAATTCGGCCTGGATCACGAGCTGGCGCGCAAATGGCGGGTCACAGACGGCCCCACCCTCCTGTTCGAGCCGGAAAAATACGACATCCGATGGTACGGCGGCCCCCTGGGAGAAGAAGGACGAACCTTTCTGGAGCTTTTGATCTATCTGGGGCTTGGGAAAAGCAACATCAGCGAGCAGGCCCGGGAGGCGATCGACAAAATCGACGAACCGCGGCAGGTCAAGGTGTTCGTGAGCCCGACCTGCCCCTACTGCCCGCAGCAGGCCGTCAACGCGATCAAGGCGGCCATGGAAAAACCCGGCCAGATCTCCCTTGAGCTGGTCGACATCCAGTGCCGCCCGGATCTGGCAGAGCAGTATTCCGCCCACAGCGTCCCTCAGACATTTGCAAACGACGTCATGATCGCCATGGGCGCACAGACCGAGGAGCTTTTCGCCGCCAGTCTTCTGAAATTGGAGCAGCAGACCGTGTTCATCCCGGAGACGGAAGACGAGCTGGTGGAAACCGACCTGGTGATCGTCGGCGGAGGGCCGGCCGGGCTGACGGCCGGCATCTACGCGGCCCGCAGCGGGCTCAAGGCGGCGATCATCGAAAAAGGCGCCCTGGGAGGGCAGATCGCCACCACCCCCGTGGTGGAAAACTACCCCGGGCTGACCAGTGTTGGGGGAAAAACCCTGGTAGACATCATGGTCACCCACGCCCTGGAGTACACGACGATCTTTCCCGGCGAGGAGGTGATCGACATCGAGGTCGGCCGGCCGCTCGTGGTCAGCACATCCCGGCGAAAGTTTCACACCAAGACCGTCCTGCTGGCCACCGGCGCAACCCACAAGCATTTGGGAGTGCCTGGGGAATCCCGGCTTTCGGGCCGCGGGGTGAGCTACTGCAGCACCTGCGACGGGATGCTGTTCAAGGGAAAAAAGGTGATCATGGTGGGGGGAGGAAACAGCGCGGTCACCGAAGCTCTGCACCTTCGAAACATCGGCGTGGACGTCACCCTCGTACATCGCCGCGACAAGCTCCGGGCCCAGGACTTTCTTACCCGGCTGCTGTTCGAAGCCAAGATTCCGGTGCTGTGGAACACGGTAGTCAAAGAGATCTTAGGCGAAGACCGGGTCAGGCAAGTGCTTCTGTTAGACAACCGAAGCAAGGAGACCTTTACCCTGCCCCTCGACGGGGTCTTTATCTCCATCGGCTACGAGCCGGCCGTTTCGCTGGCCCAAAAGCTCGGCCTGGCGCTGACCGAAGAAGGCTATATCCAAAAAGACGCCCACCACCGCACGAGTATCGACGGGATCTACTCAGCCGGAGACGTGGAGGGAGGCTACAAGCAGATCGTCACCGCCGCCGGCCAGGGAGCGGAAGCCGCCATGAGCATCTTCGAGGACGTGATCAATCCTTACTGGACCCGAGAGGCCGGCTGATTTCAGCCCCGGTGAACGAATCAACCGGTCAACCAAGCAACAACTCCGAAGGAGCCCCGATGCCGCTCGAATTTAAACCGCTTTCTCTGAATCGCCAACAAGAATACCTCCAGCGGCTGAGCACCGCACAAACGAATGCTTCGGACTACAGCTTCGCCAACATCTGGGGCTGGGCCGACGAATACGGCCTGCAGTGGGACTGGGAAGAGGACTTGGTCTGGATCCGGCAGACTCAGCCCGAGGAGCGGCTCTGGGCCCCGGTCGGTCCGTGGGCGTCGGTGGACTGGTCCCGCCGCCTGCTGCCGCATCTTGACGACGGCGCGAAAATGACCCGGGTGCCGGAGGGGCTCAAAGCGCATCTTCAAAACGCCCTGGGCGACCGGATCCGGATCGAAGACGCCCGCGAACACTGGGACTATCTGTACCGGGTCGATGAACTGGTCGCGCTGAAGGGAAACCGGTTCCACAAAAAGAAAAACCTGCTCAAGCAGTTCAAGAAAAAATACGACTACCGGTTTCAGCCCATGTCGCCGGAAATCATCGATATGGCGTTGGAAATGCAGGAGGAATGGTGCCTGTGGCGGGACTGTGAAGCATCCGAAACCCTGGCGGCGGAGAATCGGGCCATCACCCGGGTTTTTCAGCATTGGGAAACGCTGACGCGCCTGATCGGCGGGGCGCTGACGGTCGAAGAAACCCCCGTGGCCTACACCGTGGCCGAGGCCCTCACCGACGACACCCTGGTGATCCACTTTGAAAAGGGCTGCACCGGCTTCAAGGGGGTCTACCAGGCCGTCAACCAACTCTTTCTGGAAAACGAAGCCGACGGGTTCACCCTCGTCAACCGGGAGCAGGACCTGGGCGATCCCGGGCTGCGCAAAGCCAAGGAATCTTACAACCCGGTGGATTTCGTCAGGAAATATACGGTCTCGCTGGGTTGATTGGTCATCATTCCCGGCAGGCTCACAATTCCGGCCACGGTCATGGAATTGATGATCGGAATCAGCCCGCTTCGGATGCTCTCTTTTCGGATCTCCCCGATCGCTGTTCCCCACTCCTGCCCAAGAATCAACCTTGCTTCGATCGCCGCCTTCTGAGACCACGCCGTCTGGGTGAACCGGTCCAGGGAAACGGCGATGCCGCTCATGGAACGCGAGGCGATGCCGTCCAGCGATACCCGTCCGGTATGCTCGGTCATATCGGCAATAGCCCGAAGCAACAGCGTTTTTCCTGCGCCTGCCGCCCCCCGGATGCCCGTGCACCGGCCTTTATCGACCTCCAAATCCACGGGCCCCACGGAAAGCACCCGAAGCTGTTCGATGGTCAGTTTTTTCACGGCATTTCGGTAGGAAAAGGGAAAGACATGGGCCTGCCGGCAAAATATTGGGATCCGGAGAATTGCAGGAAATGCCTAAAATGAACTAAAATGCCTAAAATTTGGCATCGCATCGCTCCGACGTTCTATTGTTTCGCAGGGGGCATTGATTCTACCTCTGCTGCCGGCATTGCAAAGGCCGAGTCGAAGCCACGAATCCACTTTAGGCATTTTAGGCATTCTTCAGTTCTAGTCTCCCTGAGCGGCCATATAGTCGTCGTAAAGGGTTTCTAAAAAGAGCTTGTGCTTGGCCTCTTCCTGGCAGAGCATTTTGAAGATCTTTTTCTGCCCCTCGTCCGGGGTCTTGTCCTGAAGCTCGTTGTAAAGCTTCAGGGCGTTTTCTTCCCGTTTCATGGCCAGGCGAAGGATATCGGTGTAGTGCATCCCGGGCTCGTAGGTCAGGTCGATCATGTAGTCGCTCCGCTTCATGTCCGGAATCCACTTCCAGTCGTAGCCTTCCGGGGGCGCCTGGCTCCGTTCGATATTTTCGAGCATCTTCTGATGCTTTCGCTCCTCGGCCGCCATCCCCTCCAGAGTCTTCCGGGCGCCGGAAAACGATTCTTTCCCGGCACATTCCTCGTAAAACTCCGCCGCCTCGATTTCCTTGTCAATGGCGAACTGGATGATCTCGTCATAGGACGAAAAACTCATGGTCTCCTCCTTCGGTAGGGG